>JBIOKB010000001.1:0-51602 GCA_044451405.1 Candidatus Babeliales bacterium
GGCTTTGGCGGCGTAGCATTCCTCTACACCCTTGTTCATGGATCCCACCCGGTCATTACTGGATTTTTTGGCTGCTTAACCTTTGCTCCTTACTCTGAGATCAAGGCCCAGATAAACCGCTGTTTTAACCATAAGCGTCCGGGAAGACACCATGAGAGAGACCTTGAAGCGGCAAAAGCCCTAATAAAAGTCAATTAATTTCTTATTGAAACAATTTAGGCCTTTTGACAACAAATCCAATTACTTTAACCTGGGATATAATAGGTTAAAAAGGACTATCTCTAAATGGGGGATTTATGAATTGGATCAAAAAATCGGGTATTACCCTTCTCTTACTTTTCTCTCTTGGGTTTACTACGCCAAGTAAGGCAATGAGTAATTGGTATAATGCTCCTAAAGCAATGCAAGATGTTGCAGAAGCATTAAAAGGGATTGGTATTAAACCTGAAGCGATTGAAGCTATTATTTCCCTCATCGAGCGTCTAAAAGAATCTGGATTAGAAGTAGTTTCTCAACTTACTACCAGTCTTAATGAAACTATTCAAGGGTCTAGCGAACTTAGATCTCTTGGAAATATTCAACGAAAAATAGAAATTCTTATTAGAGCTACACAAGAATACAAAGCAAAAGCTACAGTTACGCCCTTACCTAAATATGACAAAGAACATAAACGAGCTGCAGCAGAAGTAGAAACAAAGACCAAACATAATGTTCAATTCTCATTGACTCAAGAACTAAGTCCAGTAGTAAATGATCTAAAATTTATGACAACCACTGTTCAACCAGTTATTGAAGAAATAGAAAAATTACTTAATGAGTTAAGGTCTAAAATAGAGCAACGTATAGCTACATATGAAAATGAAAAAAAACTCAAAGATAGCGAACAAAAAAGAGACGCTGAAAAAAAAGCTATTCAAGCTTCTGCAGAAAAACCAAAAGAAGTAATACAACAAGCTTCGGCTCTTACTTCTCTAAAAGAAAAACAAACCTCATTAGCCGTAATAAGTGAGCATTTAACAAACATACAATCCACTACATCTACACCTTCAGAAGTACTTACTGAATTAATTGAATTAAAAAAAGAAATAGATAGCGCAATCGTACACTTTAAAGGTGGTTTAGCCGGTGTATTAGACGATACCATTAAAGATCTTACTGATGGATTAAGCAGCACTGGTAAGACCATTTCTACTAATATATCTGAAGACTTACAACTAAACTTGCGTGCTGCACTTGGGCCATCAAAGATGATTACTATCATGGAAAAAATTGATACATGGCTCAAATACTATAATCCTCAGGAAGCCTCTGCAAGCTCAAGACGTGCCGATAAAAAATTTATTATTACCATTAAAGAGTATAGCGCCGACCTTGATTATTTATTTAATGCTATGAATCATAACAACCCGCAAAAAGCAGATACTCGTTTGGGTGAACTTATAGGGCAACTTAAAGCCGCAGTTAAACATTATAAACAAAAGATTTTAGTAGATACAAAAGATGGAAGAATCGTAATCAGAGAAACTGTAGATAAAGAAACTATAACCAAAGAAAACAATACTTTATATGAAACTATATGTCGAACGAATGAAGAACTTGTTAATCATTTACAAGGTACTCTAGCAAATATCATAAACGCTCTTAAGCATAACCTCTTTCAAGTTGTAGATAAATTCAATGAAAAATTCACTGCAAACACAGACAAAATTACGGGTTCTTTTAATAGCCTACACACTACGGTTATAAGAGAGGGCATTAATGTCCGACGTATGGTTAACAAAGATCTTCCCCGCACTCTTTTAAAAGGCGTTGGCTACTTAACCTGTGGTACCATTGCCGCATTAGCCGCATTCCACATCATATGGCATGAGCGTCCATTGCAAGCACATCTTAAAAATATTGGAATAGCTGCAGGATCATTGATTGGTATGTTCTTTGTTGATCCTATTGTTAATTACTTCCGCCCAGCACGAGCATCAAAGCAAGAACTACGAGAATTAGAAAATGCAAAGCTAAAAGTAGAACATCTGAGAACAGTTTAATAGTATCTGGCTCAGTAATAAGTAATGCAATTCTTACTTCTTCCGCTGTGCTGCAAATTCCTGCATTAACGCTTCAATATCACGTGCAGCTTTAGGAATGTATTCGCTCAAGCATTCTGCGCCATCTTCAACAATCCAATAGTCATCTTCTATACGAATACCAATACCTTCTTCAGGAATATAGATTCCCGGTTCTATGGTAATAACATCACCTGGTCGTAGTGGCGTTGCATAATCTCCCACATCATGCACATCAAGCCCAAGATAATGCCCAATGCCATGGGGGAAGTATTTGTCATACCCACGTTCCTGCAAATATTTTTTTGCCAAATGATTTAATGACATGTCTGGATGTTCTTTATTAGAAAGCCAATACCCTGGCTTTGCAATGCTTGCAATATATTCTTGTGTCTCAAGAACGAGATCATATAACTCACGTTGTCGCTCGGTAAACGTACCTGACACCGGATAGGTCCGGGTAATATCAGCGCAATAATAATTATACTCAGCACCAATATCAACAATGACCAAATCACCTTTTTGTATCTCCGCATTGTTATCATGATAATGGAGCACGGTACCATTTTTACCACTCGCTACAATGCTCGGAAACGCTGCCCGAGCTCCTGAACCGGTAAAGATATACTCTATTCCTGCCTGCACTTCACATTCAAGCGCTCCAGGAGCGATAGTTTGTGCAGCAATTTCTTGTGCCATTGAGGTTAATTCAATTGCTTTATATATGAACTCTATTTCTTTAAAATCTTTTGGTCTACGCATAGAAGCTACCAAGGGTGAAATATCAACTACTATATCAGCTAATGCTGGCAAAAATATTTTTAGGCGTTCCAGCAATAATCGTTGTTCACTATACTCTTTTGCGTTGGCTGGCACTAGAGTAAAAATCGGCGTTTTTGCAACTGCATATCCTTGTAAAATGGCAAGCAGATACTCATATTCCTGCCGTGGAAACATAGGATAAAACTGATAGCCAACACATTGACTGCCCAAATGTTTAATTTCGGTAAAACTTAATTTTTGTGCGTGTTCATCAGATGGAGTAAGAACTGATGTCATCCATTTCTCACGTTCATTGCCACAATTAGGAATCCAGAGTGTTGATGAACCATCAAGATTGAGTACCGCTACAACACCAGGCTCAGTAATTCCCGTATAATAGTAAAAAGAACTTTCTTGTCTAAAGAGTAACCGGGACTGCTCAAAACCGGCAAACAATACAATAACACCACCATTGCGTGCCTGGGGCATTTCTTTAACCCGTTCAATAAGCTCTTTTCTGCGATCACTGTAAGAAGTTGCTCCACGTACGTTCATGATAATCCTTAAAATGGCCTTCGTTCTGATAATGCTTTATATACGGTTAAACGATCCATAAATTCTAACGAAGAACCTACGGGAATACCGCGCGCTAAACAGGAAACCACTACTGATGTTTCTTTTAATTTGGTTGCAATATACGCGGCAGTCGCTTCACCTTCAGGTGTCTGATTCATTGCTAAAATAATTTCGCGTGCACCATTGTGCGCACGAATCACCAGCGGCTCTATAGTTAAATCACCGGCACTAATGCCTTCAAGAGGCGATACCGCTCCACCAAGTACGTGGTATACCCCGGTATAGCCGCCAGTTTTTTCAATAGCCAACAGTTCTTGCCATGTTTCAACAACACAAATAAGCCCCTGATCACGTTTGGGAGAACTACAAAATACACAGCCACGCTCCCGTTCTTTCCAACAAAAACAGATCTCACAGGGCAAAATATTGTGTTTAGCTTCTAAGAGCATGGCACAGAAATATTCAAGCTTTTCCTGATCCATGTGCAGAAAATGATCTCCCACACGGTAGATATTTTTTGAAGCGAGGTAAGGAATTTGCTGCAACGCTTTAAGAAGCTTTGCTAATGAAGGCAAATCCGACATCATGAGTTATGCCACCTTGAGTTTATGTTGAATAGCTGTTTGAAGAACACCTAATACCGTACTTACAAAAATATATAAACACAATCCGGTAGAGAAATTAATAGATAATGCACCAAATACACATGCCATCACTATAAATTGAGTACGTTGTTTTGCATCCATGGTAGCTGCTTGCACCAGCATGGTGAGTGCAATGAGTATCGGTAAAATATAATACGGATCTGCTTGTGAAAGATCCTTAATCCATAAGCCAAATGGGGCTTGATATAATTCAATAGCGCTTGAGAGAACTCGACTGAGTGCAATAAATATTGGAATTTGCAGCAAGAGCGGTAGACAACCACTTAATCCTGGCATGCCTTGCTGGCGAAGCAACTCCGCTCGTTCACGATTTAACTGTTCCTGATCATCTTTGTATTTGTTTTGGATATACTGTAATTTACGCTGCATTTCACTCATCTTTTTCATGCTCTTTGCTCCCTTAAGCGTAAAGGGCAAGAGCAACAATTTAATGAGCAGGGTTAATATAATAATGGCAAGACCATAGTTATACACATATCCATATAAGAATGTTAAAAGCTTAAGTAATAGGTTAGATATCGGTGCTAACCAGCCTGCATAATCCAATGTATGCTCAAGACGCGGATCTACCACCCGCATTACTTTTTCTTCTTTTGGTCCCATATAAAATGAAAGCGACCATGCCTGTTCTTGATTAACTACAGGCCCTTCAACAATAGCTACCGTATCCTGAGGTGAGAAAACCTTAAAATAGGCGCGCTGGGTAAATTGAGCAGGATCTTGTATAAGCGCATGGGCAAAATAGCGGTTATCAAGACCTACTAACGTTGGTGCAAACCATGCTTTATCTGATGTAAGACGGGAAAGCTGTATTTTAGTTATTGTATTTCGTTCTTCACTAATAATTCCCGCTTTAGTATCAGTAGAAGCAATATCAGGCATTATCGGCGTTGGTATAAAGATACGCGCCTGTACTGCACTCCCATGGTGTGGGGAAACGGTGAGCGTAAGCCCTATTTTGTACTGCTCTTTAAATACGGTAAATGTTTTAGTCAGCGTAGCTTCATGGGTGTGTGCGGTATAGGTAATTTCATGGGTTTCAACCGTATCTGTATGGGATACCAGCGTATATTCCCATGGCGTATGCTTTTCCAATGCTACTAAGAAACAAAGTTTTTCAGGATTTCCATCAGAAACGAGGGGAAATATGGTTGAAATTTCACGCGGGACACCGCCCAGTTCTTTTTTAAATTCAAGACGTTCAAGTACTGCACCATTGCTGGAAAATGAGGCCCGCATAAGAGGGGTATCAACTTCCGTAATTACCGGCGTTGTAACCTTCTTTGTTTTAACCAGATCAACATCAAAGAGTAGCTGTTTTAATACATCAGAATGTTGCTCTTTAGGTACCACAAAACTTTGGCCTGATTGTAACCCCGTTGATTTGTCCCCTTTTTTATTAAAAAGGAAATATTCAATGCCCCACGTAGTAAGTAATGCTAAACAAACAATAACTACCAATTCTTTAATATTCATGCGTATAGGACCTTTTACGACAAGTGAAATTGCAATTTAATAGGGATAGGGTAACAAAGAATCGGCCTATCGGCTAGCAAGAAGTACGCTCAACTCTAGCAATTTACATTGCTGCTTACTTAGGCTATAAAAACATGCGATACGAATAACCTATGTATCCTAAAAAAAGGAAGTATATGAGAATGCAAAAGCGGCAGTTCCGCATTGGTGATTTGGCAAAACAACTTGACATAGAAAAATTTGTTATTCGATTCTGGGAAAAAGAGTTTGCGGTTAATACCACCCGTTCCATCGGCGGTCAACGGTTTTATAGCCAAGAAGATCTTGATAGGTTTCAACATATTAAAACATTACTCTACGATGAAGGCTTTACTATAGCAGGCGCTAAGAAACATCTAAAGTCATCACCTATGGTCGTAGGATCACATAAAACAACCATGCAGGCTGATACAGCACCAATAGAAACACCATGTCTTGATACCACCGTACAAGAACAGTTGCGCGACTTGAAAATACAGCTGATAAAATTACGCGAGTTGCTTTAACCATTGATTGTCAATACCGCCTGTTTCGGCTATCGTAGTACATGTCTTTTCACATAACTAGGAAGTACATGTATAACAAAAAAGCACACATACATTTTGTTGGCATCGGCGGTATAGGCATGAGCGGTATTGCAACTATTTTAAAATACCAAGGGTATACCATCTCTGGTTGCGATGCAGATTTAGATCAGCAGAGTGTACGCAATTTACAATCACTTGGATGCACTATTGCCCAAGGCAACAACACTCCGATATGTCACGATCCTGCTATTGATATTGTAGTATATTCATCGGCAATACGTTCAGAAAATCCAGAAATTACTGCAGCACAAGCACGCGGAATTCCTACCATACCACGCGCACTCATGCTTGCTGAACTCATGCGCACAAAATACAGCATTGCTATTGGTGGGTCGCACGGCAAAACTACCACTACATCGCTCATTTCCCACATTCTTATGGAAGCACAGATGGATCCTACCGTGATCATTGGTGGCCATCTTAAAACTATTTCAACCAATGCTCGTTTGGGAGACGGCGATTTTTTAGTTGCTGAAACCGATGAAAGCGATCGATCATTATTGCATCTGCAAGCAACTCTTGCGGTGGTTACCAATATCGATCTTGAACATCTTGAAACATATAAAGATCTCGATGATATTAAAGATACGTTTAAACAGTTTTTAAATAATCTTCCCTTTTACGGCAAAGCATTTGTCTGTATCGATGATGAACACGTGCGCTCACTGTTGCCATTACCCCACATAAAAACGGTAAAATATGGCCTCGAGCCCGATGCTGATATCTACGCACAGGACATTACGCTCAACTCAGACCATTCCACGTTTTCTGTATGGCACAGAGGTGCTCTGCTTGGCGATGTGTATGTCACCATGCCAGGGCGGCACAACGTGTTAAATACGCTCGCAGCATGCGCGGTAGCACTCGATCTTGCTATTCCCTTTGCAACCATAGTTGATGCATTGCGTACGTTTAAAGGCATTGAGCGCCGTTTTTCACATCGCGGTACATTTAAAGGCGCAGATATTTTTGATGATTATGGTCATCATCCTAATGAGATTTTAAATACCCTATTGGTTGCACGTAAACGAAGCTCCAACAAAGTCACGGTCATTTTCCAACCCCATCGCTATACACGCACACACAAGCTCTGGGATTCATTTGTTAAAACATTTGTTGAAAGTAATATCGATCATCTTATTATCACCGATATTTATGCAGCAAGTGAACATCCCATACCCGATGTTACCAGCCAGCGTTTGGTCGATGAAATTAAAAAATATAATCCCCGCTTTACTATCAGCTATGCACCATATGATCATAATTTTAACACCATTGCCCAGCAGCTTGATCCTCTGATTTCCCAGGGAGACTTGGTGTTACTTTTAGGTGCAGGCAAAATCAATAAAATGGCTGAACTACTTATACCCTGAAAACAGAAAAAGCCCCGTTAAATCCTTGCTTTTCTCTCCAAAAGTTTACTAATGTATAATTATAGAGTTTTTAATAATTCTTTATAAAAGACACATTGTTTCAAATAGGAGAGTTAGTATGAATATGCGTGCTAAATTAGTTATAGCATCTGTCCTGTTAGGCGCCATTATGATCCAAGAACAGGTATGGGCATGGAATTGGCCTTGGGAAAAGAAGGAAACTACCCAAGAAGAGAAAGCAACCACGACAAAAACCAGCAAAAAAGAAGAAAAACGCGAAAGAAAACAAGAAGCTAAAGAGCGTAAAAAAGAGAGAAAAGAACAAAAACATCACCGACGATTCCATGAAAACCCTGAAGCTAAAGGTGCTGTAGGTGGCGCTGCTTCTGGTGCCTTAGTTGGTGGCCTTGCTGGTGGCCCAGTAGGAGTAGTTATCGGTGCGGGCGTTGGTGCCGGTGCAGGTGCTGGAATTGGCGCAGGTGTACGTCATAGACGCGAACGCCGTGAAGAACAAAGACAAGAAAAATAATGGAGAAACCTATGAAATCGTATATCAATTCGTTATGTATCGCCCTCACTCTTACAACTTCAGTTGTTATCGCTGACAACGATGTTCTTACCTATGGGCTTCTTGGAACCGCTATAGGTGGTGCTGCTGGTGGTGGAAGAGGTGCTGCAATTGGTGCCGGTACCGGGCTTGCTGTAGGGGCTATAAGTGAAAGCTCAAAAAATAGAGATAGAGGCAGCAGCAGACATCAATCTCATAAACAGCTGCGCCGTCAAATAAGGGAACTTGAGGAAGAACTTTCTGATGTTGAAGAACTTGCTGCAGAGTTAAGACAAGAAAATAAGCGACTTATGAAAGAGAATAAAGAGCTCAAGAAAAAATTGAAACAACAGTCATCACCAAAAAATAAGTAATTTTTGAGCACTGTTATTAATAGCCTGTGACATATTTGTCACGGGCTATTTGTTTTTATCTCTAACCATTGAACTTTCACTCTTTCTCTCGGTACCTTAAGCCATAGAAAGGGTTACCATGAAAAAGATAGCAGGAATAGTGTTAGGATTTTGTATTACTTATGCAGCCAACATGCATGCTGATTGCAGCAGCTTTAACCAACGTTTTGGCGTTAACGGTTACTTAACAAGCTTGCCACTCTATTACAAAGGCAACGAGTTTTATAAGCAGTACAAAAATAAAGACAAGCGGACGGCAAGAAAAAAACAAAGTTATAGAAAAAATCATAAAGATAATGCTTAGCTCAACTCTGCATCTTTTAACCCCGTATAGATCATAATCCGAATGGGGATAACGCTTTCAGATTCTGCATGGCGCAAAGAAATAACACAAAAGCGCTCTGGCTTATCATAGATCAACAGTGTTTCAAAGGGAGCAGAAAGTGCAGCAGTTTTACGCCACCCGGATCGCTCTAAGCCCTGTTCATAGAAAATCGTATAATCACTCACATAGCCACGCACATCATAGCCCAAAGTAATGTACCCATCCTGGGCATAAAAATATCGCTCAAGGGCCGTTGATTGTAACGGAATTGGTATATCCACGAGGCGCGCTTGGCATTCATGCATCTGAGATCGGATTTTATCGCGCGAGAGTGGCTTTGATTTTTCACTCGAACTCACGTTAGCCTTTGCATCAGGCGTGAGCGATGAACGTAAAGTATCACGTGAAGTTTCAGCACTAAAAAACTCAAGAGGCCCGCAAGCCTCTTGAGTTGATTTTCTTTTATAGCAGGCAGGGAGTAAGAATATGCTGCCTATAAGTACAAAGCGAATGCGTGATGCACACTGCATACTTATCATTACGCGTTGCTTGCTTCTTCTTTTTGTTTACGTTGTTCGCGCGTCATAACTTTTTCGCCAACATACGCAGCTTTACCGATTCGTTTTCTCAAGTAGTAGAGCTTAGCGCGACGCACTTTACCTTTTTTAATAAATTGAATGGATTCAATTACAGGAGAATAAAATGGAAAAATACGTTCAATTGATACGGAATTATCACCAATTTTGCGTACGGTAAACGTGCTTGATACCCCATTTTGGTGCATTGCAATTACATCACCTTGAAAGACTTGAATACGTTCTTTAGTTTTTTCAGCGCCTTTTTTACCTTCTCCCACTTCTTTTATTTTTTGAGATACGGCAATAGTATCGCCAATTTCAATCTTAGGAAAATTGCGTTCGTAGATTCCTAAAGCATTGATCGTTTCTTTGGTATATTTTTTAGCTTTCATACCTTATTCCTGCATGGATATAAATGGATAGGTCAAAAATTTATAGATGTATGTTTACTATACTGGAAAATACCCGCTATGACAATGGGATTATGATGGCACCACATTAATTCCCAACCAGCGATCTAAAATGATCCCTACTGCTGAGCGTACCGATAGGTGATTAAAGGAAGAAAACCCTTCAACCGGGGGCACGATATAATCGCAGCGAGCAATAAGCTCAGGGGTTAACCCTTGTCCGGTGCCAAAGACAAAAAGCACCGGCCTTTTATGAGCCCAGACTATCTGCTGGTCATAATAGGTAATATGATTAGGATGTTTGGTTTCCCGTGCTGACGTTGCTATCAACAATGGTTTTTTACCCTCTTTGTGCTCAATTGCGGCAATAACTTCATCGATTGTTGAGCTCACACGCACAGCATTTACCGCCTCGTGGCGTACCGGATTATAGTCGATCCCAATCCCCTTTTGCCAAAAGTTAAGCAAGGTATTTACAATCTTTTGCTGATCAAGCAATGGAGTAACTACAAAATAGTTCTTTAACCCGTAGGTAGCTGATGATCGGGCAATATCATGGAGATCAACAGAGGTTACTGAGGTGGTTCCTACTTTACGTTCATGGGGCCCAATTAATACATCCCCATGCATAAGTGCACAGTAATGGAAAGGTATCGTCGTTGCAATAAGCTTTTTCTGCTCTGCAGTCACGGTATGTGAACGCACCCATTGATAATGCTCATACACGCTTGCATTGACCGCTTGTTTGAGCCGCCATTGACGCAGCGCTTCATGATTACCCGAGCGTATAACCTCAGGAACTTCCATCCCCTGCCATACTATTGGTTGCGTATATTCAGGATAATCAACAAACGGACCATTAAATGAATCATGGGCTACTGATTCTTCTTTACCAACAATACCAGGAAGTAATCGCAGAAAACCCTCTAACACCATCATGGCTGGCACATCACCACCCATAAGCACAAAATCGCCAACCGAGATGATCTCATCGGCATACATGTGCTCAACGCGTGCATCCATCCCTTCATACCGAGCAGGAAGCATCATGATATGACCACAAGAGGCAGATTTCTCTTTAATCCGTTGTAACGTTGTTTGGGTTAGCTTCTGACCACGTGGTGAGAAAAAGATTTTATATGCCTTGCCATGAGCACGCTCCTGATCTTCTATAGCCTTCTGCACCACATCTGGTCGAATGAGCATGCCCGCACCATGACCAAAGGTTGGCGCATCAATACGCTCTTTAGGTTCCACGTAGGAAAAAAGCGAAGTAACGTTAACAGAAATGAGATTCTTTTCCTGAGCGCGGCGCACTAAACTGGTTGCTAAAAATGGCTGATAGAGCTCAGGAAATAACGAGACGATTGAGATGTTCATTTATTTAATGATATCGACACTAATATCGCTTCCTGCAGGGCTTACTGCAAAAGCCAATGATCTGATGGCACGTATTGTTTGACCATCTTTGCCAATAACACGCCCTAAATCTTCCTCACCCACCTTGACGCCTACCACGATCTTATCCCCTTCATGTGTTTGTGTAACGGTAACAAGATCGGGGTTATCAACGAGTGACTTAACGATATATTCTATGAATGATGTAAGCATTATGCTGCCTTATCTGCAGTCGCTTCAGAGACAGCTTGAGCTGGCGCAGCTTTTTTAGTCGTTTTAGCTTTTGCCGCTTTTGGCTTTTTCTCTGCTTCTACCGCAGGACCTGAAGCTTTTTTATGCGCTTTATGAATTTTCTTTACCACATCGGTAGGCACTGCGCCAACAGAGAGCCAATAATTCATGCGCTCTTCATGGAACGTTACGAGGGTAGAATTAAGTGCATCATACGTACCTAAATCTTCTAAGCACGCACCATCACGCTTTTTACGACCATCAACGGCAACTATTCTATAGAAAGGGGCATGCTTTTTCCCTATACGAGATAAGCGTAATCTAACTGGCATTAAATGATTCCTTTTGTACAAAAAGATATATATATAAAACTACAATTCTATCTGAAAAGCCCATTATGCTTACTAAACTTTTTGAAAAGTTTAGCATATTGCTGACTTTGTTCAAATCGCTCTAACAGAATATTAACATCGCAAACCTGCACACCCGACCCTTTGGCAACTCTACGCTTTCTTGAAGAATCAAGGATAGTAGGGTTCAATCGCTCTTTACGCGTCATTGAGCTGATAATAGCACGAAATTTTTTAAGCTCTTTTTCTCCTTGTTCTATCTGTTCAGGAGAAATGGTAACCCCTCCTGCCCCTGGCATATATTTAATCAGCGTAGAAAGGGAACCTATCTTATTCATCATGGCTAACTGGTCGGCAAAATCTTGTAACGTCATGCGTCCCTTCATCAACGACGCATAGGCTGATTCTTGTTCACGGGCTGAGACTACGTTTTCAGCTTTTTCAATAAGACTTAACACGTCGCCCATCCCTAAAATGCGGCCTGCCATCCGATCAGCATAGAAAATGCTCAGATCGGCTATCTTTTCTCCTGTACCTACAAACACAATCGGCTTTTTTTGGGTGTATCTAAACGCAAAGGCAGCACCTGCCCGCGTCTGGCTATCTAATTTGGTTAAAATAGCTCCGCAATAACCAACCCCTTGCTCAAATGCTTGGGCAATGGTTAACGATTCTTGCCCGGTCATAGCATCCAGCACAATAAATTTATAGCGTGGGGTAAGGTGCGTATCAATATCACGGAGCTCTTGAATCATCTGATTATCAATATGCAAACGACCTGCCGTATCTAAAAACAGCAAATCATAGCCTTCTCTTTTTGCGTATGCATGGATATCACACGCTGCTGATACCACATCTGCTTTTGATGATCGATAAAAGTCTACCCCAACGTGCTGTGCCAATATCTCAAGCTGATCAATGGCAGCAGGACGATAAAAGTCGACTGATGCCAGAAGTATCAAGCGTTTTTTACCCCGTTTTTTAGCCTGCTCTTGAACCCAGTAGGCCATTTTGGCTGTTGTAGTTGTTTTTCCTGACCCCTGAAGCCCCATAACCAGCACCGTTGATGGGAGCTGGAAACTGAATTCAACTGAATCAGCCCCGCCTAAGAATGCTTTAAGCTTTTCATGCACTATTTTAATTAATTGATCACCCGGCTTTAACGCAGTAAGTATCTTTTTCCCCACACTTTCAGCCGTTACCTCAGCAATAAACTGCTCTACCACGTGATAGGGCACGTCTGCTTGTAACAATGCTTCCCGCACCTTTTCAAGCGCCTGCTGCATATTCTCATGGGTAAGATGGGATTTACCGGTAATGGTAGAGAAAATAGAGGAAAATTTCTCGGATAAAAAATCAAACACGGCTATTCCTAAATAATTTATGCATGTAGGCTCATTAGTATAGCAGAATGAGCATCTCTTGCTATATTCCCCTCTGCTTTTTTATGCGCTATTTTAAACACAAGCCCTTTACTTTACCCTATTTTCTATTAGTATAGAAATATGATGAGTATCCCTTAACCAAGTGATAGTATGACCAAACAAGCCCACTACCTAACCGAATATTTACCTAAAATTCTTATTGTTGGTGTCCAAGCTCCCTATAACCTCACACCCAACATCGAATCCTACTTCCAAGAATTCCGTAACCTTGTTAAAACGAACGACATTATTCCTGACTATGAACTCTATATTCAGCTACGTTCCATTGACCCGAGCTACTTTTTCACCAAAGGGAAATTGGAAGAGTTAAAAGAGTACTGCGATGAATATTACATTGAAGAGGTTGTTATCTCAGATACCCTGAGTGCACTTCAAGAGCGTAACTTAAGCGACATGCTTGATTGTCGCGTCTATGATCGCACACAACTCATTTTAGAAATATTTGAAAAAGGAGCTCATTCAGCTGAAGGTAAAGCACAAGTTGCCATCGCTATGTTTCAGCATTTAAAAACACGCATGGCTGGCAAGGGAATTAATTACGCGCAACAATCTGGTGTACGTGGCTTTAGAGGTGGTTTTGGTGAAACCGCAAAAGAAAAAGAAAAACGTCATCTTGAAAAAAGTATTTTAAATCTAGAACGGCAATTAGAGCATCTACACAAAGTACGGGCTACCCAGCGCAAACAGCGGCTGAACACCGGCATTAAACAAATCTGTATTATTGGATACACCAACGCTGGCAAATCAACTATTTTAAACGCGCTTACTAAAAGTAACGTGTTAGCGGAAAATAAACTGTTTGCCACCCTTGATACGACTACTCGCGAGCTATATATTCACGGCACAAAAGTTGGTCTTATATCCGATACCGTAGGATTCATTCAACAACTTCCTACCAAGTTAATTGATGCATTTAAATCAACATTATCAGAATTAGAATATGCTGATTTATTGCTCCATGTAGTTGATATTTCCGATCCAAATTGGGAAGCTCACATTCAGGTGGTCCATGAAATCTTGCGTGAACTTGGCGTAGAAAAAGACATGCTCTATGTCTTTAATAAAGTAGATCTCCTGGGAATAGTGCCGCATCATGGCAGCGCGATCAATCGTTACCAGCCGCATATTATTATCAATGCCACCTCAAAAGAGGGCATCAAACCATTAGTTGAATATTTACAGGATTGGCAAGCGTATCAACAATAGATTTGTTGTCTTTGCATATCTACCATGCTATATCTGGTGAGCGAACATACATATCTTTTACTTAAGGGGATATACTATGAAGCGCATAATCTATTCTCTCGGAAGCATACTCCTGCTCACACCAATCACGGCATTAAGCATGACAGTTGCACCATCTCAATCAGAATCTCTTGAAGACACAATAAAAAAAGCATTTGCTCAAAAAGTTGCTGAAATTGAGCGAAAAAAGAAAGAGCTCTATTTTAGAGCTCCAACACAACCTAATTCTGAAAACAAACCCCATGTATCGTCATATACACCAAGCACTGATCAAGAATGGGAAATTGTGGTTGTTGATTAGAAATTTTTCAAGATAGCTTGTTGTAAATCGATAAATTGCGCATCAAATAACATATAGCGCTTAAACGCTTGCATATGAAACATAGTAACATCCTGTTCTGTCACCATAGACTTATTAATGTGATTATATAATTTCCAGTTCGTTGGCGCTTGCATGCGTGCCGTATTCAATTTCACAAGCAGCTCTGTTAATGAAGCATGTACTTCCAAGGGAACTGGTTTTTTTCTTGCCCTGCATTTAGCAACAGTATCTTCATGATCCGCTAATCTCAATCGCGCTTGGCAAACATAATCTTGATATGAAATCGCCATCGTTGCTACTTTCGGTACTACTCCATCGGCAAGACTCTCAATTTCCTTCTTCTTTTTATACGCATTAAACAAACGAACAGATTCTTCCATCAATTGCCCATCTTGTGCAAATTCTTGTTTCAACGTTGACACATGCTTGCGCGGTTCTTTTAAACAATGCGCTATGTGACCTCTACATGCAGCTCGCTTTATCTCGTTTTCTTTTAATTGCTTAAACTCAGGGCTTTCAGGATAAATGACAGCTCTTGGTTTTTCTATAACAAGCGGTGGACGTCCCGTTGCCCAAAAAAATCTACTACTTAAATCTGCTGCATTGCTCACTAAAACACATGATGCCATTACTACTCCCATTGCTAATGGGAACATGATTACTCCGCTCTTGTACGATTAATAATAGGACGTGATAATTAAAAATTAAAAGATAAGTTCTCTTCCTGACTTTGGATTTTGATCCTGTTTAACTCTATGTTGTAAATTATGCAGTGCTCGTCGTGCTTTTAAAGTATCGCTACTTTTCTTACCAAACGCTAGCTCTTCTTCTATCTTTTTTTTAAGTTGTGCACGCTGTACAGCCTTAGATTCAGCTGAAACCCCACTCGTATTAATAGCCGTACGCCATTCTGACAATGGGCGATGCACCTGTTTTTCTGCGCCATGAACTGCTCCCACCATACTCATTGTCAACAACCCAGCTAACACTACGTTATTTTTCATTGCAACCCTACGATTTATATTTTCTAATACACATACTATACAACATGCCTTATTTGTAAAGGGTAGATAATAATACTCGATGATTACAATCCGTCAACAGAGCATGGTTAAAAAAGTGTTTAGTTACCGCATTTGTATCCCCTGCTCTCTAGCCCCCCTTTTAAAAAAACGATACACTAACTATACTTATTTAAGCTATTAAACCGTGAAGCTAAAGGCAGTTAATGCGACCGATAACCTCCTCATTCCAGACATTCTTAGAGACCCGCCTCAACCCTACCCAGCGCAAGGCCGTCATGCAAAAAGAAGGCCCCCTGCTAGTTGTTGCAGGAGCCGGTTCAGGTAAAACCCGGGTTATTACCGCACGTATCGCCTATTTGATTCTTAATGAGCAGATTGCCCCGTATTCTATTATTGCCCTGACCTTTACCAATAAAGCAGCCAAAGAAATGCATGACCGTATTGCCATGTTTTTAGGCGCTGAAGAACATATCCCGTTTATTGGCACGTTCCATGGCTACTGCTTACGTCTGCTAAAAAAGAACAGTCACCTGCTCCCTACCCCCTTTGTAACCATCCTTGATGAGCAGGACCAGCAGACTATATTGAGTCAGATTATTGGCAGAAGTGCGTTAGAGAAAAAAATTACAGCAAAACAGGCTGCGTATTATATATCACAGCTTAAGAATCAGCTTATCCAACCGAATGCTGATTCTTTTGATAATCCCCTCTTATTTGATATCTATAAAGCCTATGAGCATGAAAAACGATTAAGCCGCGCCCTTGATTTTGACGATCTGCTTCTAGAAACCCTCAACCTTTTTAGAAACAATCCTGCATTTAAAGCCCAGTTTCAACAGACGGTACGTCACATTTTAATTGATGAATACCAAGATACAAACGTTGTACAGCACGCACTGTTAAAACAGATGGCACTTGATAACACTGGCAAGGTTGTAGTTGATTCTATTTGTGCTGTTGGTGATGAAGATCAGTCTATCTACTCATGGCGTGGTGCAACGGTGCATAACATTATGAACTTTAGCACAGATTTCCCGAATACTACGTTAGTGAAAGTTGAGCAAAACTATCGCACCGTACAACCAATTCTTGAAGTTGCTAATAGCCTTATTGCGCACAACAAAATGCGTAACCCTAAAAAATTATGGTCTGAGCGCTTAGGGCGCGATAGAATCCGCACAGTAACCACCATTTCTGAATACCAAGAAGCTGAAGTTATTACCCACTTTTTACGCCTAGCACGCCAGCAGCTTGCTCCCTCTATTGCTATTTTATATCGTGCCCATTTTCAATCACGAGTTATAGAAGAAGCGCTCATCAAACAATCAATACCGTATAAAATTATTGGCGGCATTCAATTTTATGAACGTAAAGAGATAAAAGATTTGCTCGCCTACATGCGGTTAGTAGTTAATCCCTATGATCGCACCGCCTTTTTTAGAATTATCAACTATCCATTACGCGGCTTTGGTCCCAAATTTGAAGAGACGTTTCACGCACAGTGGGAAGCTGAACCGTTACTTTCATTCATACAACTTGCCCATAAACTCATTGATGAGAAACAGATAATTGGCACTAAAAAAACGATGCTCACCGAGTTTATACAGATGTATGAAGGCATTAAACCAGAAGAAACACCTGGTCACGTACTTAATCATCTGTTGACTGCTACTGAATATATTAGTTACGTGCGCAAAAATTATGAGCCACAAGAAGCACAAATGCGCCTTGATAATATTAAAGAATTGTTACGTGCTATTGAGCACTTTGAAGAACAGGGTAAAAAAACAGTTGCTGCCTTTTTGGATGAAGTTGCACTGCTACAGGCAAAACATAATGAAGATTATGCAACAGCTAACCCGGTACTGTTAATGACCTTGCATGCGGCAAAAGGGCTTGAATTTGATATGGTTATCATTCCCGGCCTTGAAGATAGCATTTTGCCCAGCTCACGTGCTACTGCAAGCCCTGAAGCATTAGAAGAAGAGCGCCGTTTATTGTATGTGGGCATCACGCGTGCTAAAGATCGGTTACTATTAACTCATAGCAGATATAGAACTACGTATGGCGCTACGACCGATTCTTCCGTTTCACGCTTTATTTATGAGCTTCCTGAGCATCTTATCCAGCGCTACGATGTATCCTATTGGGCAAAGCCACAGATACTTGATCTCTTTGGTGAATGGTTTGATATACAACCAACGATAACAAGCACCACCGTGAGACACACTATCAAGCCAGGCAAACCAAAACCGATGACCCACCATAAACCATTACGTCAGTATCAAACCATACGGCACATACAATTTGGCGTTGGATTTATTCAAAAAATACAGCAACGAGGCAAAAGCTCCATTGCTGAAGTCAAATTTAAATCGGGTGTTAAAAAAATTGATACGCGCTTTTTAGAACCGTTGTGATTAAGTACCCTCTGCTAGCTCATCAACCACATCATCGGTCGGCAGCGGTTGTTCACACATCTGGTTACTCGCAACAACTGCCATATCTTCTTTAGATTGATAGCGATTGACTAGTACCGTTATAAGAATAAGTATGAAAGCTAAGATAATAGCTAATTTTGAATAGTACTTCATTAAAAATCCTCAAATTACTTATATACAAGATGCATCGCTTCTTTAACTTCTTTCATGGTATGTTCTGCCACATGACGAACTTTTTCCGTACCCTCTAATAACATACGCATGACATCATCAGGATACTGTTCATAGTCTTTGCGGCGCATACGTATCGGTTCAAGAAAATTATTAAGCACATCAATTAAATATTTTTTTACTTTCACATCACCAAGGCCGCCGCGCTGATAATGCTCTTTCATTGCTTCAATAGCTGCTTTATCCGTACCAAACGCATCCAAATAAGTAAATACGGTGTTCCCTTCTATTTTACCCGGATCTTCTACACGCACGTGATTAGGATCGGTGTACATCGCCATTACTTTGCGTGCAACTTCATCGGGAGAATCAGATAAGAAAATAGCATTGCCTAATGATTTACTCATTTTTCCTTTACCATCAAAACCGGGTAAGCGTGGTACATGTGATACTAACCCTTTAGCTTCACGCAGCACGTGCGTAGTGTACGTACGATTAAACGCACGCACTAATTCATTTGCTTGTTCAATAACGGGCAACTGATCTTCACCGACAGGTACAAGCGTCCCTTTAACAATGGTAATATCGGCTGCTTGATGCACGGGATATATTAAAAATCCCGCAGGCAGAAGTTCACCAAAACCTTTTTGTTGAACTTCTGTTTTGACCGTTGGATTACGCCGTAAACGATTTACGGTTACTAAATTAAGATAAATAACGGTAAGTTCAGCAATTTGGGGAATGAGTGACTGGATAAAAATGGTACTAACTTTGGGGTCAATACCAACTGCCAAATAATCAAGCGCAACCTGCAGCACATTATCATGTATTTTTTTGGGATTGTCCGCATTATCAGTCAGCGCCTGCATATCAGCAATCATGACATACTGGGTATACTCATGTTGCAAGCGAACTCTATTTGCTAGTGATCCTATATAATGCCCCAGATGTAATGGCCCTGTTGGACGATCTCCCGTTAATATTACGTTACGTTCCATATATATTCACCTTTACCTTGTATACCAGAATCTATCTTCAAGAGCATAGCAGACTCTATACAACAGAGCATTTATTTTTTTAGGGTGGGGTAGTAGTTTTATCAAAAAACTCTTTGTTGAGGATACGATGAAGTTTCTTTCATTTTTTGTATGGCGAGATGCCGTTGAAATCGCACTCTTAGCACTCATAGTATATTATCTTTCACTCTGGCTTAAAAAAGATCGGCAAAAAAATTTACTCTTTTATTTTTATGGCTACTGCATCAGCATCGCTGCTGCATATCTGTTACATCTTACCACCATCAGCCATCTCCTGGTGGTATGTTCCCCTCTGATTATCATGCTCTTTGTGCTCATTCATCAAGAAACATTACAAAAAAACTTTGTAGCGTTGCGTACCATCACTCCCGCACGGCAGACCCGCACTGAATGGCTTGATAGCATGATGCAAACAGTAGTTACCACCATGAATAATCACACCAATATCATCTGTGTTATTGAACGTTCCCAAGCACTTGATGATTTGATATACACACCATTACCATTGCGCGCTGATATCAGCCAAGGAGCATTAAGCGTATTTCTCACGAGTCAGCTTTTTGATGCAACAACGATGCTTTGGCTTAATACCGAGGGTATGATTCTTGGTATTAATACAACATTTAAAACAATGCCTGGCGAACTCATTCCTACTGATACAGCACCTACGTGGAAACATGAAGCGATTTTTTTTACTACAAAAACTGATGCGTTACTTTTCAAAACTAATGCCGAACAACGCACGTTGGATATTATCGTACATGGAAAAGAATACGGATCATTAACTACGCGTGCTGCATTGCATCTGCTTAAAAAATATACGGGATCATCTACCTCTGAAACTCAAGGAGTAACTCATGACCATGAGCATACAAAAAACCGTCCTGAACAACCTCACGCTTAAAATAATCTCACTCATTATTGCCTATGGATTGTGGTCTTTGCTTAATCAATCACGCATTATACAGATTGAACAAGAAGTTCCGCTCTGTTTTTATAATGGCACAACAACTGATAGTATCACCGCTCCTGAAACTATTTCAGTAACATTATCAGGTAAGGCAACGGATATCAGGAGACTCGATCTCAATACTCTTGCATGTCATATTAACATCGCTGATCTTCATGCTGGTGATAATCGGTTGGTAGTAACTATCGATACATTATTTTTGCCCGAATCAATTAACCTGCTACACTATTACCCGTCAAATGGGTGCATCGTAGTACACCATCACACGCTACAAGCGAACAACAAGGAGCAAACCACCACATGATCCCGTCTCTTTTTGGCACTGATGGCATACGCGGAACTGTTGGCACTCATCCATTTACACGCGAAACACTACCGGCACTTGGATCAGCACTTGCGCAGTGGGCATTAGAAACGTATGGCACACATCCACGTATCATGATCGCGTCTGACACGCGTCAATCATGTGCCTTTATTAAAGCAGCACTTGCAAGTGGGTTATTACAACATTCGGTGAAACTCTATGATACACAAATACTACCAACACCTGCTCTGTGTTATATCACGCAAAAAATGGGCATTGTTGATTGTGGCATCATGATTTCTGCTTCACACAACCTCTATTCTGATAATGGTATTAAAATTATTGATGCACGGCGCGGCAAATTAAGTGCTTACGATGAACAACGCATTACAGACTTGTATACAACACACCAGTTTCCTGAACACCCGTATCATGCACTCGGATCACACGAGTATCTTTTTGATGCAGCAACACACTATAGTTCTGCGCTCAGTGCTTTATGCACACCACAATTTTTACACGGCAACACTATTGTCATTGATTGTGCTAATGGTGCTTTATCTACTCTTGCCCCAAGCGTATTTGAATATTTTGGTGCACAGGTGATCACGCTTAATAATACACCCAATGGAACCAATATTAATGAAGATTGTGGTGCTCTACACCCACGATCCACACAAGCAGCAGTAGCACGTTATAATGCTGATGTTGGTTTTGCTTTTGATGGTGATGGTGATCGGGTTATTGCCATATCAAAAAATGGTGAAATAAAAGATGGTGACGATATGCTGGCTCTGTTACTTGATCATCCCCGCTACTGCACCACACCAACAGTAGTTGGTACTGATATGACCAACCAAGGATTTCTCTCATTTTTAAAGCAGCGTAATATCTCGTTAATCCGCACTAAAGTTGGTGATAAATATATTGCTCAATGCCTTGAACAGCAGCAACTTATCCTCGGTGGTGAACAATCAGGCCACATTATTATGCGGGATTACTTAGATACCGGTGATGGATTATGTACCGCACTGCGTGTACTTGAAGCGATGAGTATTACCAATAACTGGGATATGAACACCTTTACCAAATTTCCCCAGCTACTGATTAATATTCCTGTTGCAGTAAAAAAAGATCTTTCAGCACCCGCTATTGCAAGCATCATTGAACAGGGTAACGCGCAATTAAAATCAGGAAGGTTAGTGGTACGCTACTCAGGAACTGAAAATGTATTGCGTATCATGATTGAGGACGATGAGCTATCCTACGTACAACAGTTAGGAAACTACGTAGCTGATGCATTAAAACAAGTATTATCCTAGGATTATAGGGGAGATATCATGAAGCTTCGTTTGTATTTAAAAAAACTATTGCATGGCATATGGTCAGTATTTTTAAATGGGCTCCTTACCATCTTGCCACTCACCATTACCATTGCACTCTTTCATCTTTCATTCTCACTTCTTGAACGCTGGCTACGCCCTATAGCACAATTACGCCCGGCGTTTCTTGATTGTATTCCCCATGCAGAACTTATCTTGGTTGTACTGCTTATATTTATCATCGGCGCTTTTGTAAAAGTAGTGATTCTCAAATCGTTTGTACATGCGCTTGAAGGGTTCATTAAAAAGATTCCCTTAATTCGCCCTATTTATGCCGGGGTTCAACAGCTAGTACATGCGTTTGGAAGCCAAGATGCCACAAGTTTTAAGCAAGTGGTGCTCATTGAATTTCCCCGTCAGGGTATTTATAGCATCGGCTTTTTAACGAGTGAATTACCAGATGCCTTGCGCCCAAGCAATATCCCATTACTCCACGTATTCATCCCTACCACACCAAATCCTACGACAGGATTTTTAATTCTGGTACCACGGGATCAAATCACTAGGATTGACTTATCACGCCAAGAAGCTATGGCGCTCATCATTTCTGGTGGGATTATCTTGCCAGAGAAGTTTCAGCAATAAAAAAGAGTTCTTATTTTAAGCTTTTTTGAACCCAAGTTTCTATACGCTTATCAAATAATGCTTGTTCTTCGTATTGTGGATAGTGACCACTTTTCGTAAATTCACTAATAATCATATGCCTTGGAAGGTTTTTTATCTCTTTCCACATCCAAGGGCAACAATCATAATCGCTTTTTCCTGCAGCAAGAAAAATTGGGCAGGTAATTTTTTCTAAATTTTTCATGACATCTGTTTGAGGGAAAATAGTGTTAAATAAATGGTCAAATATTTTATCAACGATAATATCATGCCATAGCTCAGAGCAATCAAAATCTGGAATATACCAATAACGTGGAGCACTTCTATATACATATCTACGCAAGAATCGATCAGAATAAGTTAATTTGTTTAGATCTTCTTTGGCGATCTCTGTGGAACGTTCAGTATCAATACGCTTGCGTTCTGGTTCTGCATTTGCTTCAAAGTATGCATTATTGCGTGCGCCAATTTGCGCATTAGAATTTGGTGGGGTTCCAACCATAATGATACCCTTGACTAAAGCAGGATATTTTTTAGCAAATTCTAGGGCAACAATGCCAAAGGCAGAAAAGCCAAAAAGTACAAATCGAGAGAGATGTAATTGTTTGCTCAGTTCAGCGATATCATCAACCATTTGATCCATGGTTAAACTGGTAGGCTCCGCTAAAGCAAAACGTTGATCAAAATACAACTCTGATGAATACACTTTAAAGAATTTCTTGAATTGTTCGGATAGTGTCCGTTGTCCAAGAGTCCCCGTACCAATACTCAAGCAGGGGATACCGGTACCTGCAACAGCTACTGGATATTCTTTGCCACGTATTTGGACAGAAATAATTTCATTAACGTGATGATTTAATTTCATAGAATTAACCTTAAAATTATAACAGTTCAACGCAGTGGTAAATAAAATAGCGAAAATGATCACCGTTCCCTTTAGAGTTGTATAAAAGACATTAGTCTTTCCATTTAAGAATTTTTTTGTTCATTAATCAGCCATTAAACAATGAGTTATTCTGCAATTTCTCCTATTTAATAGATTCTATTTAATGCTCCAACACTTTACAACAATACTCTCTCTCTGTTAATCGCCAAACTGCTTTAAGAAAAACTTTGAATAAAACAGATCAAGTGATCCAGAATTGCCCCCATTTTTAAGGGCAGTATCAATCCCATATAAAAACGTATGGGCCTGTTGGAGCTCAGCAAGTGAGAGCTTCTTCCAATCCTGCTGCATTAATGAAAATGGTAAGCGATAGGAAAGACTCTTTGCTTCAACAAAGCGGGACTGCTGCAAACAATCAACCACATGATACGCCCGCCAGAGCTGCTCAGACCAAAAAGCGACCCAAAATTGTTCCCCATACTCAGATGCAATCCCCTTCCACGTAGCAAAAAATTTGTGCGGTGATCGGGCAAAAAAGTGCTGACTCAAGGTAAACAGCGATGTTTCGGGAATGATGAATGTGTCCAACCAACTATCAAAAAACAATTGATACTGATTACCCATGAGCACTATATAGCGAATCATGCTGCAGGCAGTATCAAGGGGAAGTGATGTATGACGGGTATAAAGCACCTGTATAGCGTTATGTGTGCGTTGTGCTGTTGATTGACCAGCAAAAAAAGTAACCAGCTGGGTAAACAGTTGTTTATCAACAGTTGCTGGTAACGCCACATAATCATCAGTTTGCGTATCAGCATCATCAATAAAAAAGAGAATACAATGCGGCCCTTGGTAGGCAGCAAGATAGGAAATCCACTGTTGTTTTGCTGCGGCAGGAAGTTCTGAAATGTTGTTAAGCCAATAAATTGAACGCATGCCTAAAAAACTGGTTTCTAATGAGGCCATACACTCGCCAATCGTACGGGTATGAATATCAAGATGGGTAATACCCGTATACTCAAGAGCTACTGCCTCATGTATATGTTTGAAAACATCTGAAAAAAATAAACTGGGATATGAGGGGGAGGTAAAACCGATACGTGTTGTGTTTGCCCAAAAATCAGGCTTACGTGATTGTTGCAGAAATGATACAAAATCCATCGCACACTATTTTGTTAAACGATTTTTCAAGCTAAATAACGGCGCCTGCTCTTTTTCCAGTATAGCAGTACGTGGCGGTAATGCTACCTGTGTATGTTTACCAGCACATGCAGTAAAAAGCTGTGTAATCCCCTGTTGTGCAACTGTGTATATTTCTTGAAACAGATGCCAGGGAACCGGCTTTTTTTCTGCAGTTCCTTGGATTTCAATAATAGAACCTGATTTAGTCAAGACAACATTAAAATCAGCATCTATAGAACTATCTTCTACAAAATCAAGATCAAGTAGAACCTGATTATGTACAACACCTATTGAAATAGCAGCAATTTCATCGGTAAGAATAGTGTGTGATAATTTTCCTGCTTTAATCCAACGCTCAATGGCAATAGATAATGCTAAAAAAGCACCGGTGATGCAGGCAGTACGCGTACCACCATCAGCTTGCAGTACATCACAATCAATAATGATAGTCTGCTCTCCCAAAAGATCTAAGTTCACCACCGAGCGTAATACACGGCCAATAAGACGAGAAATTTCTATTGATCTTCCATTGCGTTCCATGCTGCTCGCTTCTCGATTAGTACGCACAGCAGTGGCACTGGGGAGCATGGCATATTCAGCTTTAAGCCAGCCAGACCGTTTACCTTTTAAAAAAGGCGGGACACCCGGCTGCAGGTTAACGGCACAATGAACTTTAGTATTACCGAGTTCAAAGAGCACTGAAGCGGCTGCATAGCCATAGTGATCATAGGAAATTGTAATGGGCCGCAATTCATTATAACTGCGGCCCTGAGATCTGAGTATAGAGTGTTGCATACACGTGATAGTTATTATGGATATGATTATTTTTCAATTAACCGTAAACGGATTCTACCCGTTGACGCATCATAATCTGCTACTTCTACCGTTACCACGTCATCAACTTTATAAGACTGTGCAAAATTTCTTTGCTTATCTTTTGGTATGTTAGACACATGCACAAGACCATCTTGTCCTGGCACTAATTCTACAAAGAGGCCAAAATCAACAATACGTTTAATTTTGCCCACATAGCGTGCACCAAGTTCAATTTGTCCTGCAATGGTCTTAACCCAATTTACCGCAGTTGGAATATCGGCAGTTGGCCCACCAAAGATTTTTACTAAGCCATCTGACTCAATATCAATTTCAGTCTTGGTTTTTTCAATAATTTCGCGGATAACTTTACCACCAACACCAATAACCGCCCCAATTTTATCCGTATCAATTTTGAATGATACATACTTAGGAACTAAATCGGAGAGTTCTGGATTTGGTTTACTCATCACTTTTTGCATTTCGCCCAAGATATGTATTCTTCCTTTGCGTGCTTGTTCAAGAGCTGCAGCAAATATATCGCGAGAAAAACCACCTTTATATTTAATATCCATTTGGATAGCGGTTATCCCTTGATCAGTACCAGTAACCTTAAAGTCCATTAACCCAAAGGCATCTTCAATACCGGAAATATCGGATAACACATGGAATTGCCCGCTTTTACTCGTCATGAGTCCCATAGCAATACCACTGACCATCTTTCTAATGGGAACCCCTGCCTGCATTAAGGACATCGTAGCACCGCAGGTAGTAGCCATAGAGGTTGAACCATCTGATTCAAGCATGTCTGCTACAATACGGATGGTATATGGGAATGATTCTTTATCTGGAAGCATATTACGGAGGGCTGACGCAGCTAAATAGCCATGGCCAACTTCACGGCGTCCAGTACCACGCAATGGACGAACTTCACCTACAGAAAATGGGGGGAAGTTATAGTGAAGCATAAAGCGCCCTTGATTTGGTGCGCCTTCTTCATCCATAAGCCCTTCAAATTTTTGTTCATCTGAACCGCCACCTAAGGTAGTAGATACCAATGCTTGTGTTCTACCACGGGTAAACAGCGCTGAGCCATGGGTAAAAGGAAGCAAGCCTACTTCTACTGAAATCTGACGAATTTGATCAAATGAACGACCATCCACTCGATGTTTGACGGTAAAAAGAAGTTCTGAAAGTTTAGCTGTTAATACTTGATCAAGAATAAATTCATATACTTTAGCAGGGACTTTTTTTTCTTCTATAACCGCAGCATGTTCTTGAGCAAATGCTTCATTTAATTCATCTAAGTAGGTGTTACGCTCAACTTTATCAGCAATATATACCTTTTTAACCCGTTCAGGTGTTAAAAATACATCAGCTTTTTGTTCCCAATCGGACCAACTATAGGTATCAGCTATCGGTTCTTTTGGAACACTAAACTCTTGTTGAATACGCTTTTGCCATGCGACTAATTTTTTAATGTGTTCATGGGCTAAGAACATTGCATCAATAAAATCTTGTTCAGAAATTTCATCTGCAGATCCTTCTACCATGTTTACCCCTTCTTCAGTTCCGGCAAACACAATACGGGATGTTGCATGCAATGCTTGAGCATATTTTGGATTAACCACCCATGCACCATCTATTCTGCATACTTCAGCGGCACCAATAGGACCTAAAAATGGTATTTTAGAAATCACTAATGCAAGTGAGCTTGCAATAATGGCAAGCACGTACGGTGCATGCTCTTTATCAACTGAATACACCGTTGTAATAATTTGTACTTGATTAAAATAATTAGCAGGAAACAAAGGACGTACCGGTCTATCAATCAAACGAGAGGTAAGCACTTCTTTATCACTCGGCTTTCCTTCCCGTTTATAATAACCGCCTGGAATTTTACCTGCAGCTGAATAATTCTCTCGATAATCTATAGTAAGAGGAAAAAAGCCCGGAAATTCTTGAGAAGGAGCTGAGACTGCAGTTGCTATAATAACGGTTCCACCTTGTTGGAACCACACGGCACCATCGGCCTGGCGTGCAACTTTACCCAGCTCGACTTCGTAGCCAAATTCTTCTAAACGAAACTTTTTTACCATTACAAAACCTATATCTTAATAAATTATTTTTTGTATCTACACTATTATAGATACAATGCTACAGTACTAGCTCTTTAATCCTAAACGATTGGTAATCTCACGATACTGTTCTTGATTAGTACGCTTTAAATAGCGCAAAAAACTAGAACGTCTCCCAATTAATCCAATGAGACCACGCTTGCATGAATAATCTTTTTCATGCGTCTTTAAATGTTCCGTTAATAAACGAATACGCTCTGTAAGCATAGCAATTTGCAATTGCTGCGAACCAGTATCACTTCCATTTATTTTAAATTCACGTGTTACTTTTTCTTTAGCTACTTTAGACAACATATATAACCTTACAATCGTTTTTATTAATATCTCTATCTACACTACTGGTAGGCGCGAGCGGGATTGAACCGCTGACCCCTGCTACGTCAAAGCAATGCTCTACCACTGAGCTACGCGCCTGCTTGATCACTGCCATTTCCCTTCACGCATTTGTTCTTGGTGCGCTTGATGTTCTGTATCTGATACATCATGGCCAAGATATTTTTGTCTAAATGAGTTAATGCCAGTACCAGCAGGGATTAATTTACCAACAATAACGTTTTCTTTCAAACCGTACAGATGATCAACCTGACCAAAAATAGCTGCTTCAGCTAAAATTCTTGTTGTTTCTTGGAATGATGCTGCTGAAATAAAGCTTTCAGTTCCTAATGATGATTGGGTAATACCCATAAGCATTGGACGTGCTGTTGCTGCTTTTTTACCTTCAGCTTTAAGCAATGCATTTACAGTCTTAAAGTGAATACGATCAACACGGTCACCAATTAAGAAATCAGTATCACCTGGATCAATAATACGCACTTTGCGCAGCATTTGACGTACAATCAATTCAATATGCTTATCGCTAATATCAATACCCTGCAAGCGATAAATTTCTTGAATTTGATCCACTAAATATTTCTGAACTGTTTCAGGCCCTAAAATACGCAAGATATCATAGAGCAGAGGAGAACCTGATGTAAGCTGATCACCGGCAGATACTTTATCACCATTCATCACATTTAATTGCTTACCTCGTGGTACAAAGTAATCAAATGACTCAGCACCTGACACTACGGAAATCTTACGAAGTCCGCGATGCAATCCACCAAACACTACTTCACCATCAATATCAGCAATAATAGCAGGATCTTTTGGTGTACGCGCTTCAAAGAGTTCCGCAATACGCGGTAAACCACCGGTAATATCTTTGGTCTTTGAAATTTCACGTGGCATTTTTACTAAAATATCACCAACTTGTACTGCCTCATTATTGCGTATGTTTAAATATGATTGGGCAGGTAAGAAGTAACTTATTTCTTCTTCACCTTTTGGCGTATTAATAGTTAATGCTGGCTGATATTTCTCACTCTTATGTTCTAATATAATAAAGCTTGATTTACCGGCTGTTTCACGTTCTTGTACCGTTACATTTTCAATAATATCAACATAGTTAACGATACCTGCTTTTTCAGTCAAAATAACCTTGTTGTTTGGATCCCATTCAGCAAGTTTAGTGCCAACAGTAACTTCTTGCTTATCATGGACATGGATAACTGATCCATACTCAATATCAAGTTTTTGTAGTTCACGACCATCTGGGGCAACAATAGCCAACCGCCCTTTACGGCTTAAAGTTACCAGTTGTCCATGACGATTAGTCACCGTACGCAAGCCACGCCATTCAATAACACCTGCTTGTTTTGCAACAAAGTATGGCTGTTCTGCTAAACCACTTGCAGTTCCTCCGATATGGAAGGTTTTCATGGTAAGCTGTGTACCCGGTTCACCAATTGACTGTGCTGCAATAACACCAACCGTGGTTCCCATATCAACCATTTCACCTTTTGAAAGGTCATAGCCATAGCACATAGCACACACACCACGTTTTGCTTGGCAGGTAAGTACTGAACGCACGTACACGTTCATTACTGCAGAATCTGCTAACTTAGCAACCCCTTCACGGGTTAACACGGTCCCTTGTTTACAGAGCAGTTCGCCTGTTACTGGATCTTTTACATCAGCTGCTAACACACGCCCGTTAATACGGTTTGCCAATGGATAAATAATATCACCCGATTCTTTTAAATCTTCAATTTCGATATAGCCCAACGTTTGACAATCCTGCATAGTAACTACAACATCTTGCGCAACGTCTACTAATCTACGGGTTAAATACCCAGAGTTTGCTGTTTTAAGTGCAGTATCGGCTTGTCCCTTACGAGCACCGTGGGTAGAAATAAAGTATTCAAATACGCTCAAGCCATCTTTAAAGTTACTTTTTACCGGTGTTTCAATAATTTCAAGGTTTGGTTTAGCCATGAGACCTCTCATACCAACCAACTGTTTTACTTGATCTTTAGAACCACGAGCTCCCGAATCAAGCATCATAAAGATAGGGTTAAATGGTACCTGGTCTTTATTTTTATTCTGATATGCTTCTTGATCTCGTACTTGTAAGTCAGCTGTCATATCAGCTGCAACATCTGCTGTAGCACCTTGCCAAATACTAATAACTTTATTTTGTCGTTCACCGTTGGTAATAATCCCATCTATATAAAGATCTTCAACGTTCTGAACTGCGTGTTCAGCTTTTTTGATAATCTCATCTTTTTGCACAGGAACTACCAAATCCTTAATAGAGAACGAAATACCACCAATAGTTGCATGATAAAAACCAAGTTTCTTGATTTTATCAAGACATGCAACCGTAGCTGCATTACCAAAATGATAGTAAATACGCTCTACTATTTTAGTAATATCTGACTTTTTAATTACTTTGTTAGTTAATTGGAAATCAGCGCCTTCAGGTAATGCTTCATACAATAACGTACGTCCTACCGTTGTTGGCACAATTGACCCATCAGGCAGACGCACATTAATTTGTGCATGTAATGAAACTTCACCGCACTGATAGGCACTGGTTACTTCATCACGACTTGAGAATGTAGTACCTTCACCCTTTTCATTCAAACGGGCCTTGGTCATAAAGTGAAGACCAAGAATCATATCTTGTGATGGCGCGGTTATTGGACGACCATTAGATGGAGACAAGATATTGTTGACTGATAACATTAACGTGCTTGCTTCTTTTTGCGCACGTTTGTTAAGCGGAAGATGTACTGCCATCTGGTCACCGTCAAAGTCAGCGTTAAATGCTGAACATACAAGCGGGTGAATTTTAATAGCTTTGCCATCAACAAGAATTGGATAAAACGCTTGAATACCTAATCTATGTAACGTTGGTGCACGGTTTAAGAGTACGGGGCGATTTTTAACCACATCTTCTAATACGTCCCACACTTCAGATACCTGTTCTTCTACCATACGTTTAGCCACCCGTAAATTCGGTGCTAATTCTCTGGTTAAAAGACCGGCATACACGTAGGATTTGAATAATTCTAATGCCATGATTTTTGGTATACCGCATTGATCCATACGCAATTCAGGATCGACAACGATAACTGAACGGCCTGAATAGTCTACACGACGACCAAGTAAGTTTTGACGGAATCGTCCTTGTTTACCACGAAGCATCTCACTTAATGATTTAAGTGCGCGACGATTAGAACCACGTACCGGTTGACCACGACGACCATTATCAATTAATGCGTCAACTGATTCTTGCAACATCCGTTTTTCATTTTTAATAATCACGGATGGCGCTTCAATTTCTAATAAACGTTGCAAACGAATATTACGATTAAGAACACGACGATACAATTCATTTAAATCTGAGCTTGCAAAACGACCACCTTCAAGCGGTACTAAGGGACGTAAATCGGGTGGCAATACCGGCAATACACCTAAAATCATGGATGATGCATGCATATCACCTTGCAATAAGCCGGTGAATGCCTTAACACGACGCATAATTTTATGGCGCACCGCAACAGACGATGTTTTTTGATATTCGTTATGTAATTGTGCTATTTCCAGTTTTAAATCAAGCAATAATAACACAGAACGTACCGCTTCAGCTCCTGTTTGCGCAACAAAATCCATATCATCTGGATGTGTATCAAGATATGCATCATATTCAGCATTACTTAATAATGTTTTACGTGGATAAGGAGAATGACCTTGATGTACTACCATGTAGGCATCAAAATAGATAACCCGTTCTAAATCTTTAACGGGCATATCCATAATAAGGCCCAAATAGCTTGGAATACCTTTTAAATACCAGATATGACATACTGGAGCTACTAACTCGATATGCCCCATACGCTCGCGACGTACGCGTGACTGAATAACTTCAACGCCACACTTTTCACAGGTAACACCACGGTGTTTCATACGCTTGTATTTACCGCAGTTACATTCCCAGTCCTTTACCGGACCGAAAATACGGGCACAAAACAAGCCATCCCGTTCTGGTTTTAACGTACGATAGTTAATAGTTTCTATCTTCTTAACTTCCCCGTACGATAATGATCGTATCTTTTCAGGAGAAGCAAGGCCTATTTTAATTGCATTAAATTGCGTTACGTTTACGTATTCACGAAAACGATCCAATATTCGATTACTCATCGGCCTTCTCCTTGCCACTCTTGAACAAGTCCACTCGTAAAGCTAAACTTTGCAGTTCTTTAATTAACACGTTAAATGATTCTGGCACTCCTGGTTCTGGAATATCCTCACCACGCACAATGGCTTCATATACTTTGTGTCGACCACTCACATCATCTGATTTATAGGTCAACATTTCTTGTAAGGTATATGCAGCACCATACGCTTCAAGAGCCCACACTTCCATTTCACCCAATCGCTGACCACCCATTTGTGCTTTACCACCCAATGGTTGTTGCGTAACTAATGAGTAGGGCCCGATGGATCGAGCATGTAACTTATCATCAACCATATGATTTAATTTCATCATATAAATAGAACCAACAGTAACTGGCTGTTCAAAATAGTCACTGGTACGACCATCACGTAAGCTGAAAGATCCTGAAGTTGGCAAATTAAATTCTTGCAATAACGGTTTAATATCGCGGTCAAAATCAGCGCCATCAAATACCGCCGTTTTAAAGCGGACACCTGATTGCATCGTAGCTCGTGCAAGATCCATAACGCCATCTTGATCGTATGATTTTTCAAAGGAATCAATAACATCAGCGCCATAATAATGGGCAAGATCTTTACGAATTTCTTTATAGCCTTGTGTTTGCAATGCTTCTTGCAAGCGTTCACCCATTTGGCGTCCAACAAGACCAAGCGCTGTTTCTAAAATTTGACCCACGTTCATACGTGAAGGAACACCAAGTGGATTTAACACCACATCAACAGGTGTACCATCTTCTAAATATGGCATGTCTTCACGTGGAACTATAGTAGATACGACACCTTTGTTACCATGGCGACCAGCAATTTTATCACCAATAGAGATGGTACGTTTCATAGCGATGTATACCTTAACCATCTTAATAACGCCTGATGGTAACATATCACCCTTTTTCAGACGATTAATACGCTCTTCTTTAAGACCGGCAAGAACACGCGTCTGATTTTCATACGCATCTTTAATAGCTTTAAGGCGTTCATTTACTTTTTTATCACCGCTCTTGAGTTCAAGTAATGTTGCAATCGGCTGTTCTTTGAGTAATTTTTTATCAAAGACACCTTTGGTGATCAATCCTTTACCTGCAGTTCCTGAAGGTTTTTGGCCATGAAGCTCGTCTGCAATTTTTTCACCAACCATTTCCCCTAAGAAATTGGTATGATCGGTAAAATCATTTTCAATACGAGCAACTTGTTTGTTTACTTCATCTTTGTATCGTTTATCTTTTCTGACACCACTGCGTGAGAAAATTTTCACATCAACAACGGTACCTGATACCCCTGGTGGTACACGCAATGATGTATCACGCACTTCACGAGACTTTTCACCAAAAATAGCGCGGAGCAATTTTTCTTCTGGTGAATATTGGATATCTCCTTTAAGAGTAACTTTACCCACCAAGATATCCCCTGGTTGTACCCGAGTACCGATACGTACAATACCATCTTCATCAAGTCCAGCAAGCACTGATTCGCTTACATTTGGAATATCGCGGGTAATTTCTTCAGGCCCCAATTTGGTATCGCGAGAATCTACAATATATTCATCAATATGAACCGATGTTAATGCATCATCAGCCACTAGACGATTATTAAGTACAATTGCGTCTTCAAAGTTGTAGCCATGCCATGGCATAAATGCGACAAGAAGATTTGAGCCTAATGCCAATTCACCATTCTCAATAGATGAACCGTTGGTTAAAATATCCCCTACCTTAACCACATCCCCTCTTTGAACTATAGGAGTATGATGAATCCAGGTACTATAACTTGATCGCTCAAACTTGCGCAGATAATAGGTATCTATACCTTGCGCAAACCAATCATCCATAGTCTTAAAGACATCTTCATGTGCACGTATAATGATTTTTTCTGATGAAACATATTCAATAATACCATCACGTTTTGCTGTAATCACCGCACCTGAAGCACGTGCAATATCACGCTCCATACCAGTGCCTACAAGCGGTGCTTGCATACGTATTAACGGTACTGCTTGACGTTGCATATTTGCACCCATAAGCGCACGGCTGGCGTCATCATGTTCTAAGAAAGGAATAAGGGCTGATGATACCGATACCAATTGTTTTGGTGATAAATCGATATAATCAATCTTATCTGCATCAACGTATAAGAAGTTCCCTTCATGACGGGCAAATATCTTACCGCCTTCTAACTTGTTAGATTCTTGAGCAGAATCTGCCTGCGCAATATAGTTGCTTCCTTCTTGGAAAGCATCTAAAAATACGACATCGTCTTTAATTTTAGTATTAGATACAGGACGATATGCCGTTTCAATAAATCCTAAATCATTAACCATCGCATAGGTTGCTAATGATGAAATAAGACCGATTGTTTGACCTTCAGGTGTTTCAATAGGGCAAATACGACCATAGTGGGAAGTATGCACGTCACGAATTTCATACGTAGCGCGATCTTTTAATACACCACCAGGCCCGAGGGCTGAAAGACGCCGTTTATGGGCAATTTCTGCTAACGGATTTGTCTGATCCATGAATTGCGATAATTGACCCATACCAAAGAATTCACGCAACACCGCACTTAATGGTTTAACGTTTAAGAAGTCTTGCGGCATTAATGCACTGTGCATTTCTTGCATTCTAAAACGTTCACGAATAATACGTTCAATACGCAAGAAGCCAAGATACACTTGATTGCTTAATAACTCACCAACTAAACGAACGCGGCGATTACCCAAATGATCAATATCATCCAGTTCACCTTCTCCTCGTTCGCGAAGATCAACTAAATAACGGATAGTTTCTATAATATCTTCTTTAGTTAATATGGTAATAGTTTCTGGAATAGTTAAGCGTAATTTCTTATTCATACGAATACGACCAACTTTAGTAAGATCGTAAAAACGTTGATTAAAGAATAAATTCTCAAAACGCTCTTTAATTTCTTTTAATGTTGAGCTATCACCAGGCCATAACTTAGCGTGCAACTCTTTTAATGCATCTTCCTCTGAGAAACAACGATCCTGCGTTAAGGTCATTGCAATGGTCGGTTGGAATACATATCCAGATGATTGAATAAGATCAAAACTAATTGTCTTATATTTTTTTAATAGCTCAGCATGCTCTTCAGCAAATACTTGCCCTTGTTCTACAATAACTTCTCCTGTTTGAGGATCAATTACATCTTTACCAAAGACACGATTGAGCAAGCTTGTTATACGCAATGGAATTTTAGTGATACCTGCTTTATGGAGCTGGGCAATCATTTCATGCGTAATTCTTTTGCCTAAAAATATTTTTTCCTGCTTTTCAGGTAGCATTCCTTTTTCAAAACGTTGGCCAATTAAGCTATCATCAACATTTTTGAAAAAATCTCCTTGTTCAAAAATTATCGTATTAAAACTATAAAAACGAGAGATAATTTCATCACGAGGAATACCAAGCGCTTGTAAGAAAGTAGTCACCAATATTTTTTTCTTCTTATCAATACGCACATAGAGATAGTCATTGCTATCAAATTCAAAATCGATCCAAGAACCTTGCGTTGGGATAATACGCGCAACGTAGTATGGACGACCTCTAAAATCTTTAATTTTTTTACTTTGAGAGAATACAGCACCAGGAGAACGGTGTAATTGGCTTACAATAACACGGTCAACTCCGTTAATTAAAAAGGTGCCAAGATTACCCAACTCAAAGCGACCATTTTTTTCATATAAATCTGCCATCACCGGAACATCAGCAAAGAAGATATCTTGTTCTTTGATGTCATGGACCTGCTTTTTACCTGATGCTTCATCAGAAAGCCAGGTAATAAGTTGTACCTTAATTTTTAATGGCATTGAAAATGTTTGCCCACTTGAACGACACTCATCAAGCGTCATAGGCAATTTAACTGCAACACGCGCTAAGCAATTTGAACATACTTTATAACGCGCGGTACCCTTTTTGCAGTGCGGACAGTTTAAATGGTCATCAAGTCGAGAATTGCCTGATTTTTTGCACGAGGAACAACTCCATTGATATCGGTTAGTAATGCCGGTCAACTTACCACAGGTACAAGCCCAATGTCCTAATTCATAGCTTACATATTCCAATGACAACTTATCGTTGTAATCAATAGGAAAAATATCTTTTAATACCTTTTCAAGGCCAATCATCTGGCGCTCTTCGGGCAAATAGTCCAATTGAACAAAATCATTAAATGATTTTGATTGAATCTCAATCAAATTAGGTACTGGGACAATGTCTTTAATCTTACCAAAAGATCGTCTGACATTACTCTTGCTCATATGCAAGTGTGACATTAAGTTGCTCCTCGTTCTTGCAAAAAAGTATTTCTACAGTTCAATATTCAGCCGCTTATAATGAAACGACAAAGAGCTTCTTATGAAAGGGTAACTTTAGCTCCAGCAGCTTCTAACGCTTCTTTCAACTTTTGGGCATCTGCTTTAGGCAATGTCCCAAGATCTGCTGGCAAGTTTTCAGTTGCTTTTTTAGCATCACCTAAGTTCATTGTAGGGATACTAGCGCGTAATGCTTTAATAGCTTTAATCGGTTCGCCAACTGATTGTAACGTTGCCTTGTATTCTGTTTTTTCTTCAGCAGCAGGTGCAGCCGCAGCAGAAGCAGTAGCAACTGGTGCGCCCATTGCAACTGGTGCAGCAGCTGATACGCCAAATTTACTTTCAAGAGCTTTTACAAAATCTGCAAGCTCTAATACGGTCATACCGCCAATTTCTTCGATCAATTTTTCAAAAGATTTAGATGCCATGAGCATTCTCCACGCAATTAATAACAATAATATTCGTTACACTAACATTCTGGGTTAATTACTTCTTTTTTTCTTCAAGTTGCTTAAGTGCTACCAACGGTCCCACTAATAACGCATTAAGCACATATACTAATCCTGTTGTTGGTGCTTTTAATGTGCCACATAGTTGCGCCAAGAGGACTTCTTTTGGTGGTAATGTTGCTACACGCTCAATAGACGCAGCATCGAGCATCATAGTATCAATACAACCACCAATTAATTTAAAGGAATCATGCTCCTTTGAAAAATCATGCAAAACTTTAGCAACTGCTGGCGCTTCTTTAACGGCAAAAACAAGACCAATTTGACCTTTTAATGAAGGCTTTAAATGTTCTGGTCCTGCTACGTCATCAGCAGCACGTTTCATCAAACGTGCTTTAGCTACCTTCAGCTTTCCACCTTGTTGACGCAATGCAGCGCGTAATTTTTGCATTTGGGCAACAGTAAGACCCTGAACACCCACCACAAAAGCACCCGCACTTCCTTCAAAGTCTGCGTGCAATGCTTGAATAATTTCTGCTTTATGTTGACGATTCATTATGTATACCTTCTACCAAATCAAGATCGTAACGTCTCATCAGGGTTAACCAACAAGCCAACACCCATTGTAGAGGAAACCGTTATTTTCTTAAGGAACTTCCCTTTAGACGTTGCAGGCTTTGCGGCTACTAACGCCTTAACAAAGGTTGTGTAATTATCATACAACTCACTCGGAGAGAAAGAGACCTTGCCAAAAGAAAAATGTACAATGCCGCTCTTATCATTTTTAAAGAACATACGACCTTTTTTAAGGTCTTGTACAACTGGCCCTACATCAAAGGTGACCGTACCTAATTTTTTGTTCGGCAATAATCCACGTGGACCAAGAATTTTAGCAAGTTTACCTACAAGACCCATAAGATCTGGTGTAGCTACAGCAAAATCAAAATCCATCCAGCCACCATTTATTTTTTCAACAAGATCCTCGGCACCTACAAAATCTGCCCCAGCTTTTTGCGCTTTTTCCGCATAATCACCTTTAGCAAATACGATAACCCGAGCCGCTTGTCCTTTAGTATGTGGTAATGTGACTGAACCACGGACAACCTGTTCACCTTTAGAAGGATCGATGCCCAAATTAATATTAATATCAACTGATTCATCGAATTTTGCATAGGCAAGTTCTTTAACTTTTGCTAATGCTTGTTCAATCGATACCAGCTGATTTTGCTCAACTTGTTCACGCGCCTTTAAATATTTTTTACCATGCTTAGACATATTTCAAGCCCCTCAACACCGTCAATCAACTACTTCGACACCCATGCTACGTGCACTGCCGGCGATGATTTTTTTAGCCTGTTCAATATCAACAGCATTTAAATCAGGCAGTTTTACTTTTGCTATTTCTTCTATATCTTTCCACGCAATTTTGCCTACTTTATCACTATTTGGCCTTGAAGACCCTTTAGTAATATTAATTTTTTTCTTGATCAATTCTGATGCAGGAGGCGTTTTAATCACAAAACTGAACGTTTTATCAGTGTATACGGTAATAATAACTGGTACCGTTTCACCCTTTTTATTTGCAGTCTGCGCATTAAACTGCTTACAGAAATCCATAATGTTTACTTGATGTTGACCAAGGTTATTACCAACTGGGGGAGCCGGCGTTGCCGCACCTCCGGGAATTTGAAGCTTAATTTGAGCTTTTATTGCCTTTGCCATCGCAAAAACCTACCTTACTTAGTGTTTGATTTGGTTAAAACTTAATTCAACAGGAGTCATTCGGCCAAAGATGCTAACCATAACCGTTAGCCGCTCATTCTCGTCCTCAATTTTTTCAACAATCCCAACAAACCCTGCAAATGGCCCCTCTTTAATCTCAACTTCGGTACCAATGGTGAATTCGCTCTTCTTTTCTGCTGAGACAGCCACTTCACCTCTCATTTGGGACAGGATGCGCTCAATCTCTTTGTTGGTCAATGGAATTGGCTCCTTATTGCCTCCAAGAAAACGAAGAACGCGTGGATTGGATGTGACCATTCGGACAACCCCAGGAACTACTTCCATTTCTATTAAGACGTACCCAGGAAACAACTGCTCATCTTGAGCTTCTTGCGCATCAAAAAAATGCTTAAGACGAGCCGATGGAACAAGAACCTCTCCAATATTTTCTTGAAACCCTTCTTCTTTAGCACGGCGCGCCAGGTCAGCTTTAACACTTTCCTCGTACCCGGCATACACTTGAAGAACATACCAACGTTTCATTTGCAACTCTTAATTCTGATAGGCCACTACAGGCTATATGTTTTGAATATATATTGCGCTAATTGAGACAACCCAAAGTCCAATACACCTAAATAAATTGCAAAGATCGTTACTAAAACTAACACAATAATTGTTGACCCTATCAGTTCATCGAACTTGGGCCATACAACTTTGCTTAATTCACCTTTGACTTCATGTAAAAACTGTACTGCACTCTTCATTAATCCCTCAGCGCGATTTATGGGGTGATTGGCAGGCCAGGAGGGACTCGAACCCCCAACCCGCAGATTTGGAGTCTGCCGCTCTACCAATTCGAGCTACTGGCCTTTTAAGCTTACTTTGTTTCTTTATGTTCATTATGACCGCGACACCGTGAGCAAAACTTTTTCAGCTTTAAGGACCCTGTAGTTCGCTTCTTACCTACTACCTGTGTATAATTGCGTTCCTTACACTGTCCGCATTCAAGGTGTGTAACAACTCTATTTTTTGCCATATGTTCTTAACCTAACGCTAAAATGCTGATCTCAACTTGTCGGGATGCATTCCTGGAGCCCGCGACCGGGATTGAACCGGTGACCTCTCCCTTACCAAGGAAGTGCTCTGCCAACTGAGCTACGTGGGCAACTCGCCTATCTTTAAATTTAATATCTACAGAATAAAAGAAAAACAGAAAAAAACAACTTAAATTTTAGCTCCACGACCCCATTTTATGGAGCTGGTGGCAGGATTTGAACCCGCGACCTGCTGATTACAAATCAGCTGCTCTGCCAACTGAGCTACACCAGCGTATCTTTAGGTATGTTTTTGGAGCGGGAAACGGGTCTCGAACCCGCAACCTACAGCTTGGAAGGCTGTCGCTCTAGCCAATTGAGCTATTCCCGCACACTCTCGTCATGGTGGCGAGAGCAGGATTCGAACCTGCGAAGGCTGAGCCAACGGATTTACAGTCCGTCCCCTTTGGCCGCTCGGGAATCTCGCCTATGTCAAACCTTGTTGCTTTAATCACAACCTTCGTGGCAAACAGAATAGAGATTTTCTTAACTATTTCAACTTTTATTGCGGGAATTTTTACAGATGTTACTTATGAGAGGCGCCTGAGAGATATACCACCAAGTATTAATCAAGCTGAACGAGCATCGTACGCGCATCAGAACCGTCATAATCAATGGTTACCCGACACACATGCGCCCCTAATAATGGCTCAATAATTGCCGGCCATTCAATAAAACAGCGGCTATTTGACTGATATAAGTATTCATCAAATCCAGCATGTGCAAAATCATCAAGCGATTGAATACGATACAAATCAAAATGATACAAGATTTGCCCTTGATCATTCGTATATACATTGACATAGGTAAATGTTGGACTGGTAATAAGACCTTTAATACCGCATCTACGCAATAACTCACGAATAATAGTCGTTTTTCCTGCCCCTAATGGTCCAGTAAATGTCATAATATGGCAGGAAGCCATATATGCATAGAGCATATCAACAGCAGTATCAATCTGATCCAGCGTATACGTTATTTTTTGTTCTATCATGGTTCATCATACCGTTATAGTTTTTTGATTTTCTTTATTATATGCCGTTCCTGTTTTGTAGGATGATAGCCACGTGAAGTACGCGTATGCTTATTATGATCCCCCTCTTCTTTATGTTCGATCGCTGTTTCCTCCATTAATGCATCAAGTTCAGCTACGGTTGTTTGCGTTGTCTTGACTATCTGACGTGCTACAGCATTCAATAAAGATTCTTTTTGATGCTTCATATGCACCAATCTATAAAAATCTACTGCTTCAAGTGAGGGTATGTTTCTTTCCGCTGCCCATGCACATATTTGTCTATCTGATGATACAACCATAAGATCAAGTGTTCTATGCCGTTGTAGATAGTTGTGTATATATTCGTCAGCAGTTTCTTGAGTTCCTGAATATACAACAGAAACACCATGAACTCTATCCTGATTGGGACGCTGATGCGGTCCACCATCAAAAACCACAATCATCGTATGCCCTTTGGTCTTACCATACAATCCTACCTGCTTAATAAAACGCAACCGTTCTATTTCTGAAATATGATCTGTATGCAATGCTTGCTTTAACACATTATATGCATCAATAATAAGTATCATGCCACCCACCCTACATCATTCATGGTTCTTCTTTACTGTACCCATAATCATGCAAGAAAAACGAGATTTTTAAAAAGAATCATAGTACTTGCATATAAACATGCTATAGTAACATCAGTATCCAGTTTATTTAAAAAGGGATTTTTATGATCACAAAACATATGATGATTGTTATGATTCTCACAACCCCGTTTATCGTAGGCGCGGATAAAAAACCTGGTAATGAACAACACACGGTCACTCTGCATGGACTCAAGCAACCACAATCTAAGAAACCTGTTGTTATACATGATCAGCCCATACATACTGAATACGAAAAAGGTTTACATCTTATAGTACAAAGAGTTAAAGAATTCTCAGCTCAAACTCAAGCACAACCAAGCGGTTATTGCGATTAAAAATCTGCGTATTTAGTAGGTAGTTCCCATGTCGCAACTTATCCAGATGCGCCAACGCATAAAAGCTATTCAAACCATCAAGAAGATTACCCATGCTATGCGTCTTATTTCTATGTCGTTACATGCGCGACTCAAGCTTAAGCAAGGCCCGCTATCTACGTACAAAAACACCGTAACAAGCATTTTTCACGATATTAAAAAGCAATCCCCTCAGTGGAATAACCACATTTTATATCCTGCACAAACCACGTTTCCTAAAACGCTTCTTATCATTGTTGGTGCAAATAAAGGATTGTGCGGCAATTTTAACTCAGCACTATTTAAGCTCGTGCAAACCCATAAAACAGAATTTACTAACCTTCATTACATTGCTATTGGGAAAAAGGCGATTGATTTTGCACGGCAAATACAGCTTGGTACTGAAGTTGCGGTGTATCCTACCTGTACCATGAACACTCTTTCAACGCTGGTGCATGGTATTAATAAAGAAATTTTTACCACAGCACATCATTACACATCAGTTGTTGTTGCAAGTAATATGCTCAAAAACTTTTTTATACAAAAACCACGACTCACGCACCTTATACCATTTAACCAAGATAGCGCAGCAACAACTAACGAATTATCTGAATATGTATGGGAACAAGATCCATCAGAAATTTTACATGCACTTGCCGGTCAATGTATTAACGCAACCGTACAGTATCTTATTTTTGAATCTTTGCTTGCAGAGCAGGCAGCACGATTCTTATCAATGGATAATTCTACGCGTAATGCAAAAAATTTGCTTGACGAGACTAAGTTGCTCTATAACAAAGTGCGTCAAGCAAAAATTACCAAAGAAATTACTGAATTAAGTAGTAGTTTTTAAACTCGTGTTTGATCCCATGATATCTCAGATGTAGGGCGAGCAATTTCCCATTCGGCAGCTGTTTTTAATGCTATGCGAGCACCTAACAACGCCAGTTTCTTTTCCAACGCTTCATACCCACGAGTCCAATGATGAATGCCACTCATAATAGTAGTGCCATGGGCTGCTAATCCTGCGACTACCAGTGCACATGATGCGCGAATATCAGTTGCAATAACTTGTGTGCCGTATAATTTTTCAACACCCGTTACCACTGCTGTATTATGTTCAACGCTAATTTGTGCGCCCATTTTTTGTAATTCACGTGTATGTACTAATCGATTTTCAAATACGGTTTCTTCAATAACACTGGTACCTTCTGCTAAACATTGCAAGGCCATCATAGGAGCTTGCAAATCAGTAGGAAATCCTGGGTATGGTGCTGTTTTAAATGATACTGCTTTAGGATTCTTTGTTGCCTTTAAGGTAATTCCCGTCTCATTAGGACCAACTTCAATAGAATGGCCCATTTCTTGCAACTTCATAAGAAAGATATCAAGCACATGTGCAGGAGCTTGTGGTAATGCTATTTCACCACCCGTAATTGCCGTTGCTAATAATAATGAACCAACTTCTAATCGATCAAAAATAATATGATGCTCAATGGGATGCAACGTAGTTACTCCATGAATTTCAATAGTAGCAGTTGGTAAAATATCAATACGTGCTCCCATTTTTTTAAGTACATCAATTAAATCAAGTACTTCAGGTTCTAGTGCCGCATTAATGATGCGCGTAACGCCGGGAGTGAGCACTGCAGCCATCATAATATTTTCTGTAGCACCAACACTTGGATATTCCAAGATACATTTACCCGCATGTATGCGTGCTGCACTTGCCGTTAAAAACTCACCATGAATTTCAATATCCACACCCATTTTTATAAAATTATCGATGTGATAATTAATAGGACGTGCACCAAGCACACAGCCACCAGGCAATGCAATTTCTGCTTTACCAAAACGAGCTAACAATGGTCCCATGACCAAAATTGATGCCCGCATTTTTTTCATAATATCTGGTTTTACTTTGTAACTATTTAAATTTGTGGTATCAACTTCTAACAGATGCAATTGCTCATCAAAAAAAACATCGGCTCCTAATTCTTTTAATAATTTGATCATGTGCAGTACATCATCGGAGCGCGGCACATTCATTAAGCGTGATACGCCACGCGTTAAAATTAGGGAGGCCATAATAACAAGCACCGCATTTTTTGCGCCCGTTAATGATACGCTTCCGTGCAATGTGGATGATTGTTCAATAATGAGATAGGTGTCTACCATGGATTAACCAATACTCTTTGTATTATCTTGTTTAAAAAAATTTAAGAACTGGGAGAAATAGTACCACAAAGTTATAGAATTCCGCTATCTTTTTTAAGGAGATTCCATGATTCATATCAGCACACTCATACTATCTCTATTCTTTTTTTCTCATCATGAAATCCACGCATCAGAGCAGCGTAAGCACGCAACCGTGCGCATTGGTTCAGAATTATCTACACACGAACAAGAATGGATTGCTACACGAAAATGCTCTGTTAAAAATACACTTGAGCAATTACTTGCTCTAAAGCTTGCTGATGATGAAGTACCAACTATTGCATTGTGCCTGAGTGGTGGCGGATATCGCGCCATGATTGCAACACTGGGCCTTTTACAAGGCGCATGCACACCGCCAAAAACACGCTCAGCTATCACAAACGTGGCACATATTATTGCTGCTTGGTTTTACCACACACCAGCACCATTGCCGTTGCATCTTCCTATCCACACAACGTGTGAGCAAGCCGGTGAACCAACAACAGCGCCAACTATTTTTGACACCGTATCCTATTGTACAAGCTTATCAGGATCAACATGGACTCTATCTTCATGGTTGTATTCACACATGAGTTTAGATGCGTATTGTGCGCGCCTTGCTACAAATATTGAGAAAAGTCTTTTGGAGAATATTGATTTTACTGCGCTTAGCAACACTCTTGCGCACAAACATGCGTACCATCAGCCGTTATCACTCGTTGATACGTATGGTTCTTTACTTGCGCAAAAATTATTGTATGGATTTGGAACCAACCCTTATGACACTGTATTAACCAAGCAACAGGAATATGCAGGCTCCATGCCTTTTTTAATATACAGTACCGTAATTGGTGAAAGCGCACCGCAGTATCAATGGGCTGAATGTACACCCTATGAAATTGGCAGTACCTATTTAAATGCATGGATTCCTACATGGGCATTTAATCGAACATTCACTAACGGCATTTCAACAAATAATGCGCCAGAACAACCACTTTCATTTTTACTTGGCGTGTGGGGATCAGCAATGTGCATGACGGCGCAAGAATTTGTTGAGCTTATAAAGCCTCACGTACAGCAGGAAATTATTAATCTTGAACATGATGAGCAAGCGTTTGTACATGGTCTTGAATCCACCATTACATCATTAGTACATATTCCTACTACTATTCCACCACACACAAAAAATATATTTACCACGCAGCGGTTATCACCCGCACGTGTATATAATTGGACGTTTAAATCTCCTGACCTCCCCCTACACACGCATGAAACGATCACGTTAGTTGATGCAGGCATTGATTTTAGAATACCAACACCACCATTATTACAAAAAGAACGGCACGTAGATATCATTATCGTTATGGATGCATCTGATAGACCATTAAGCACCGAATTGCATTTAGCGCAAGCGTATGCACAACAATACCAACTGCCATTTCCTGCTATCAATTATCAGATAGCATCACACCCATTTTCAGTGCATGGTGTTGGCAACACTCATGGTGCGCCTATTATCATCTATATGCCACTTGTGCAAAATCCTAAGTATCATAACGGATGGGATCCGCGTGCTGCAGCATTTACCAGTACTTATAATTTTAAGTACACAAAAGAACAAACCTATCTGCTTGCGGGATTAACCAAATACACCATGATCGAACATCACCAGGATATTCTTGGTGTCATTAAAGAATGGATTACTAAGAAACGTTACTCGTCAAACCCATATAAGTGCGTAACTTCATCAGAAGTTAAATAGCGCCAGGAACCAACACGTAAGCCTTTTTTGGTCAGGCCTGCGTAATTAACTCGATCAAGGGTTATAACGTTGTATTCAAAATGTTCAAAGATGCGGCGAATAATTCTATTTTTGCCGCTGTGAATAGAGATTCTGACATGACGTTTATCTTTATCAGGAATATAACTAATAGCATCTACTTTAACTTTACCATCAAGTAACCGCACGCCACGGGAAATTGTGTGCATATCATCATGGGTAAGTTCTTTATCAAGCACAGCATAATATATTTTTTCTACTTCATAGCGAGGATGGGCAAGGCGTTCCATGAATTCACCATCATTGGTCATCACCAATAACCCGGTTGTTGCCCGATCAAGACGGCCTACTGGATAGATACGCACTTTTGGCGCATTCTTAATAAGATCAATTACTGTTTTTCTGCCCCGCTCATCTGCCACCGTTGTGATATAGCCATTCGGTTTATTCAACAGGACATATACCTTTGATTCCTGCCGAATCACTTTACCACTGACTTTAACCACATCATCAGGCGTAACATCATATGCAGGATCTTTAACCGTAACACCCTTTACCGTCACCAGACCTTCTTTAATGAGATCGACAGCCTTGCGGCGTGAACAGATCCCTGCATGGGCGATGTATTTATTAAGAACCATTAAAATTCCTTATAGTATGTAACCTGCAATGCGCTCAGTAATATTAGATGCTTGGCTCCTAAAATCCTGCACTAGTGTTAATTCAGGAGCAGCTTCTGCTATACGCTCTGCACATTGCTTTCTATGTTCTTCACAAACTTGTAATATTTCTGGCTTATCTTTTGCATGCTTCTGAAATTTTTCATCAGTATCTGCCCCATGCTTAAGATACAAAGCAACAAGATCGGGGAGATCATGGTTAATAGCTTTAGCTATTAGCGTACCTCCATTATCAGTATTTACATCACTTTTATGAACGAGAAGTAATTCTACGCATCCCAAAACATCAGCATGTTCTCGACTTTTTATACTAAACCTTTCTTTTGTGTATTTAAGAAGAGAGCCAACCGTATCTAACGGCTTAAAATTTATCCCCTCAACTAGGAGTCGTCTGCTACAATTAGGATCAGCTTTAGCTCGTAACAATAATGCAACGAGTGGAGCAGTTCTAGAATCTTTTCTACCCCAATGATCAAAAGCTTTGTATAGTACCACTTTTTTCTGCCCATAAAAATCAAATGCTACATTCGGATCCGCATTCTTTTTCAGAAGAACCTCTACTTCTCTTACCGCTCCCATTTCAACTACTCTATAGAGCGCGCGATCATGAGGAGTCACCTGTAATTTATCACCGCAGAGATGAACAATTGCCATCGGAAACATAGGACAAGCTTCAGCTATTTTTACTTTAACTTTTTGAACATGCTTATCAAGAATTCTTTGCAATTCAGGATTTTTTTCTGCATGATCATGAATAGTTTTACCATCACGATCACCTAAAGTATCATCTGCGCCATATTCTAAAAATAATTCGAGCGCTCGATAGAGAGGAGTAACGTCAACATCAGAAGAAGAATGATATGTATTAATGTACGATACGCATTGATCAAATGCTCTATTCGTATTAAAACAATAGTTATCGGGATTGGCACCTGAAGCAAGTAAAAGACGAATTATATCTAGATATGAGCGTCCTTTATCGTTATCTTTTTTTAGGATACATCCGCGCATAGCATAAATAGCTCTCGTTAAACAATCATAATTCATATTAGGGCTTTTGCAATAATTCGGATTTGCTTTTTGTGAAAGTAAGACACTAACTTCATCAGCATAACCTAATTCAACTGCTTGTATTAACTGTTCATCCAACTTTTTCTGAGCCTTAATCGCTTCATATTCATCAGAATTTAATGGAGCCAATACAGAATGTGATTGTAGAAATACCACTAATCTTTTATCCAATTCTTCACGTGCCGCTTGCTCTTTAAGCTCAGCACCCTGAACGACCGTACCCGCTAGCACAGCCATAAAAATAAGAATTTTCCCTAATTTCATACATTCCCCCTAAAAATTATAATTATATAACTTTAGGATACAGACTATATTCAGATAGTCAATTGGCATAAGATGAGGCTTATTGGATCAGGATTTTAATTATTCCCCGTAGCGCGGGACGCTCAAGGCAATACCCTGCTTATCAAAAGCATCTTTTAATGTGATTAAGACCGATTTTTTAATCACCGGCAGCGCATCTTGTTCTCCCCACACACCAACTACCACCTCCCAATAATCACCCGTCATGTTTTTTACCAAAATATAGGGCGCTGGATCAGTAAGAACCTGTGGAATCTGTTTGAGCGTATCTTCAATTAACCGGATAACCCGTTCTGGATTTTGTTGATAATTAATCCGTAAGGTAACATCATAGCGACGCATCGGTAATCCAGTAATATTAATGAGATTATTTTTTAAAATCTGTTCATGCGGAATACGGACCTGACGGCCGTCTTCTGTTTTTAACGTTACGGCAAATAGGTTAACCGCTATAACCATACCTTCAATCCCATTAATACTTACTTGATCACCCAACTCAAATGGCTGTTCAATCATAAGAAAAAGACCGCTAATAATATTGGCCACACTTGTTTGAGCTGCAAAACCAAGAGCAACCCCCACGATTCCTGCAGCACCCAGCAACGCTGATACTTGAATACCAAGTTCATTAAATAACGCAGCAACTACAATAAGAAGTGCGGTGTATGAAAAGACACGCGCAATAAGCTCTACCCGTAAATCATCAGGATATATATGCGCAAGCGCCGTTTTTACCCGATGCTTTAAATAGCGCACGACCCACCATCCAACAAGCGCGATAAGAATAATGCGTATTGCATGTAAACTATAGTTTAATACGGTGCATGAAGAAATCATAAAATCTCCTTAACAATTGCGCAGAGTTCTTTATGCTTAAAAATATCGTATCATTATATCATTAATCTCTTATATGTAGGAATTCTCTTATGGCTTGCGATACCATAACTACCACAAGACATCATGGTGCTGGATCTCTTGAAGTAATTTGTGGCCCCATGTTTTCCGGCAAATCAGAAGAACTTATTCGGAGACTCCGCAGGGCAGAAATTGCACGACAACACGTGCTTACTTTTAAAAGTAGTCTTGATAATCGTAAAAGCCTTGACCATGTTGTATCCCATGATGGCACCCAGCTGCGCGCCCAACCGATTCACACTATTATGCGCATTCAAGAAACGGCTTTTGTACCTGAAGTTGATGTTATTGGTATTGATGAAGTACAATTTTTTTCATTAGAAATTATCCCATTATTAAGTAACCTTGTTGAAGCGGGCAAGCGCGTTATTGTAGCTGGACTTGATTTAGATTTTCGCGGTGCTCCTTTTGGCCCTATGCCATTATTACTTGCTATCGCTGATAAAATAACCAAATTACGCGCAATTTGTTGCGTGTGTGGTGTTGATGCTCATTACACACAACGATTAGTAAATGGAGAACCAGCACGTTATGATGATCCAACCATTATGATCGGTGCCCAAGAATCATACCAAGCACGCTGCCGTTTATGTTACCGCATCGATAAAAAACCACTGATAGGGACCCTCACCTATGAGCAAACAGAAAATTTCATTTAAATGTACTAATTGCACCTATCAATCACTTAAATGGTTAGGATGCTGCCCTGAATGTAAAGAGTGGGAAAGTTTTGAAGAAATTGCACCGTTACTTACCATTGGTAAAATAACAAAAGCAGTATCGGCATTACCACAAACAGCACTGGTTGATTTAAGCACGGTAAGCACCAAATCAAAACCACGCATGCTTTCAGGCATTAAAGAATGGGACCGCGTAGTTGGCGGCGGCATTATGCCCGGCTCGTTACTTATTTTAACGGGTGATCCTGGTATTGGTAAATCAACGCTTTTACTCCAAATATGTCACAAACTCGCTGAACATCATCGTGTCTGTTATTTTTCAACTGAAGAATCTTTACAACAAGTTAAATTGCGCGCTGATCGCCTTTCATGTACGAGTAGTTCATTACTCTTTTCTGATCAAGCACATTTAGAATCTATTATAGCGCTTGCTACGCATGAAAAACCCGACATTATTATTATTGATTCAATACAAAATTGTTACTTATCACAAACACAAACAATACCCGGTAGCATCGGGCAATTGCGTGAAGCAACCTTTCATCTCATGCGTCTTGCTAAAGAACATGATATCACCGTATTGCTCACGGGTCATATTACTAAAGACGGTAACATGGCTGGCCCTAAAACATTAGAACACATGGTTGATGGCGTATTTTATTTGCAGGGTGAAGATCGCTGGCAAACACGGGTACTGCGCTCAGTAAAAAATCGTTTTGGTACCATTAACGAATTGGGTTTTTTTGAAATGGAACAAAACGGTCTAGAAGAAGTGCCCAACATTAACGAACAACTGATCAGTGAAATAAGTTATTCACCGGGATCGGTACTCGTAAGCTTTGTTGAAGGTTCACGTCCACTGCTGATTGAATTACAAGCTTTAAGCATCGAATCAAAGCTTGGTATACCACAACGGGTTGTTTCAGGTCTTGACCAAAAGCAGGTAGTACTCATTGCAGCAATTTTAGAAAAATACTTGCAGGTGCGCTTGAGCGCTCATGATATCTTTTTTAAAGTAAGTGGTGGTTTTAAAGTTAAAGGAAGCTCAACTGATTTGGGCGTCGCACTTGCGCTGCTCTCAAGCTACTTTCAACAACCATTACCAGAAAAATCAATTGCACTGGGTGAACTTTCATTAACCGGACAAATAAAACCTATCAATCAGATGAACATGTATATCCGTGAAGCAGAAAAATTTGGTATCACCCAGGTGCTGGTAGCACACAATCAAAAGATTGATGATACATCGTGCACCGTTAAACGATTCCATAATGTCTATGAACTATTAAGTTTATTTACAGATCAGTAGGAAATAGTATGCACAGCATCCAAGCAATTGTACTGGCAGCAGGCCAAGGATCTCGTTTTAACACGGGAGTAAGCAAATTAGTTACGCCACTGTGTGGACAACCTATGATTATGTATCCACTCAAAACAGTTTCATCTTCTGTTGCATCAATCACGGTTATTGTGGGGTTTCAGAAAGAAGCGGTGCAACAATGCATTATCAATGCATCGTTGCCAAACATCACGTTTGTTGAACAACGGGAACAACTGGGTACTGGACATGCGCTACTCTGTTCACGTCCTCATTGGCATGCTGATCACCTACTGGTTATTAATGGGGACATGCCACTGGTTACCCCAGAAATTGTACAACACCTCTGTCAGCTCCATGGGAGCAAACAAGCAGCTATCAGTTTTGTCGTTGCTCATCACACCGATGCGGCATCTGCCTATGGGCGCATTGTACAAGAGAACAATTCAATATGCATCATCGAGAAAAAGCATTTTACCAAAAATATAGCCGATCATCCGTATATCAACGCGGGCATCTATCTTATTAATCGCATATTTCTTGAACAGTATTTGCCACACGTACAACAGAACAGCAGTACTCACGAATTTTATATTACCGATTTAGTAGAAATTGCCGGTAACAATAATCTTTCTGTTGCTCTTTTGCAAGCTCCCTATGATACTATCCGTGGTGTCAATACACTCCAAGAATTTGCAGCTGCTGAACAGATATTTCGTATACAACAATCATAAAAAACAAATAATCTAGGATAAATTA
>JBIOKB010000002.1:0-39400 GCA_044451405.1 Candidatus Babeliales bacterium
TAATCCAGCTTCTCCTGTATTAGCAGGATCTACAACGGGGATATTATCTTCAGCACTACGGGGTATCTATGTGCAAGGTAGATATGCATATATAGCAAGTCAGGTCAATACAGGTAGCTTGCTGATTATTGATATAAGTAAACCAGCTTCTCCTGTATTAGTGAACGGTAGTTCTCTTAATATTACTGGCGGCCTTAATGGTATCTATGTACAAGGTAGGTATGCCTATGCAACCAATGGAACTACCGGCGCTACTTCCGTACAAATAATAGATGTTTCCACGCCAAGTGCTCCGGTAGTTATTGGTACAGTACCAACAGCGGCAGGATTAACACCATTTAGATTGTTTGTACAAGGTCGGTACGTCTATGTGATTAATCAAGGTAGCACTGGTGCAACAGGATTCCAGATCTTTGATGTTGGTGGCGCCTACATCCAGCAACTTGAAGCTGGTGGCATTGAAACAGGTACCTTGCAAACACGTGAAAATATGACGGTTAACAATGATCTTGCGGTTGTAGGCGGCGCAACGTTTGGCCGCGGCTTTGAAGCGACTGGCCCTTGTGGAATTACCGCATCGGGTTCATATGCGGGAGCTTCATTTACTGCATCAGGATGGCAGCCAGCATTAAATGTTTCAGGACAATTATTTGTACCACCGATAGTGCCACCAAGTGCGGTGGGCACTGTATCAACAAATGTTGCTAATTATTCCTGCATACAAGGTAACTATGTATATCAATTAGGTTTTACTCCAGGAAGTTTCCAAGTAATTGATGTAAGTAATCCATCAGCGCCGGTTATTGTTGGTACTTCAACAGCACTTGGTGGTGGGCGTGGTATTACTGTTCAAGGAAGATATGCGTATGTAGTAAATCAATCTCCTAATAGTTTAGTAATTTTTGATGTAAGTAATCCCGTTGCACCGACACAAATATCATCTACAAACACGGGTTCAACACCGCTCTCAATTTATGTGCAAGGGAGATACGCATATATGATTGTAGGCAATGTGCTACAAATATATGATGTAAGCAATCCACAAGCTCCTGTGTTTGTAGCTTCTTCAGCAGCGACAACTACGCCACAAGCAGTATATGTTCAAGGTACGTATGCCTATGTGGCATGTAGAAATACTGGTAATACATTTAATATATACGATGTAAGTAATCCATCGGCGCCGGTGCTTAAAGCATCAGTGGCAACAGGATTAGATCCGCTTGATGTGTATGTACAGGGTCGCTATGCCTATGTAGTAAACGATGGTGTTCCTTCAGTACAAATTTTTGATGTAAAAGATCCAAGTAATCCAACGCTTGTAGGTGCGATTACTGTTGGTGGAAGTTCAATTGTTGTACAAGGTCGTTATGCCTATACGGCAAATGAGGCAACGGCAATTAATATCATTGATGTCAGTAATCCAAGTTCCCCAATATCTGCAGGTTCTATAACTACAGCAACTGGTAATTTCAGAACATTAGTACAAGGACGTTATGCCTATGCAAGTACTGCAAGCTCATTACAAGTCTTTGACCTTGGCGGTGCCTATATCCAACAACTTGAAGCAGGTGGCATCGAAGTTGGTACGCTTGCAACACGTGAAAATATGACGGTTAACAATGATCTTGCAGTTGTAGGCGGCGCAACGTTTGGCCGCGGCTTTGAATCCACAGGCCCAAGCTCAATTACGGCATCGGGATCATATACGTCTAATGGATGGCAGCCAGCATTAAATGTTTCAGGTCAGTTGTTTGTGCCGCCGATGACACCACCAAGTGCGGTAGGCAGTTTAACAACCGGTAATGCGCCAATTAGTGTCTATGTACAAGGTAGATATGCCTATGTGGTAAATAATACATCAAGTACATTACAAATCATTGATGTAAGTAATCCACAAAACCCAGTATCTATAAATGGTGCTACCGGAACGGCAACAACATTGAGTGGCCCATTTACCGTGTATGTACAAGGTAGATACGCATATATTTCAGGTGGTGCAGGTCTTGAAATACAGGATGTATCAAATCCTGCGTTACCTGTATTTGTCGGTTCAGTAGCTACATCAAATGCCCAAGGACTATATGTACAAGATAAATATGTCTATGTGGCGCTTACTAATGGCACGTTGCAAGTAATTGATGTGAGTAATCCGCCGAGCCCGTTATTGGTAGGAGCTCCATCATTAGGAACTCAATTAGTGGAAGTATATGTGCAAGGTAAATATGCATACGTGACTGACCATGGAGCAGGTAAACTATTAGTAGTCGATATAAGTAATCCAGCATCACCATCTACAGTTGGCTCTTTAACAACAGCATCTGGATCGACGGCAGGTATTTATGTACAAGGTCGCTATGCGTATGTAACAAATCAAACATCAGGAACTACCAATTTCCAAATAGTTGATATAAGTAATCCATCACCTTCTGTTGTTAGCGGTAGTTCACTGACACTCACAGGTTCTCCAACTCACATTTACGTGCAAGGTAGATATGCGTATGTAGTGAGTCAAACGAGTAATACATTGCAGATAATTGATGTTACTATACCGAGCGCACCAGTAGTAATTGGTTCAGTACCTGCCGGATCAATTCCATTTAGAGTGTTTGTACAAGGTCGGTACGTCTATGTGATTAATCAAGGTAGCACTGGTACAACAGGATTCCAGATCTTTGATGTTGGTGGCGCTTATATCCAACAACTTGAAGCGGGGGGTATTGAAACAGGTACCTTGCAAACACGTGAAAATATGACGGTCAACAATGACCTTGCGGTTGTAGGTGGTGCAACGTTTGCGCGTGGCTTTGAAGCAAATGGACCAAGTGCAATTACCGGATCTTCATTTGCTGCATCACCAATTCCTGCACTCATCTTAACCGGTAGCGCAGCAAATGCAGCATCTACGCCATTACGCTTAAATAACGTACCGACAGTAGCTGCATCAGGGACCGCTGATACCGCGCTTACTTTAGATTCTGCAAACAATGTAAAAACAACAACAGCATTAACTGTCGATTCATCACAAAATGTTAATATTGCCAAAAATTTATTGATGCCAAATACCATTAGTTCGACAGTAGGGATCATTGAATTTGGTGGTAGCCGTTTTATTTCTAATATTGGAACAGACAATACATTTGTAGGGCAAAATGCAGGTAATACGTCATTAACAACGGTGGATGCACTAGATAATACAGGTGTGGGATTCAATGCATTAATAGCTTTAACTGTAGGTGCTGATAATACAGCCATTGGATCTGAGGCAGGCAAACTTATTAAGGATGGTACTTCGAATACATGTATTGGTGCTGCTGCAGGTTTTGACGTAGTTACTCCTACCATTGGTATTAGCTCAGGATCTTCGAATACATGTATTGGTGCTAGTGCAGGTCAAGGTATTACAACAGGTACTGATAATATATGTATTGGTACCCTTACAGGGTCAAATATTGCAGCTGGTATTAATAATATTTATATTGGGGACAACACTAATCCAGGTTCCGAAAGCAATGCGCTGCGTATTGGAAATGGAACTACCACAGCATTTATTCAAGGTATAGATGGTGTATTATCAAGTGGTGGTACTGCAGTGTTTATTAATGGTTCGAATCAGCTTGGAACAACTACTTCTTCGCATCGTTACAAAAAAGATATTGTAGATCTTGCATCAGTTAAAGAGGCGTTGAAAAAACTTCGCCCGGTAACATTTAAATACATAGCAGATAAAGCCGGTTATCCTGAATACGGATTGATTGCAGAAGAAGTTCAAAAGATATTCCCTGAATTGGTTATTTACAAAGATGGACAACCAGAAACGATTCGCTATCACCTCTTTGATGCGATATTCATCAAGGCATTACAAGAATTAATTGCACAGAATGAAGAGCTGGAAAAGAAGCTTGCTGATCAACACGAGCGCCTTGAAAAGCAGGAGATTTTACAGAAGTATTTGATGGAGGAGGTTGCGAGGTTAGTAACAAGAAGTGAAAACCGGTAACCATGTGTAAAGTAATACAGGCCAATAATCATTCTGGATTATTGGCCTGTAAATTTTAGATGAAATTTTTCAATCTTCTTGTAGCAACGTAATTACAACTTCCGCATATTCTCGCGCTGCATTAGGCCCTGTTGCGGTGATGATCCGACCATCAACGACCACATCTTTTGGTATATAATGAATACGATGTTCTTGGTAAATTGCCCCTAATTCATTATCACCGTTAAATCCGGTAGCTTGCTTATCTTTTAATATGCCAGAGTGTGCTAAAATGCGCGTAGAAATACAAATAGCGCCAACAACTTTTTTTGCTTGTATGGCCTTAGTAATGAGTGCATAACTTGCGTGATTATCAAGATATTCAAGAGCACCTGCTCCGCCTACAAAGAAGATGCCATCATAATCAGTAACAACAGCATCATGTACGAGTATATCAACTGGTGTTGTTGAATGATCAGTTGCATGGGCAATACCCAGTGCGTTACTGGCAGTTACGACGGTAAATCCAGCTTGTTCAAGAAGATTTTTAGGAATTGTATATTCAATGGGTTGATAATCAGTACTTGCAATAACAAAGAGGGCTTTTTTAGTGACCATCCGATATTCTCGCGCCTTTGGCGCCTGTCCGGCGCTCTGAGAAGTTAGTGTTGATCTCTGTGTTTTTCCACGTATTTTGCAGAATAAAGGGTAACGTCCTGATTGTCAATGAACGTATGGACAGTAAAAGCAGGGTAGGAAATAGAGGTTGTTTGTATTATTTGGGGTAATGGTTCAATGGTAATAGTGCACGTAGGATCAAGCGTAATATGCTGTATGGAGCTGCTTATGCGTGTAAGCAGGATATTCTTATCACGGCACATTTTCTTAATAGCACTATAAGTATGTAACCCAGAAGATGATAACGAGCCATGCCAATAGGGGATATACACATTCTTAATGGGCATTTTGATCATGAGACTTTCAACTGCTTTGAGCGTCATTGTATTTGGTTGTAACACAATAACATGATCAAGTACGGTGCATCCGGTACGTTGTATAATCTGAGGAATTAAGGTGAATTGTACCCAGGAAGGGGCGCCCATCGTTTTTCCTAGGTATCCAGGGTCAATGAGCGTGAAAGTTCCCTGATGTTGTATAAGATGTACGGCACCATTATTGCAGATAATGGGAATATGGGCAGGTGTTGAGCGTTGTAGATACCAGGCATAACCCCAAAAGCCAATAAGAAGCAGTAAAAGACAGATACTACTTCTATATAAGCTGCGTGTTTGGTTGCAAATCATAACAAGTATGGCACTCAATGGTAACAAAAGGAGGATGAAATATGAGGGCTGTGTGAATCCAATGAGCCATCGTTTGGTATCAGCATGCATAATAGATAGCCAATAGGTAGTTACTTGTTCAAGAAGCATAATAAGCAATCCATTAGGTATACCAATAAGCTCGGTAAGAAAAATAAACGATGAAAGTAACAAAAAGAGCGTGAGCATGGGGCCAAATAAGAGATTTCCTAAAGGTGATAACAGTGAAAGAGGCAACCCCCAGGCACATAACAGTGGCAACGAAAAAAGGGTGATAAATAATTGAAGTTGAATACCGTGTAGTATCCAACGGATGATTTTTGTAATTAATGATGTGCTTATCATATGTTTTAGAGTAAAAGTATTTTGAATTTATGTCTTTAAATAGTTGCTATTATAGGTGAGGTTATATTAGGATTGCAGAGCAATTTACGTAGTGTATCACTCATAAAAATAGGGGATGGTCATGAAGATAGACAACAGACGTACACGCATTCGTGAATACTGGAGAAATCTTATGCATTCAACGCAAAGAAAGATGTCCGAAGGAGCTCAATGTATTGCGCGTATGATTCATTCTGCTCATAGTGGTCAATGGCGAAGAAAAGATAAGGCGCAGCATCGCACGGAGAATCACCATAGCAAGAAGTAAATGAGTATGAATGAACGCACACAATTTCTACGGCGCAAAGCATATAATCTGAGAGTAGCATCGCTATACATGACCAGCACCGCAGGATCAGGGCACCCTACTTCCTGTTTATCAGCGGCTGATATCGTAGCCACCCTCTTTTTTTATGCCATGCGCTACGATCCACAGCATTTTAATAATCCTAATAATGATCATTTTATACTTTCAAAAGGGCATGCTGCGCCCCTGTTATATGCTGCATGGAAAGAAGTTGGGATACTTACTTTTGAAGAACTGCTTACGTATCGTTCTATTAATTCAGTGCTCGAAGGTCATCCAACCAAACGCTTTGCCTATACTGAAAGTGCTACTGGTGCACTCGGTATAGGGCTTTCTATGGGTGTTGGTATGGGTTTAGCTGCACGGTTAAACACATGGCAATCCCGCAGCTATGTACTTATGGGCGATGCTGAAATTGCAGAAGGATCAGTGTGGGAAGCTGCTGAACTCGCATGTTATTATGAACTTGATAATGTAATCGCGCTTGTTGATGATAACCGCTTAGGGCAAAGTACTGAATCATTACACGGCCGTAATGCACAGCGCTATGCAGATCAATTTGCTGCATTTGGATGGGCTACCCATATCGTTGATGGGCATGATATCCCAGCACTTATGCAGGCGCTTGATACTGCGCATAACACCCAGGGGCAACCCACCGTTATTATAGCACAAACATTTAAAGGGTACGGTGTTTCGTTTGCAGAAGATGTGCTTGGCTGGCATGGTAAGGCGTTGAATAAAGAGCAGTTAGAAAAAGCTTTGCAAGAACTTGCCCAAAAATTTCCTGATGCAGCTGCGTATGACGAGGCGGCATATTCGTGGAAACCAAAAATCCCGCCCTCGGCAGAACCAAAAACGGGAGTGTGTGCCAACCCGTTCGTCCCGAGTGCCGAGCATAGCAAGGTGTATCGAGGGATTAAAGAAACTACCTACACCATAGGTGATATGGTCCCCACCCGTAAAGCATATGGTCAGGCATTGGTAGAATTGGGAGCTGTATGCCCTGATATCGTGTGTCTTGATGCTGAAGTTAAAAATTCTACCTATGCAGAACTCTTTGAAGATGTATATCCCGATCGCTTTGTACAATGCTTTGTTGCAGAACAAAATATGGTGAGCATGGGTGTTGGTTTTGATCGGTGTGGTAACATTCCCTTTATTTCTACGTTTGGTGCATTTTTTACCCGCGCCTTTGATCAGATTCGCATGGCAGCAATTAGTAATGCCCGCTTACGTCTTGTCGGTTCTCATGCGGGTGTGAGTATTGGGCAAGATGGACCATCACAAATGGGGCTTGAAGATATTGCCATCATGCGTACCCTTCCCAATTCAGTGGTGTTGTATCCGAGTGATGCAGTAAGTACGCATAAATTGGTGTATGAAATGGCACAGTATACCAAAGGCATCAGTTATTTACGCACTACCCGTATGGCAACGCCAGTATTGTATGATACACATGAAAAATTTACTATTGGTGGGTGTAAAGTATTACGTTCAAGTAATCATGATGTAGCCTGTGTTGTTGCAGCAGGCGTTACGCTTGTAGAAGCATTAAAAGCGTATGATCTTTTGCAAAAAGAAGGTATTCATATAGCAGTTATCGATTTGTATTCAATTAAACCATTAGATGCAGCTACGTTGATTCAAGTAGGTACGGCTTCAAATAATTGTATTATTACGGTGGAAGATCATTATCATGCAGGTGGCTTGGGAGAGGCGGTGACCTATGCACTGCGTGCTACTGATATTACCGTTGAATGCTTAGCAGTGTCTGCGTTGCCACGGTCAGGCATGCCTGAAGAGCTTCTTGCACTGATGGGAATTGACGCACGTGCCATCGTGAATGAAGTAAAACGGGTTGTTTAAATAAAGGGATAGTATGAAAAAGTTATTAATAGCCAGTGTATGGATGATAACTACAGGGACTGTTTGGGTATATGGAGTAGAAGTTGCACCTAAACCAAAAAGTACTCCAGCAACATTTCCTCAAATTATTAGGCTTGCTAAAGAGGGACCAGAAAAAGATCTTATGGGGAGAGATTTTATCGGAGCAGATGCGTTTGATATTATTTCAATACAACAGTTTGCGTATATAGTTGATCTTGAGAGAAAAGGTTTTCCTTTTATTATAGCGCGTAGTGTAGGAGTTGGTGAAGATAGTGAACGGGTTCATTATCGCTATTATCCAGTACTTGAGGCACACGATTTTATTTTTGGCACTCAACGAGGGCACCATTTCGGATTGGAAAGTACTTTTAAAGCGGGAATTAGATTTTCGCGGTATAAACGACCAGCTCCTGCAAGCAATTTATTTGGTCCTGAACGATTTGAAGATGACATTCGTGGCTATATGATTCCCCCATTACGCTATTATGTTTCTTTGAATGGTAAATCCTTTATGTACTTCGCTTCGGAAAAAGATATTACTGAGGCATCTGGGGCAAATGCAAAAGAAATGAGAAAACGGGACAGGCTATCGGTGATTTTTTCTCGGGTGTCGGAACTTGAAAAGATACGAGATCAGATACGAGATCAAGATAAAAAACCATTTTCTTGGGGCCTTTGTTTTTTGCTTGGGCAACAGCTTGAAGAAAATGGCAATTTAGAGGAGGCGCTTATTTTTTATGCTGAAGTAGAGGAGCTTGTGGTCGGGCATAAACTTGTCGCGGAGTTTGAGAAAGCAAGGAAAACTAAATTTAGTGTTTTTCAGCAGTATATTAAGGATTTACGTAAGACGATTGACGAACAAAAAAAAGCTAAAACTCCAAGTGAAGAGCACAAGAAAGAAGCCGCCCAGAAAAGTTAATAGGTTAAGCTAATACTTGTTGACCCATCCTTCGTCTTTACTTACGCAGTGTTACACGAGGATGTTTAAGACTTCGGAGGGCTTCGGCGTTGTTGACGCCTCGTCATTCAAAATAGTTGGTAATGTTGTTAAAAATTTCTCCAACATAAACTCAACGTGTGAAATTGCCCGTTTTTTCCGTTTAACAACAATTTGCCGTAGATTCGGTTGATCAGGAAACTTGCGTTGTGAAAAAAGCGGAAATCGTTTTTCTTTCAAATTGTTTACTACTTCTTGTGGATCAAGAATCTGAATAAAATCCCGTGTTGAATAGAGCGAATAGATTTTTTTAAAGACTGGATCTTTAATGAACGTCACCGTTTTTATTTGTACTGGACAGGCTAATAACACGAGCTCATCAATAACAAAATCAGTATCAGTTATGTCTTTTACTTTGGCCAGATTTAAGGCAACGTTACCGCCATGGCTATGGGTGATGATGCGGATTTTTGGTACCGTCCAATACTGATTTTTATAGCGAGCAATGAGCGCTTTTATTTCGTTATACAATATGCGGGCAGTGTCTTCCCGCTCTTGGTAACTTAATTTGCCACTCCACCCAAAGAGATAAAAATGTTCAGCAGGGAATCGTATGGGATCATGGGCGATTAAGACCTCAGCTATTTGGCGATGATGATGGCATGCACATAAGGTGCGAGCATGGTTAAGTCCAGGTTTGCAATCAAAGAATCGCTTGAATGTATCAAAGGGTATATTGCGTACGGTGCTTTTAGTTCCATGTACCCAGATGGTAATGGTAGGCGCTGGTTGTAGAAGATTGGTGGTCAGACCATAGGTAAACAGAAGGCCGCAAGATATGGCCCCTGCCAGGATAGCAGCATACAGATACGATATAAGACACTTCATAACACCCACATTTATTAAACTGTTACCGTCAGCCAGGCGTAGCTTGCCGAGATTGAAGGCCCGGATAAGCAAAACAGTGCGCTCAAGCGCACCAGACTGGTTTATATATTTTAAGGTACCAAATAGAGGGGTTTTGTAAACCAGTCTAATGGCTAGGGATAGTTATGGTTACTTCCTGAGCGGGGTGATTTTTATCTGCCATAATCTGTCGAAGCTGGTCCATAATGCCCGGAAGTTGGCGGATAAAGCTTAAGAGCAAAAATTCGATATGAAAGAGTTCAATATGCTCATGGGTAATGTTGGCTTGTAGGAGTTTGGTGTTATGGGTAGTGAAGTGGCGTTCAGAAAACAAATTACGCAGCTCAATGGATTCGAGTGCTTTTTTAAATTCCTCAAAGGAATTGGCTTGTACCATGGTGGTTAATGTTTGTTTGATGTGTGACCAGCCTTGCGGGTCACCAATTTGTAATATATCCCAGTGAGAATGGAGTGAATACACGGAGGTAAAAAGAGGATCGTTGATATAGTGTGCTGTTTCTTCCTGTACCGGAATGGCCAGCAGTATGAGTTCATGGATGATAAAATCATGGGTGCCGTTGGTATATTCTTGATGTGCGCGCGCAAGATTCAAGGCAACGTTGCCGCCGTGGCTATGAGTAATAATGCGAATAATAGGTGATTGGCCATGCTTTTTTGTATATGCAGCACTTAATTTTTGTATCTCTTGATACAGTAGATGTGCTGATCGTAATCGTTCATTGGAATCTAATGTCCCTGGCCATCCATAGATATAAAACGTATCAAAAGGAAACAGAGTAGGTTGTTGTGTGCTTAATGTGCGTGCAAACTGATAATGTTGATACTTTGGCTCTAACTCAGCAGCTTTGGTAAGTCCCGGTTTGCAGTAGAAGAAGTTGTGCACAGATTCGATGGTGATGCCACTAAAAATTGACGGTATTAAATGTTCAGGGAGCGTTCCGTGTATCCAGATGGTAATGGGAGGTAAGTTGGCCATAATGGGAATTTATGAAAATTTTTAAAATATGGTTAATGATAACTTACGTATATCATCTTTTTTATTAAACAAGCAATTTTTCTTGTATCTCTTCCCATTCAGTCATAGCACTTGCCAAATCTTTCCTTAATTTAACAAGGTTAGCTTGCGCTTTAGTAAACTCCTCAGTTCCATACACAAGATCAGCAAATTTCATTTCAACTTGCTTAATCCATTCTTCAAGCTTTTCTATTTTGCGCTCAAGTGCTTGGCTTTTTTTGCGAAGCTCAAAGGTACTAAGACCAGTAGGTGAAGCTTCTGCTTTAGGGGCGCTCTGTTCTTTTTGCGTTGTTTTACCGGAAGCTACCATGTTTTTTTGGTAATGGTACGAATCATAGTTGCCCACATATTTTGATGCGCCATGGGGAGTAAGTTCTAAAATATGGGTGGCAAGGTCGTTAATAAAATCCCTATCATGAGATACAAATATGATAGTACCGGTGTAATTTTGCAGGGCTTTAAGCAAAATCTCTTTTGATTGGATATCAAGATGGTTTGTTGGTTCATCAAGCAGTAATACGTTGGCATCTTGTAGGAGTATAGTTGTCATACCCACTCTATTTTTTTCTCCACCGCTTAATATCTTAACCTTCTTGTTAACATCATCATTACTAAAAAGAAATGAACCAAGCATAGTACGTATTGCTTGTTCAGTTTTTTTAGGGCATTGCTCTTTAATGTTTTCAAGAATAGTTTTTTCTCCATCTAAAATAGCACTTTGATCTTGTGCAAATATGGCGTGATGTACGTTATGCCCCCAAAGCATGCTCCCTGTTTGTAGCGGTAAGTTGCCGGTAACGATGTTAAATAACGTGGTTTTACCGCCACCATTTGGTGCTATAACTGCTATTTTTTCTCCACGATTGATTTCAAAAGAAACATGTTCAAATATCTTTTTTGCCCCAAATGATTGGCCTACATCATGAACCGTAAGCACGACTTTACCCGGTTGTTGGATGTTAGAAAAAATAAAGGATACGTTTTTGGGTCCTGGTGGTATGGTAATGCGTTCAATTTTATCAAGAGATTTTATCATGCTTTGCGCCATTTTTGCTTTTGATGCTTTGGCACGGAATCGTTCTATAGTAGCTGTTTTTTGTGCTATTTCTTTTTGTTGCTGTTCATAGGCAGCAATAAGGAGCTCTTGCGCGTGTTCTTTTTGTACCACATAGCTACTGTAGTTACCGGTGTACATGGTTCCTTTGCCATATTCAAGCTCAAGAATATGTGAACATAGTTCATCTAAAAAATAACGTTCGTGACATACGAGCATAAAACCAAAAGGAGCCGTTTTTAAGAACTGTAAAAACCATTCTTTGGTCATTAAATCTAAATGGTTGGTAGGTTCATCAAACAGATAAAAATCAGCATCCTGTAACAGCAATTTTGCAAGGACTACGCGCATTTTCCACCCAACACTTAGGGTGCTTACGGGCACATCAAATTGTTGCTCGGCAAAACCAAGACCCATAAGCATTTTTTTAGCGCGAGCACGTATACGCTCTTCGTCATGCTGCATGAGTTGTTCTTGTAAATCTGCATACTGGTGTACCGTAGCGGTATCAGGGTTATGTTCAAGTAATGGTTCAAGTTCGCTCAATAACTTTTTTATATGTTCAAGATCGCCAAAAGTAGTGCAGGTTTCTTCAAGGATTGATTTGTCGGATTGGAGCACCACTTCTTGTGGCATGTAGGCCAGCTTTTTGCCTTTTATAACAGCAACAGAGCCACTATCGAGTATTTCAGGGTGTTGTAACGCTTTCAATAGGGTAGATTTTCCTGATCCATTTCTTCCTACAAGGCCAATGCGTTGTGATTGGGAGATGGTAAAGGAAATATGATCAAAAATTTTTTGTTTGCCAAAAGAAAGGCACAGATTATGTGCTTGTATCATATGAATTACGCATAAAGTATAACGGTTTTAAGATAAAAACTAGTGTAGCACGGATTTATGACAGAGAGAATTGTTAGTTAATTGTATTTACAATATGTCATTTGATACGCTGCTATCATATGACCGGCAGCTCTGTTGAGATTGAAGGAGGTATCCATGTGGAAAAAAATAACTATCTATTGTGTAATCGTGCTGGGATTTATTCGTCTTGGCCTATCGCTTTATTCTATGATGTCTCCTGTGCATCACCATGTGCCGTTTTCTAAAGGCATTTCTCTTATTACTCAGCCACGGGAATACTTTGTTTCTCCTGCCCATTATGAGCAAACATTCAAAAAGATGCTTGAAAATGACATTGATAGCATCATGGATGATTGCGGCTCGAGTTCTATAAGTGAGCTTGATGTGTATATAGGGCTCTTATTAGCCGAAAAAGAAAAGAAGCATCCTGGATTTGCGCAGCGTAATAAACAAGCAATTGAACAATTACGTAAGGCGGTCATAGATTATGTGCATGTATATAGCACATTCTGGAATCAAAAAATGTCTGATGTAAAGCCACAAGCAGGCAAGCGAGAAATACAAAGCTGTATTAGAACCTGTGGCAATAAGAATGTAAAACCATTGCTTGATCAGCTTATGTACACACAAGAAGTGGAGAAACCATGAATAGAAGATATATATATGTGCTTATGCTGACGATAGTTTTTGTAGCTTGTGCAGATGATGTGGTTTCTGCCATCACATTGTTGGTAGAAGAAGACATTATCGCTATTAAAGGGCATTGTGGTTCTATGCGGGATAGTAAAGTATTTACCTATGTCATGCGTGAAATTAATAAAAAGATAGCCGCTATTCCTGGGTTTGCTGATAGGCATGATTTTGAATTGCAGCAGCTGATAACTGATACTACCAACTATAATGAAACGTATAAGACGTTATGTGATAATGGTGGCATACAATCCGATATTTTTAATTCATTAATTACTGATGGCGTGGTTATATCGCCATATCCTACATTGCGGGAACAAGCGCTTAATGCCATTGTATACCAACTACAAACGCTTCTTGAGTATCAACAGTAAATAATAAAGAAGCCAACTGGTAATCCAGTTGGCTGTGTTAGTTACTAAGAGGAAGTTGTTTTACCTGTGCATCGGTAGAGGCCGAGCACACTGTTTCATAGAGGTACTCTCCTATCTATAGGTTAGCGGAACATACGACGGATTTTGCAAAAATGTGTGGATATTGTGCTGTCTGTGTAATGGCTTTTTGCCAGCATACAACATGCAAAACACCAACAAAGAACTCATTTTAAGCGCGACAGTAACCGAGATTACTGCGTAGGTTATGAGCGCATCTTTTTTTATATGCATGGCTATCTCCTTCCGTATAGGTATGTACGTATTACTACACATACGTTGAGGTGTGCATGTGCGTAATGCAATACATAACAAGGCTTGGATGATAATAACGATTTAATATCGTTACATACTATGTAGATACGGAGATTTCTTTCGAATGAAGGGGTTTGTATTTAGTTGATGATGCCGTGGTGATGAATATGGTGTTCATCGGTGTGGCTCCTTGAGGCTTGAGTTAGATTAAACTGCTTAGCTATATAAATACCACAAAAAAAATTGTCATGCAAACTTTTTTATAATTTGCTTTTAATTTCATATCGAATAAATTATGTGGTGATAGCTATTTCAATAGATGCTTCTAGACAATGGTTTGGAGAATAGATAATAAATTGGGGCAGAATTATATTTTTAACATCATGTCTACTTCTGCCGGATATCTTGTAACAACGGTACCACCACGTTTCTCATACCAAGCAACGAGTATATTGAGTTCTTTTTGACATTGTGGTGTATACACTAAAGAAGGTGGAAGATCGATGGGTACTGCTCGCCATGTGACGGTGTGTACAGCGTGTTTTTTTAGTTCATGAATCATGGTGTTCCACAATTGTTCACCGTATCCCTGTTTTTGATACTGTTTTGATATTCTAAGAGTTTCAATGTGGGCTTTTTGAGTGGATATACAATAACTAGCATATATTGAACCAATAAGCATTTTATCTGCTGTTTTATATAAGGCGAATTTCAAAAACGGACACATGGTGTCTGTGCCAGATGTGTGTTCGGGCACTATTTTTATAGCCGGTTCTGCTCGTGTTGCAAACACATAGGCAAGCGCTAAGGATGCTGCTGCTCCCAGGCCAAGGGCTATGGGCTTGATGTGCTCCATTGCATGTTGCTGGGTTGATGACAACAGTAAGCTTGCAAGGGTGATTTTTATGATTAAAGGGCGATACATATAACCTCCATTATTCTTTGATTAATTACAATCAGTATAAGTAATAAAGAGGGGGATGTAAAAAGGTCTAGGATAGATACGTGTCAATGCGGTTATGCCGTTAACTGAGCCCCGTTAAGTTCTTAATCAGGCTGTAGATCTCTTTTCTATGGGCTACAAGGGCAACGATAATAAGTTGTTGGTTTTTTGAGACCTGAAAGACGATCCTATAATCTCCTGCTCGTATTCTATATAAATCTTTATGTCCCTGTAGTTTTTTAATATCGAGGTTTGTGAGATCGGAGGTAAGCGCTTCTATTTTAGAGATAATTATAGTACGGGCTTCTTTGGGGAGATTATCAATTGATTTGCGGGCTCTAGTGGAAATAAGAATTTTGTGTGATTTATAATGGCTGGTAGATATTTTACTCATACTACTTGAGCCATGCTTTTTTTAGAGTTTCAAAATTCTGGAACTCTTTTTTATCGTCTTTTAAAGCATCTTTAGCAAGTGTACCTAAGTAAAGATCTTCTAGTTTTTCCATGAGTTGTTCAAAAGTCGCTATATCAAGAATAACACCCGTTTTTTTACCTGCTTTATCAACAATAAATTGGGGGGTTATTTCTGCGGAACTTTGTTTTTTCATCTGAACTCCTATTTATTTAATGTGTTCAATTTAATTATACCATGAGTGGGGAACGTACAATATAGTTATATATTTTACGCTGCCAGATATGTGTCAATGCGGTTATGCCACCCTTTAAGCCATTGCCCTTCATTGCGGCCAGGAGGAGCATTGTTGACCCGTTCAGTAAGAACTGTTTTGGCACAGGTTACAAACTCTTGTATCGCCGCCTTTCCGCTATTGGTTCCCTGCATGCGATTGAGTACCTGCAACAATCCCCACCCTTGATTGTCATACCGTTCAGCGGGATTGGTTCCTTCACCTTTTACATTCACATAATCAATGAGTGCATAAAGGCCCATAGGGCTGTTGGCGACGCGGTAAAACTGTTTTTGTATATGAGCACACTCTAAAGAATTGCATGTGGCGAGCATGGTGGGTAATGTGCGCTCAAGGCGATTGGCAATAAACTGTGCTTGCAGTTCGATGGTAGATGATAATAATGCCCGTAACTCTTTCATACGCGGTGATTGTGTATCGTTAAAGAAGCTTTCGCGTGTTTGCCATGGACACGGAGGATACTTCTTCAACCATGCAGGCAGCTGTATTTTATGCTGCGCTAAAAACCTAAGCAACTCAGGAAATGTTTGCGTAAAAGGCCCCTGCTTGTGTGCGGGGTACCAAATAAAGTGTCCAATGCCAAGCGAAGCCCACTCCTCGCCTTTTTTCCACCAGGTTAGCTGTTCAGTTGAACAGCGACATTCATTACGCCAGATTTTCTGGCCAATGATTTGGGCTTCGCTTGACGATAATTGAAGAATCTGTTTCCCCTCTATCTCTGCACAGGATATAGCGTTACCTACTAAGAGTGCGAGTAACAGATGACGTAAGTTGTTGTATACCATATTCATAATCTTCATGTGCAAGAGGTGAACGTACTGTTTCTTTTACGGCATTAAGAATGTTGGCAGCCATGAGTGTTGCTTGTGATGCTACAAGTTTATGATCGTGAGGATGGGCAGTAATGACCGCAACATTGCTGAGGATATTAACAAATGTGGCAAGGAGTACATCCCGTATGCGCTCTCTATCTTTTGCATCGTGAGTGTTTGGTCGGGGCCGTTTAGTATCTGCAAGTAAGTAGGGATATAGCTGAGCAAGCGAATCGGTTCCAATAAGGTGATGGCGCACAGCAGTTTTTGTTGTTTTTGCCATCAGCGATGTAATAACAGCAGCAACCTGTGCTCCAACGCGTGCAGCGTTGTGCGGTTGTGTTGATAAGATGGTAACACCTTCTACAATACGGGCAAGGGCGACAAGTGCATCGTTAATAGTAATTGTTGCTAATACGTCGGGTAGATCTGCAGGCATATACAGAGCATTGCTATCGTTTGTTGTATCAAGCAAGAGGATAGGGCAGAGCGGTATGCATTTGTCTTGAGAATATACGAGAGTGCTTATGCTGATGCTACAGAGAATTAAAAACAGCTTTTTCATACGTCAATCTCCTACTAAAGTACTTGAAATACTATACAAAGAGATTGAGATGAGATGCAATGGTTACTGAGTTATCCTATGAGCTGAGGCAACTCTTTAAGCGTTTGTTCAAAAGGCAGCGCATTGATGCGGCCATGGTATTCTTTTTGCTTGCCTAAAAATATAAAGTGTAATTGGGCTTCAGGATAATCATCACCAAAATTTTTAAGACCTTTGAGTGCTTTGCTATTCACTTGTGAAGAACGTTTTATTTCAAAAGCATGGAACCCGCGTGGGCCATAGATGACAAAGTCAACTTCATCGCCAGCAGAGGTGCGCCAAAAATGAATTTTGTAATTCAGTTGATAATAATCATTAACAGCGCTGAGTGATTGGAAAAATAATGTTTCAAGTGCAGCGCCAGCAGACTCTTCTGCTGAATCCAAGGGTCCCATGGGGCGTAGGGTAGTGTAAATGCCCGCATCAAAAAAATAAAATTTTTGGTGAGCGATAACTTTTCTTTTTGCTCGCTGTGAAAATACGGAAATTCGTGTACTGAGTAGAAGATCTTCTAAGATATCAAAATAGTTACTAACCATGAGTCTTTTTAATGAAAGTTCACGAGCAATTTCAGAAACATTTAATACTTGTCCTTGTGAGAAACTTGCAGTTTCTAAAAAGCGTGTAAATCCACCAATATTACGGGTTAATCCTTCTTGAGTTACTTCTTCTCGGATATATGTTTGTACATAACTCTCTAAATATCGTTGAGGATCAGCATGATCTATTACTGCAGGTAATAACCCATATTGGACTGCTTTTTCTAGATTGAATTCAGTACCAAGTTCTTGGATGATTAATGGGTGCATGGTGTAGCGTAAAGCTCTGCCTGCTAAAAGATTAGTGCCAACTTTGCGTAGGCTACGGGCACTTGACCCGGTAAGGAGAAACCGAATCTTTTTGCTTTCTATGAGACGATGAACTTCATTAAGAAGCTCAGGTACCCGTTGTACTTCATCAATAACTACCCATCCAGGGTAATTGGGAGGGATGAAATTTTCTAATCTATTAGGGTTGGCAGCTAAGGTGCTGTAGGTAGAAAAATCTAAGAGGTCTAAATAGATAGAATCGGGAAGATGCTGTTTTATATATGAGGTTTTACCCGTTCCCCGGGGTCCAAAAAGAAAAATACTGCTTTGGCCATCCAGGGGTAATTTGAGAATTCTGTTAAACATACCATCATTTTTTCATTAAAATTGTTCATATGACCATCAAATTTACTTATTTTTTGATGATTTCACAATCATTTTTCATGAAAATAGGGGATTTACGTATGGTGCTGGGCATCCTGCGCTTTGAAAATAAGTACCTGTAATACTCGTTTAGGGCTCGCCTTTTGTACTTGGAAATAGAAGTTTTTGTACTCGATACGTTCGCCTTTTTTAGGCAAATGTTGGAGTTGCTCAATTAAAAAGCCGCCGAGGGTTAATGAATTTTCTGAAGTAAAGGTAATATGGAGTATTCCTTGAAGCTCTTCAAGCGGAGTACTTGCATTAACGAGCCATCCGCCTTGTTTGAGTTGGATAATATCTTCTGAATTAGGTTCATGTTCATCACTAATTTCACCAACAATTTCTTCTAATACATCTTCGAGTGTAATCAGACCAACGATGCTGCCATGTTCATTAAGTACCATGGCAATATGCATATGTTGTTGCCTAAATTCACGTAGTAATTGGTTAACTTTTACACTTTCAGGAACAAAGAAAATAGGGCGGATTATATCTTGGAGTGGTTTATCCTCATTGCGAATAATAAGAGCAAAAATATCTTTTAAGTGAACCATGCCAATAAAGTTGTCTGGTCTACCTTCATAGACTGGCAAGCGGGTGTAGCGGTGTTGTACAAAAATATCAAGGATATCTCGCGTTGATGACGATACGTTTACTGATACAATATCGGTTGCAGGAACCATAATTTCTTTAACGGGTGTGCGTCCTAAATCAAAAATATTTTGGAGCATTTCTGTTTTTTGGGTATCCATTAATCCTTTTTCACTGATGTAATCAATAAGAAATTGGATCTCTTTTTCTGATGATACCCATTCAGATCCAGCATCTACCGATTGCTTACCGCCAATTGCATGTACTATGAAATCACTTAAGCGCATGAGTGATGTTACGGGGATATAAAAAGCGTAAAAGAGAATATTGGTTATCCAGAGTGTTGAACCAAAAAGACGATCACCATAGCTTTTTGCAATATTTTTAGGAATAATTTCACCAAAAATTAAAATGGCGATCGATGCAAGGCCAATGCCGAGTGAAAATCCTAAACTTCCAGACCAATTAAGCCGTGCAAAGATGGTTTGTGTAATGTGGGTTGCCAAAGCAGCAGACGTAACATCCGCTAAACTATCAGCAATTAAGATGGTAATCAGTACGCGGTGCGGCGTTTTTTCAAGTGCCTGTAACAACTTTTGGTACTGATTTGTTGATGCAGCCAGCTCTTTGAGCCTGAAAAGACGTACTGCCGTAATGCTTGTTTCTAAAAATGAAAACAGAGCACGGGCAATAAGTGCTACACCAAATATAATTAACGATGTATTTAATGAACTACTCAGGGGAAGGCATTCCATATTCATTATCCTTTTTTATCACGTATACTACTGGGCGGATATTCCTTACTCATCATGCTGCTCCTGTTCATGATCATGTTCATCCACCACACCAAGAGCTTCATCGATTTCTTTTTCAAAGAAGGTACGCAGCTTTTTGCTTCGCGATGGATGGCGTAGCTTACGCAACGCTTTGACCTCAATTTGGCGGATACGTTCACGCGTAACTGAAAAGTCTTTACCTACTTCTTCTAATGTATGTTCTGAAGCAACATCGATACCAAAACGCATTTTAAGTACTTTTTCTTCTCGGGGAGTTAGTGTTTTAAGTACTTCACGAACGCGTTCTTTCAAATCATTATTAGCAACAGTATCAGCAGGTGAAAAATCATTTTCACTTTCAATAAAATCTTTTATTGAAGCATCATCACTATCACCAACGGGTGTTTCTAATGAAATAGGCTCACGTGAAATTTTAATAATATTTTTCACTTTCTTTTCATCAAGATTGAGCTCTTTTGCAAGTTCAGCATGGGATGGTTCACGGCCATGTTCTTGAATAAAGGTACGTTTTATTTTGTTTATTTTGTTGAGTGTTTCAACCATGTGTACTGGTACACGAATGGTACGTGACTGATCAGCGATAGCCCGGGTAATTGCTTGACGAATCCACCAGGTAGCATAGGTTGAAAATTTATAGCCTCGTTCAAATTCGAATTTCTCAACGGCTTTCATAAGACCGATGTTACCTTCCTGAATGAGATCCAAGAAGTGAAGCCCACGATTTACATATTTTTTTGCAATGTTAACAACAAGGCGTAAGTTTGCTTTGGCAAGATCGTCTTTTGCTCGTTTATCTTTTTGCTGCGCTATAATGAGCTGATTATACAATTTAAGTGCTTGGTTGCGTGGCACACCCATTTCAACTTCAAGCTTTTTAATTGATTTTGATGCAATACGCATAGATCGATCAAGATCTTGGAGCATGACCGTTTCGTCATCAGTCGGTTTTTTAAGCGCCAGATATTTTTTAAGCTCAGGAAGTGTTTCGTGGATGAACTGCTCTTTTTCTTGAATTTTTTTAATATATTTTTCAAGTTTTTTAGCAAGCTTTTTAATGAGCTTATTTGAAAGTTTAATGCTTTGGATTGTTTTGCTGATATCTTCTTTATTTTTGCGTACTTTTGTGAGCATTTCCTGCTTTTTGGCATCAGTTGTTAATTTGCCACGATAACTGTGATAAATACGCTCCTCATTATCAACAAGCTCTTTAACATTGTTGATTGATTCAAGAAGATTTTTCTTTTCATCTTCAAGCATTGGTAAGTTTTCTTCGTCAAATTCAGAAAACTGAATAATATCCTTTAACGGAATACTATTTTTTTGTAATTTTTCGCCAATGCTTACGAGTTCTTTATGTATAAAAGGGAATTGAGAAATAGCTTCAATAGAATCTCTTTTGCTGTTGGCAATTGATGTTGAAATAACTGTTTCAGTCTTTTTATTAAGCAAGGGAATTTTACCAATATCACGTAAATAACATTTTACCGCATCAGTAATATGCGCCGCACCACTTGATTCACGTACTTTTTCTTTAGCTTCCTCATCTTCATCCTCATCGTCCTCTTCTTCTTCATCTTCAAATACTTCAGAGGATAATGAACTTTCAAATTGTTCTTTAAGCTGAATGCGCGGCGATTCTTGTTCTTTTTCTATTTCATCTTCAAGATGAGCGCTTCCTTCAAGCTCTTCTTGCATGATTAATTCGATCCCTTCCTTTTCCACCTGGCGCAAGAGATCATTAGTTTCTGCTTCAGCAAGATGGTTTTTATCGCCAAACTCAATAACTTCTTCGTAGGTGATTACGTTATGACGTTTCCCTTTTTCAATAAACTCTTCAATGAGTTCTTTCTTTAAATCAAGACTTGGTGCCTCACCTTTTTTATGAGATTTTGTGTCAGGTGTAGGTTTTTTTACTACTGTTTTTTTGGAGGTAAGTTTTTTCATTTATCGTCCCCTGGTCTCTAAGAGATCTTTATGTAACATCTTTTTTTTCAACTCTAAAAAGTCATGCAATATCTTTTCAACGGTTGGATGGTCACCCTGGCTGCGCGCATGAGCAAGCTTCATTTTTATATCATTAACAATTGTTTTCCAATTTTTTTTCTGTATATGCAGTAAGAGTTGCTCAAAGTCTTTTTGATGGGATGTTTCTTCAGTGCCTCCAAACTCTGATAAAATCTTGCTCACATACATTTGGCTGTTCGGTGTAAGCATGTCAAAAAACTTAATAAAATCGAGTGACGGATATTCGCGTTTCGCGTCTTTAAGAATACATAAGAGCGATTTTATTAAGTCATTGTTAAGGTAGGTAAGCAGGTACTCTTCATTTTCTTTATTCAATAATTGCATATTGTTCATTATAGCAGAAAAAATTTTCTTTTCTAGCTCAGGGGCATTGTCTTCAGGGGATACTACAGGCGGGTCAGGGAGGGTTATAGGGGTATTTTCAGAAGATATCTGTATGTGAGTCTTAGATTGTATTTTAAGCTCCTGTTTTATGGATTCAACAGGTATATCAAGCACTTTTGATGCTTTTTGTAATAAAATATCTCGCTTGAGTGGCTCTTCAATACGCTGGATAATCGCTATAATCTTGCGGGTTGCCTGGAGCTTATCACTCAGTGATTTAGCGGCAAAATTGGTACCCAGGCTGATGATGAAATATTCAAAAATATCCAGAGCCTTATTGGTTAAAGTGCGTATGTCTCCCCCCTTGTCTAAAAACGAGGCGGGGTCTTCTTTTGGTGGTAATTGAAGAACGGATAAATCCATATTTACGTGCCAGCAGAGTTCCGTCAGCCTGAGCATGGCATCTTGCCCTGCTTTATCCCCGTCAAAGGCTACCATGACCCGCTGGGCGTAGCGGGATAGTGCTTGTAAATGCTCAACAGTACATGCGGTTCCTAAGGTTGCTACCGTATTGGTAAAGCCATGTTGAACCATGGCAACACAATCGGTATACCCCTCTACTAAAAAGACTACCTCTGATGATTGGATACTTTTTTTTGCAGCATCAAGGCCAAAAAGAAGCGACCCTTTGGTAAAGTATTCATTTTCCCGAGAATTGTAATATTTTGCTCGTTCATCATGGGGTTTAAAGATGCGTCCACCAAATCCACAAAATCTGCCTAAATGATCCTTGATGGGAAATATAATACGTTCTTCAAAGGGAGAATACATAACCGTTTTGCCCTGGGCTATCAAATGTGCTTTTACTAGATCATCAGGTAAAAAATTATGGGAGCGCATAAAATTCATATACGAACGCATGTGGGCAAGGCCGCCGGGGAAATAGCCGATGGTGAAATAATCAATAGATGCAGGAGTGATAGAGCGCTCGTGTGTTACATACTTGAGAACAGAAGGATTTTTTTTAAGTTGTTCATGGCACCATTGAGCAAACAAAGTACACAGCGCGGTATACACATTTTTCTCTTCACCGCTTGTATGCCAATCGGTTGAAAGATTGTCTGGTATAGCTAGTTGGTAGCGGTCAACTAAATGTTTTGCTGCTTCCATCGGTGTGCAATGTTCAGCTTTACTGATAAATGTTATAACATCGCCACCAGTATGACAGCCAAAACAATAAAAAATTTCCTTGTGAGGACTTACGGTGAATGATGCTGTTTTTTCATTATGGAAAGGACAGTTTCCCTTCCAATAAATGCCTGCTTTTTTAAGTTTGGCATATTCGCTAATGACATCCAAAATAGTAAGTTGCCCTTTAATATAACTAAAAAGGTTCATTTTTTAGCTGTCGATAGATAAATAGAGTTGCAGCAGATATGGCCAAGCTGAGCGCAATCCACTGATAAAGGGACAATATATTGAGCAGTGGTATTGATAAAAATTCTTGATCGTCTCGTAGAAAATCGATACAACATCGTTCAATGCCTGCACAGGTCAAATACAACAAGAACAATTGTCCCGGTTTTTTAGCAAGTGTTGGCCGCAGTTTATAGAGCAGCACAAAAATGCCGGTCAGCAGTATCGAGCTGTATACTTGTACCGGATGCAATGCTACATGCAGTGGTGCTACAACATCAGGGTTGGTATACACAATTGCCCAGGGTAACGAGGTTGGTTTGCCAAAACAGCAACCAACAAAAAGACAGCCAAAACGTGAAATTGCTTGCAGTAGCGGTGCATAGAGAGAAAAAAGATCGAGCGAGCGCACTATAGGAATGTTGAAATAATAAAAATAGCAGGGTAAAAAAAGCGCAAGACCAATAATAGCGCCAAGGACGGTAAAGCCGCTATCCCATATTTTAAAAAAATCAGTCCAGTGACTGGTATTATCCCAACTGCCCAGAACACAGACTATGCGTGCACAGAGCACGCCAACACCGGTTCCTATGAGTATCACATCAATGAGCTGTTCACCCGTCATAATTGTTTTGCGTACCGGATCTCTATATACAAGCCAGGTAAATACCGCAATGCCGATAGCAATTGTTAAGCCAAAGCCATTAATAGAAAGGGGACCATAGATATGCAATAGTTCAGGACTCATAACGATAATTTCCTCGGGTTATTTTTTTTGGTCTGGGAGATCTTCTATTTTAATAAATTTTACGCCATCGATGTTTTTTATGAGCACCTGTGAATCTTTTTTCCAGTTAAACATAAGTTCAACGGTATCAGCTGTTGGTGGAATTTTAAAGGTGCAGCGTCGTGTGCCTTTTCCTTTATTTCTCCAGACGTGGTTAAATTCATAGCGGAAGACAATGTCCAATGTATCACCTTTAATGGTTGCTTTCACCGTCTTAATTTTATTTTCTTTTACTTCTTTTCTATTAACAAGCTCTTGTCCATTAATAAAAATTTTAAATTCTTTATCAGGGTAGTGTTTACCAAATTTTTTGTAGCCAAGCATCTCATTGGTGATTTTGCTTTTTACAGTGATGGTGCGGGAAGTAGCAGATTGTTTTGATGTGTTTGTTGTTTTAGGGGTAGCATTATTAGAGGCAAGCTTTTGTGTATCACGTGATTTTGGCATGCAATTTTTTTGTGAAGTGCAGGAGGCAGCTGTTTTTTTTGCGTCTTTAATTGCAGCAGATGGTGCGCATGCAACATTACAAACTTGTACTACCATGCAATACAAAACAAATCTTATTAATACTGTGTACATAAACACTCCTGTCGTGTGAGATGGGGTAATGACACATTAACTATACAATAGTTTCTGTCATTACAGAAGGATGTGATTACGTTCGTAACTGCCCAGTCAGTTCACGTGTTTTAAAAATAAGAATGGAAATTGCTGCCGGCGTAATGCCGGGAATGAGTGCAGCTTGTGCTACCGTTGCAGGTTTGTGTTTAATAAGTTTTTCCTGCAACTCTTTTGATAAGCCGGGAATAGTGCGGTAATCGAGCGTTTCAGGAAGTGCAAGGTTGCGATAGGTTTCTGTCTTTTGTGCTTCTTGTTCTTCCCGTTTTATGTATGGCTCATAGCGTACGTTAGCGTAAATGGTTAAGATGTTGCGCTCGCTTAACGGCTGTTGCACGTGGGATGTAATAGCATCCACATTACATTCAAATTCACCAAAGAGTTTTAATAATTGCGTATTGGTGTGCCCAGCGCGTAAATCACGCATTGCTTGTTCTAGGATATCTTTTTCTTGTTTAAAATCCGCATATAAATTTTGATCAATTAAGCCTAAGTTGTAGGCACGATCAGTTAAGCGTAAAAATACGTTATCTTGGCGAAGTAACAGGCGCCGTTCAGCGCGTGAGGTGAACATGCGATATGGTTCATCAACACTTAAGGTGACCAGATCGTCAATCATAATGCCTATGTAACTTTCCGTGCGGCTTAAGATAAATGGTTCTTTATTATGTACTTTTAAGTGTGCGTTAATACCCGCGATAATTCCTTGTCCTGCTGCTTCTTCATATCCAGTAGTGCCATTAATTTGTCCTGCTAAAAAAAGACCCGGAATTTTTTTAACTTCTAATGAATGATGCAGTTGGTTAGGGAGTACAAAATCATATTCAATGGCATAGCCGGGACGCGTAATAATTGCCTGTTCAAATCCAACAATAGTGCGGATGTACTCTTTTTGTATGGTGTACGGTAACGAAGTTGAAATACCATTGGGATACACTTCTTCCGTTGATGCACCTTCTGGTTCAACAAAAACATGGTGTGAGTCTTTGTCAGGAAAGCGAGCAACTTTATCTTCAATTGATGGACAGTAGCGCGGGCCGATGCCATGAATGTTGCCGCTGTACATAGCTGAAAGATGTAAATTTTTTTTAATAACTTCGTGGGTATGTTTGTTGGTATAGGCAATGTAACAGGTATGTGAACTTTCAACGTTGTGTGGATAAAACTCAAAGAGATAATTCAAATTATCTGGTTTTTGAAAATCGAGTTTTGAAAAATCGATTGATGAGCGTGCAAGGCGTGGTGGCGTACCCGTTTTTAAACGTCCCATAACAACACCATGTGATTGTAAAAAATCAGATAGATCAATTGATGCTTCTTCGCCTTGGCGACCGGATGAATAGTTGGTAGTTCCAATATGTACACGGCCATTTAAGAACGTGCCGGTTGTTAATACAACTGCCTGAGCTAAAAATTCTGCTCCATCACGGGTGCGTACGCCACAGAGACGGTTACTATCATCAAAGAGAATTTCTTCTACCATGCCCATGCGCAAGGTGAGGTTCTCCATTTTTTCGAGTACCTGTTTTGCCAGCTGGTTATAGGCATATTTATCAATTTGCAGGCGTAGGCCCTGAACAGCCGGCCCTTTTTTGGTATTGAGCATCCGTGCTTGCAGATAGGTTTTACTACAGAGCTTGGGCATAAGGCCACCGAGCGCGCTAATTTCATATACAATGTGCCCCTTACCTACACCACCAATAGCGGGGTTGCAGGGCATGAGCCCTATTTTATCAAGATGTAAGGTGATCAGGAGGGTTTTAGAACCCATCTTGGCTGCTGCATAAGCAGCTTCGATGCCGGCATGGCCGCCACCGACAACAATTACATCAAAATCATAGGTAGTTGAGTTCATGGTATGGTTTTTTAAGGGTAGTAGTAAGAAAAAGGCCCAGGGATAGTGTCCCTAGGCCTTTTAGTTTACTGTATTAGGCTGTGCCAATCAAGATGAAACTCCATTTCCCCTACACATACGTTTAAGGGATGTGTGATACGAATATGTATCATGAGAAGAATTAATCACGAGTGTTTACGCAGAAATAAATTCGTTTTTGTAAGGATCAAGTTGTTTTTTTGCCACTAAGCCGCGTGTTGTAGGATTGAGGCCACTTATGTTCTTAAGAATTGCTATCACCTTTGCAAGGGTATCGATTGCAAGTCTAAGCTGACCATATTCATGCGCACAGTTTTCTACGTGTGCCATAGGAGTTTCTACATCTCGTTTGAAATCTACAAATTCTTTGCAAATTTGATTGACGGTATGAGTATACGTGCTCTGATCAACCCTGCATTCCAGGTTGCTCTTTGCGGTGTGCAATAAAGCGGTGAGTCTTTCTTTAGATTGTCTTGCAGTATTAGCAAGATCATTACGTTGAGCATTTTCTAGCGCTGTTATTACGTCAGCCATGATTTTATTCATGTTAGCATGTGACATAGTAGTCATAGTACCACCAACGATAAGACAGGTTAGTAATCCAAGGTGCATGAATCGCTGTTTCAATAGTTCAATCTTCATAATTAAGCCTTTGTGTTAAAGGTTTTAGATTGCAATACAAAAATTCATCTTGATAATAACAAGTTTAAAGATAGGAATTCTAGAGTCAAATGGGGGGGTATTATGTTGATTAAATGGGATTAACCGATACACTACACCCTACCAGGTAATTGCCAAAAAATATAGTAATTGGATCGCCAACACCTCTTTTTAGGATCAAATATCCCATGCTTTTGCATCTTTCCTATTGTTTAAAGAATTATTTGTCATTTTTAAATGTGGTACACTATGTAAGTTTTCGTGCTATCGCATCATTACTTACCACCCTGATCTTTTCCCTTGCATTTGGTAATTGGTTTATTGACAAATCGCAACTATTGTTTCGCGCAAAGTCCCGTGAGTATACTCCCGAGAGACATAAAGAGAAAGATGATATGCCAACCATGGGGGGTATTTTTATTCTCATGGCAGTGGTGATTAACGTGTTATTATGGTGCAACCTCTGTAAGATACAGGTGTGGATCTTCTTATTCTGTATGCTGGGTTTTGGTGCCATTGGCTGTTGGGACGATTGGTCTAAAATTAGATATAACAAAGGTATTTCTGCTTCCCATAAATTTTATTTGCAATGGTTGGTTGCAGGTATCACGGTCCTTTGGTGGATGTTGGGGACCCATGCAGCAACTACCGTAACCTTTCCCTTTTTTAAATCGGTACAACCTGATCTTGGGTGGTTCTTTTTACTCTGGGCGATGTATATCATTGTAGGTACTTCTAACGCGGTTAATCTCACCGATGGATTAGATGGTCTTGCGCTTGGTTCATTAATTCCTAATTTTGCTACATTTGCCGGTATTTGTTATGTAGCAGGGCACGTGCAGCTTGCTTCCTATTTACACATTCCGTTTGCTGATAGTGCAGAACTAGCTGTTGTAGCATCTACGCTGGTAGGAGCATCCTTAGGATTTTTATGGTATAACGCATATCCAGCACAAATTTTTATGGGTGATGTTGGTTCGCTTGCATTAGGAAGTGGGCTCGCATTGCTTGCACTTATGGCAAAAGAAGAATTGCTTCTTGTTGTTTCTGGCGGATTATTTGTACTTGAAACAGTATCTGTTATGTTGCAAGTTGCCTCATTTAAATATTGTGGACGCCGTATTTTTAAAATGGCGCCCATTCATCATCATTTTGAATTGCTTGGCTGGCAGGAATCAAAGATTACTACCCGCTTTGGCATCATCTCATTAATACTGTGTTTAGCCGCCCTCATAACATTTAAGCTTCGTTAGTCTGCGGCTAACCCGCCGTAGCTTGCCGAGTTTGAAGACCCGGATAAGCGAAGGCTGGGTCAGTCATCTACATAACGCTTAAACTTCGGTAACTTCATCAAGATATCTGCCGGGTGTACACAAGAACATCACGATACCAATAATCAGTAGCACGCTAAACATGGTCAGTGAGCCGATGCCAGTGTTTATTAACCCAGTAATACACGCAGTAATAAGAAGATCGCAACTGATAAGACCTAAGAGTGGTAAACCGTTCGTCCTGAGCCAGTCCAAGGATGCGAACGGGTATTTTTTATCAGCAGATTTGCGGTTTGCGCGTAGCAGTGCGCACACACTGATAGTGTACGTAAGCACTGCAGCAAGAGCGCTTGTTTGTTGTAATGGTACTTGGCTGCCTTGTGTAACAAAAAGATATAACCCGCATAATAATCCTTCAGCAATAATACATGCATACGGAATCATGTGTTTGTTGAGTGTGGTAAAGAGTGAAGGAAAGATAATGTGTTTGTGTTGTGCAATTGCATACAAATTCCATGTATTGCTAAAAAGAATACCATAGCTGCCACCAAGTGCTGATGAGGCGATAGCAAGATTAAAGAGCATGCCTAGCGTGTGAGCTAATGATGTGTTGTTTGGTGCAAGATGTTCAACTAATGCAGGAAATGCGTCACGATAACTACCAAGGTGGGTAAGTTCATCACCAAGTACGCCATACACGGCACATTGATAGAGGGTGATGATGGAAATAACAATGGCGTATGAGATAAAAATAGCGAGCGGTGCATTACGCTGTGCATTCTGAATTCTGCTACTCAGTGAGCATGCTGCTTCAAAACCCATGGCTGCGTATAACACGAGCGGCAAACTTGAGGGAATGCCAGTCCATACACAGTGCGCACTATCAAAATTAGTTAGATTGAATAAAAAAAATCCTACCAAAATAGCAAAAATAATGACGGACGCTTTCAGCGTAGTAAAGAGCGCTTGTATTCTGCTTCCCGCTTTCATGTTGAGCATATTAAGAGCAATAAAAAATGACAAAATGCAGCCATCAATAAGTAATGGATTATAGGGTGTGAGGCTAGTAATCAGTTGCTGTAGAATGAGTACCGAAGTGTGAATCATGATAGCAGCCGATGCTAACTTGCCAGTAAAATATATCCAAGCACTTAAAAAACCAAAAAATGGATTAATTTCACGGCGTGCAAAAATATAAAAACCACCTGATGGATGTAATTTAACGAGTTCTGCTACGCATATAATAAGTGGCAGCAATAAAATGCCTACGAGCGCGTAACTTAAGCAGCCAAGCGCTCCTGCTCGCGTTGCAAGTTCTGCGGTATTAATAAAAATACCCACGCCAAGCATAATGTTGATATTGATTAAAATGGCGGTGGGAAGTGAGAGAGTATGATGTTGAGTCATGAGAGTCCTTAACGTAACAACGACATATTTTGTGCACTAAGACATTTTACTCACATATAGTGCAATAGATCCAGCAATGGCAGCATTAAGACTTTCAACATTGCCCGGCATTGCAAGGGTAACTTTTGTATCACAGCTTGCAAGCCATGGTAATGGAATGCCATCCGCTTCATTGCCTACAACAAGTAATGCGTTGTTAGCATCGATGTCTTGTACTTTTTTGCCGCCGCTGGTAACTAAGGCGCATAATTTTAATGGCCCTTTGTGCGCGAGCACTTCATCCCAGCGCAGAGATGAAATAGTTATAGTACCAATGGTACCTGCACTTGCTTGTACTACTTTGGGTGACCAAGGATCAGTTCCTTCTACGATGACCACTGATTGTACGTTGAGTGCTGCACAGGTACGAATTAACGTGCCCATGTTGCCCGGATCTGAAATGCGTGCTAATACCATGCCCGGTTTTAATGGACCAGGTATTGCTGGTTTAGGAATAGTAAATACGCCTAAAATGCCGCTGGGGGTTGTTGCTTGGCTCATCTTTTCAAAGACGTGAGGGGATACAAGGGTAACATCGTTTTCGTGAACCAGATGTTTAATAGCAGGATACATCTCCTCAGTTGCATACAGCTGTACCAATTCGATAGGTGAATTAATGAGGGTGGAACACGTGCGTAACCCTTCAGCAATAAATTGTTTTAATTTTTTGCGCTCTTTTGCTTGAGCAAGGCCAGCAACTTCTTTAATTTCATCGTTAAAACGTGACGTGATAGTTTTCATATAATCCTATAGTTCGTCGTTCATAATGCGGTTTCGATAAGTGGCCATGAGCTGCACCATGAAATGTAAGTTGTGGATGGTAGCAAGTTGATGTGCAGTAACTTCTTTTGCTTTAAAAAGATGATGAAGATAAGCACGGGTGTATTTTTGACATACGATGCACGTGCAGTCTGGATCAACAGGAGTAAAATTCTCTCTATTACTGCTGTGCATAATTTTAAGGTTGCCTGTTGTCGTAAAGAGTAGACCATGGCGTGCACATTTTGTTGGATGTGAGCTATCAAATGTGTCGATACCTAGGCGGATACAGGCATCTAATGAATCAAGATCGCCGATGCCTAATAAATGATTTGGTTTATCTTCTGGAAGTAATGGCACGGTGTAGCTGAGCATATCAACCATTTCTGTACGCGTTTTTCCTAATGAGCCGCCAATAGCATACCCATCAAACGGTAATTTGGTGAGTGTTGCACAACTGTAGGTGCGTAGCTCTTTATCTACACCGCCATGAATGACGGCATACATTGCTTGATTATTTGGATCTGCGCGATGAGCATCTAATGAGCGTTTTTCCCAGCGATGCGTGCGCTCAAGTGATTTTTTAAGTGCGTGGGGAGTAACGTGATAGGGAAGTAACTCATCAAACGGAATAATAATATCGGCACCCAGATCTTTTTGAGCAGCAATGGATGTTTCAGGGGTTAATAATATTTTATCCCCATTACGATATGATCTAAAAACGACACCTTCTTCGGTGATGCTAAGTACAGAGCCATCATGCTTTTTCTTACCACTGCTTTTAAGTTCTTCATGTACTGTCCCATAGGCCAAGCTAAATACCTGAAATCCGCCTGAATCAGTAATAATCGGGTGTTTGCGATTGATAAAGGAGTGAAGACCGCCCGCTTTTTTAATGACGTCTGATCCTGGTTGGAGCATAAGGTGGTAGGTATTGCAAAACATAAGTTGAAGGCCGATAGCATTAACCAGCTCATTATCAATAGCTTTTAACGTCGCGTTGGTACCTACGGCGACAAACCCCGGGGTATCAATGATACCGTGTGGGGTATGGATACGTCCCACGCGGGCGCGGGATGTGCGGGATTGATGGATAAGTTCGAAAGAAAATGGAGACATAATAAAGAATAGTAGCATAGGAATAGTGCTTATGCACGCTATTTAACCGCGTATTATTGCACTGAGCTAATTATGTATAATAGTATTATAGACTATGAGACATAGCTGAAAAAAGGGCGCAGCCCGGCGTAGCTTAATTAGGCTACGAAGTTGTGCGCATAAGCGCACTATTTATTCCATGAAGCGAAGAGGGGGGGGCGGCAATGAAGTGGATGATCGTGATAAGTATAGTAAGTGTCGGAATATTGAATGCGCAAGTAGCACCGGATAAAGACGCATCTCTACCGCTGGTAATTCAGAATACTAATTCTATTAAAGTAGAAAACAAACGTGATCTGCGTGATTGTTCATCCTGTGTAGGGTCAGAGTTTAAGGCCTGTATGCGTGCATTAACAAAAGAGGATTTTGCTACCAACATTCGTGCATTGCATCCGCGTGCGTGTACCGCCTACGTACAACAATTAGAAAAAGATGAAATTATTGAAATTCGCAAGCTATTTACCGTAGAAGAATGGCAAGAGTTGCCGCCGATTTTTACTCACGCAGTGTATGAACATTTTGAAGTAGAACGAAAAAAAGCGGAGGATGCGTTGTGGGATAGAATACTGGTTTTATTGGTTCGTATAGGTGCATTTAATGATTAGGAATCATATGAAAAAAATTATTGTGTGCATGGTACTCTGGTGTGGTTTTTGTTATGCGGTTGAACCTGAAAAAGCAACACCGATAACCACTCAGATAAAAGAACAGATTCAGCGCATTGAAGTGCCATCGCATATTAAAGGATTAAGCATTGTTAATAATAATACGCTACACGTGCGTGATACCATGCAACCGTGGAAAGATCCACAGCGTACGTTGGATTATTATCCCGAATATCCTGTACATCCACGTACAGCACTGCAACCAGAGCAAAGTAGTGCGCATAAGCGCACCTCGGGATGGCGGTGTACCATTGGTGGCATTGTATGTGCGGCAGTTGTGTATAGTGCAGTCAGAGCGTATGTACATCTTTTAGCTCAAGAGTTGGATAATAAAGCGCGCTGGTGGAATTGGAAAGCAGACGTGTTATTTATTACAGTAACAGAGGAATCAGAAAAACAGCTTGCACAAGAATTATTACTCCAGATACAGCAGCGCTACGATAAAAAAACCGTGAATGATGTTGCGTTCATTATGCCGTTAGTTCACTTTATCCAAGATACTAACCATGAACAGGGATATCTGGAACATCTTATTAAGGTATACGAGGTGGTGCGTTCATGCCATATACATCATCTTATAGCAGCAGATGAACAGATACTTACTCATGCTCGGGTTAAATTAGCACGCCTTGCGTATATACGAACATTATGTATGAAATGGTTGAGTACCTATGCAGTTGACGTTCCAACAGGTTACTAACCGAGTAACGTGGTTAAGTTTGTGTGTAGGGTGGGTTGTTCCTGCGCAGAGTACTCCGTATCATTTTTCAGCCAATGCGCTTGCAGCATTATCACAGGTTGCTTCAAAGACAGCATGTTCTAATACACAGATGCTGCATGCAGATGACCATCTGCTTTTACAAAAATCTGAAAAGAATATGTCATGGCTGACGGTTGATCGTGTACATACGCTTATTAATAGTGCTGCTTGCTTGTATGCGCTTATTCGTATTGCACAGTGTTATCATCGTTATTTTATTGCTCACGCACCACAACCAGAGCGATGGTACGATCAGTTTATTACCATTGGTGATATAACCATTGTAAAAAAAATACGCTTTACGTGCGCAGCAGTAAGCATTCTTGGGGAAACTCTCGTAGGCAAAACATTAGTAAAATTGTTGCTTGTGTGTGCTACGGGAGATATTACTGATCTTATTGAACAGGCATTAGTACGTATGAAGAAGATGGTAGTGGGATAAAGTATCCAGCCTACGCTTATCCGGGCATTCAAGCTCGGCAAGCTACGGCGGACAAGGGGGGAGAGTGTATGCGTAATTATATTATTATAGTGATGCTAAGTGTAAGCAGTATGTATGCAGAGGTCACAGTGCCAATGCTACAGCTTGTAAATAAGACAGGCAGAAAGACAGGATATCCATCACAAACTATTGCTGTAGACGTAATTCTCGGGTCTGATAAATCGGTGTTTGCGCATGTGGATCTTGCACCATTTTCATCAACACCAATAAAAGTGCCAGGCCTTCCAGGCACGTTCACACTCCAATATTCCCGTGGTGGTCTTATGGGGAGCACGGACACAGGGATCATACAAGTGCCGGTTGTTGAGGGTACACAATTGATATTTTACGATGATTCATATGAGATTAAAAAGCCAAAACGAAACGAGTAGAACTCATGAAAATCTTTTTAGATACTGCAGATGTAAATAAGCTACGCCTGTATAGTGATATGGGGCTTATTGATGGGGTAACAACCAATCCCACCCATTTAAGTACCGTGGGAGGAGATCCTGTTAAGCATGTACGCGAAATTTGTGCGCTATTTCCTGAAGGGGATATTAGTGTTGAAGTAACAGAGACTGATCCAGCACAGATATATGCACAAGCTAAAAAAATACAGGCACTACATAGCAATGTGGTAGTTAAAGTTCCAGCCCATAAACAATACATTGCAACAATACGCCGTCTTGTTGATGAGGGAGTTGCGATTAATGTAACGCTCGTATTTTCGGTGCTCCAAGGGCTGTGCATGGCTAAATTGGGAGTACGCTATATTTCTCCGTTTATTGGCAGATTAGATGATAGTGGTACTGATGGCATACAGGTGGTAGCTGAGTTGCGTGAAGTTTTTGATAACTATAGTTTTGATACGCAGATACTTGCTGCTTCTATTCGTGACGTTGCCCAGGTGCATGATGCAGCAGTTATCGGCGCTGATGCAGTAACTATGCCGCCAGAGATTTTTGAGAAAATGATAACGCATCCATTAACTGACCAGGGAATGCAGTTATTTAATGCAGCGTGGCAGCAATTGGGTGTGCGACAATTTCCCTAATGCGTCAGCATTAGGGCCCTTCATAGCTTAAAAATAGTGTGCAATAGCACACCACTACTCGTGCGTGCCCTTCGTAGCCTGCCAAGCCGGTAGGCATGGATAGGCGAAGTAGGGTATTACTTCGATAGTAAAAGCGAAGTAGGGCGCTTTCAGGACACCCAATAGGGTAAGTGTTGACCGTTCATATTTTCAATCTGTAAAATTGTATGGTGGTGATGATGTAACACGTCAATAAAGGGGGTTGTATGAAGATGGGTGTTATAGCGCTGTGTATAATGAGCACATCGCTCTACGGATATCATAAATTTCGCTGCATGGATTGTTTGTTAGATAACAAAACATCAAGTATCCAATTTGTTGCCACCCCTTCATTTTCCATAGCAAAAGCATCATACGTGATGGTTGATAATCGTGGCGTAACCACCAGCTATGTGTATCTTTCAGCCCTTGATAAGCGTGCTATTGTAAAACAATTGCGCGCGTATAATACAGAAACTCCCATTACACAGGATCTTATTAATGCCTGTAAACGCCCGGCATGGCGACGTAAGCAGGTAGTTGGATTGGTGTTACAGGATTTTAAATCGATGAAGCCTACGGCTACGGTAGGTGACGTGCTTGCGGCATTGCAGTTGTAAAATAATGGCCGCATTACGCGGCCACGTTCTTATGATTTCTGTTCTGATTTTTCGACTGGTGAAAAAGAAGCCAAAGGCGCTTCAAGCATTACACTTCCCACTTGTATAAGTACTTTTGTCTGTGCAAAAGCTTTTAGTGCTGCTGCTTGTTCGGCTTTAACTTTTTCAGCTTCTGCTAATTTTTGTAATAGTTCAGATTCGCGTATGCTAGGAGCTGAGTGGTGTCTAGGAGATGCTGAGTCTCTTTTTTTCATAGGGGATCTTTTTGAATGTTCTTCAGCTGTAGCAGATTTATTTTTTGGTGTTTTGGGTGATTCAGGTACATATGATGGAGTAACTGGAGCACTATATGCATATGTATGTGAGGTTCCAAAGTTTCTTTGTCTGTCCACTGGGGCAATTTCTCGTGAAGCAGAGCGTTTTAGTCCACCTGCTTCGTAGTGTACCATATCATGCATCCCCCACGCAGTTGCTCCAAAACTTAAACTCACCAATCCTAAGTAAAAACGTGCTATCATGATGATCCTTTGGGTTAAATGAAGAGTAGGGTAGAGATGTCGATCATTAGTATACGACAGTATTAATTTTTTTCTAGGTCCAGGTTGTTAGGGTGCTTTATTTTGGGCTTTTTCAAATAGGCTTATTTATGATAAGATAAGATATATGAAAAAACCATTATTTAAGCTTCACTCGCCATTTCCGCCTGCAGGGAGTCAGCCAGAGGCAATAGCCCAACTGGTTGCTGGCCGTCCAGGAAAATCAACCCTTGTTGGGGTAACTGGGTCTGGTAAAACGTTTACCATGGCTAATGTTATTGCACAACAAGATAAACCCGTATTGATTTTATCACCGAATAAAACGTTAGCAGCCCAGTTGTATGAGGAATTTTCCCTCTTTTTCCCTGAAAATAAGGTCTGCTACTTTGTCAGTTATTACGATTATTATCAACCGGAATCCTATTTGCCAGCTCAAGATATTTATATTCCTAAAGAGACAAAAGTAAATAGCGAAATTGAGCGCTTGCGTATTGAATCGGCTGCATCACTGGTGAATCGTAAAGATACCATAGTCATCGCTTCTGTTTCTTGTATCTACTCATTAGGTAATGCACAGGATTATAAAAATTTAGCGCTTGGATTACACGTTGGTCAAAATATCAGCCGTACTGATCTTATTAAGCAGCTAATTTTCATTCAATATAAGCGTAATGATATGGAAAGTAGCTCGGGGATATTTCAAGTGATGGGTAATACTATCGAAGTGAATTTACCCTATCAAAAAGATAAGTTACGCATTGAACTATTTGGCGATACCATTGAAGCAATGCAATGGGTGAGCAAGCACAATAATACGGTGGTTAAAGAACTTGATAATACCATTATTTTCCCAGCCAAATATTTTGTTACCACACAAGATCAGAAAAATGCAGCAATGACAACCATTCAAGCAGAACTTGATGCGTGGGCTCCGCAGCTTACAAATCCTATCTACCAAGAGCGTATTAAAACCCGCGTTGCTCATGATTTAGAGATGATTCATGAAATGGGCTACTGTTCTGGTATTGAAAATTATTCGGTTCATTTTGATGGGCGTACTTCAGGACAAAAACCCTACTGCTTATTTGACTTCTTTGAAGATAAAGATTTCTTGCTCATTATTGATGAATCCCATATTGCAATCCCGCAGTTGCGCGGTATGTATGCCGGTGATCGTGCGCGTAAAAAAGCGCTTATTGAATTTGGCTTTAGATTACCATCAGCATATGATAACCGTCCCTTAAAATTTGAAGAAATTGAGCAGTATTTTAATGATGTCGTCTTTGTTTCAGCGACTCCTGGTCCATATGAATTAACACATTCAGATAGAGTGGTAGAGCAAGTGATACGGCCTACCGGTTTGCTTGATCCCGTACTTGAAGTACGCCCGCGCATAGGGCAGATGGATGCGTTGCTTAAAGAAATTAAAGACACGAGTGAAAAGGGGTATCGCACATTAGTGACAGTGCTTACAAAAAAATTAGCTGAAGAGCTTGCGCGCTATCTTGAAGAGCGGCATATCAAAGTGTGTTACATGCACAGTGATTTAAAAACACCGCAGCGTACTGAAATCTTACAAAAACTACGCTTGGGTATTTTTGATTGTGTGGTAGGTGTGAACTTATTACGTGAAGGGCTCGATCTTCCTGAAGTTGCGTTAGTTGCAATCATGGATGCTGATATTGAAAGTTTCTTGCGTGATCAGCGTTCATTAATTCAGATTATTGGCCGTGCTGCGCGTAATACCGAATCAAAAGTACTTCTGTTTGCTGATACTATTACCCGCTCAATGGAAGCTGCTATCAGAGAAACTGAGCGGCGCCGTGCTATGCAGGAATCCTATAATACTGAGCATGGTATTGTACCACAAACGGTAAAGCGTGATGTAACCAAAAGCATCGTGAACAACATCCAGCTTGCCATTGCAGCAGCGTCTGCAAAGAAATCTAAGAAGAAGAAAGATACAGAAACACCAGTGATTGATAGTGCACAACGTATTATGCAGCTTGAGATTGAAATGCAGCAAGCAGCGCGTGAACTTAATTTTGAAAAAGCTATCGCACTGCGTGCTGAATGGTTCAAGCTCAAGGGCGGCACGTTTTAAGACATTTACTTTTACCAATGTGCCTACTAGACTATTTTTCTACATTAATTTTTGAACGCGAGGCATGTATGGTATGTGATCTAAGTAAGATGGTGCGCTTTTGCGTATCAATAATCATCATTGTAGGAATATGTGGGTTACTCAGTTTTGTTATCTATTCACGTATAAAGGGACAACCAACGTCTATGAAGCCATATGCAACTATCACCTCAATCCAAGATCTGGTGAATCTTTTTCCTCAACAACCGCAGGATATTAAGCAGCGGACACAAAAAAGTATCGATGCTGCAAAAGCAGCTCTCGATCAACTTATTGCAATTCCTGATGATCAACGAACGTATGAAAATACAGCGCGTGTTTTTGATGTAGTCTGTACGTTGTCAGATGGAAGCATTGTGCGGAACGTGCTTTCAGTACTTGAAATGGTGAGCCCTGATAAAGCCATACGTGGTGCATGTCATGAAGCCGTTGAGCAGATGAACAATTTTTCGGTCGATGCACTTGAAAATAATGAGAAACTTTATAAAGCGTTAAAAAGCTATGCAGCGCGCAGTGTAGACGATGCTACGCTTACGACTGAACAGCGCTATTTTATTGAAAAAACAGTTGAAGATTATGAACGCAATGGCCTTAATTTGCCGCTTGCTGAGCGCGATGTAGTAGGTAAACTGAAAAAAGAACTTGCAAAACTAGAGCAAGATTTTGAAGTGAACATCGCTACTGATAATCGTACAATCACCGTTGATGCAGCAGAATTAAAAGGGTGTTCACAAGATTTTATCAAGAGCTTACGCACAACAGAAGATGGTCACTATGTGCTTGGTGTCGATTACCCAACGTATCATATGATCATGGAGCATTGCAGTGTGACAGCAACACGCAAACGATTATATGATGAGTATGTGAATCGTGGGTATCCAAAAAATCACGAAATTCTACAAACGGTTATTGCAAAGCGTGATCAACTTGCACATATTTTAGGATTTAACAGTTACGCAGAATTTGATTTAGCTGATCAGATGGTAGAAACCCCAGAGCGCGCAGAGCAATTTTTACATGATTTGTATGCACGTGCATCTAAAAAAGA
>JBIOKB010000003.1:0-39032 GCA_044451405.1 Candidatus Babeliales bacterium
TTAATATGGATCATGAAGACCGAGATCACTCTGCTCATGAACAAATGGAAGAGCAGTTAACTGATTTTGATAAAGAATTGTTTGCATGCTGGGAGCAAGAGAGAAAGAAATATACCGGCGACTTCTACATTGTAGTGATCACTAAGAAAGAGAAGTTATTAGCAAACGTAATCCGCAATTATTTCTTTTCCCGTCAGTCCTGTCCTACTCCTGATTGGGATCAAACAGTCTATAAAGTATCGCGATATTTAGATGATGCAATTGATTATTTATGGTGCATCCCATCACGAGAAATCTGCCAAGAATTTATCCATGATCCGTTATCCGTCCCCGAAGAAGAAAAACAATTGCTGAGTCACGTGCTTGATTTTAATGATGGCACACTATTCCGACTAGCAAAACAATTGAATGGTGAAGAGTTAGCAAGTCCATTATTAATATAGGAGAGTGAAGCATGTCAGGTTTTGATATTAAATATGATAAAAACGGCATGGCTATTAAAGGGCCTGAACCAGTCATAGAAGAAGCACCGGTTGAAGCAGCACCACCAGAAGTTGAAGAAGTTGAAGCAGAATCTGAGTCTGATGATGTAGATCATGTGCATGAAGATGAAATCATTGAAGAAGTAGTACCACAAAAGCCTCAAGTAAAACTATCATCTGAACAGCAAAATATGCGTGCATTACGCGAAAAAGCAGAACGCGCTGAACGTGAAGCTGATCGCAATGCTAAAGAACGCGATGAAATGATGCGCCTTATTCAAGAAATGCGTGCCAAGAATGAGCCTAAACTTCAGCTAAAAAAAGAAGAACCTGAAGAAGATTATTCTTTTAGTATTGGTGATGATGATCTTGCTGAAGGCAAACATCTTGCCAAGATGCAAAAGCATATCAAGAAACTTGAATCAGAATTAAAGAGTGTAAAACAACAATCAACTAGCATGTCAGTTGAGACACGTCTTAAGCTTCAGTATCCAGACATAGAAAAAGTGCTCAGCAATGAGAATATACAGCGCTTAGGACAAGAAGAGCCAGAACTCGCCTATACTATTGGATCAAATACGGATTTATATACGCAGCAAGTTACCGCCTATAAATTGATCAAGAAACTTGGTATATATAAAGATCAGACGTTTGATGCTGAAAAAGAGATCATTAAAAAGAATGCAGCTAAACCACGTCCTGTAGTGAGCCTATCTCCACAGCAAGGAGATAGCCCATTATCGCGAGCAAATGCATTTGCTAATGGCTTAACAGAAGATCTCAAAAAGCAATTGAATCGTGAAATGCATGAAGCTACCAAGAACTTTTAAAAGCTCCTTTTAACTCACTGCTTACCGGATAGGCTTACTCACCTATCCGGGGTGGGATAACTTGCATTCTAAAATTGAGTGATGCATTATAATATAAATCTAAGCAGAGGAGAATCGTATGAAACTCATCTATCAATGGCTTATCATTATTGGTCTTGTTGGGCTTTTATGGCTTGTCCATATACAAGCAGGCGGAAAATTAAGCAGACTTCTTTGCTTTAAAGAACCAACGTCACGAGCAAGTATCACCCAAAATATAATTATCAAAACTCGTCGTTACTCTCATGAAGTGGCTAAAGATGTAGTTGCTGATCAAGTTAAAGAACCATCTAAAGGATTACCCCAGACCATTGATCCAAGCACAGCCGTCAAATCCGATAAATCAGAAAAAGAAGAATCTAAAAAGGATGATGTACCTAAGGTTCCGACAACACCGCCTTCAAAGACAGCAAGCCAAAAAAGAAAAGCAAGACGAAAAGCAATAAAAGTAATAATTAGAAGCGAACCTGTCAGCCCACGAAGTGAATGGGATTGGTGTGACCGTGAACCAAAGATGATTCAATAATTAGTTATCGTTAGTAAATACTAATTTACGTCCTTCAATTCTATCCATGTAAATATGGATATTCTTTTTAGCCAATCTATGTTTTTCCTTGGTATCTCGCGGTGCTTCCTTAATAGGTTTTGGCCGCTCTATCTTTGGTGGCGTTCCACCGCGTTCTGCACCATATCCTAATGTCGATACTAATAACAATAATAACGCATATCTAAACATATAAATCCTTTAAAAAAACATAGGGGCCCTAGAATGCCCCTACGCAATAATACCAAAAGCTCCTCCTACAAAAAGAGCATTCCCATCTTACCACAATAATCTTGAATGCGAAAATTGAGATTATTACCCTTCAATTCTGAACGTAGTGAAGTGTCGTTCTCTTCTGGCGTATGAGCCTCGCCACCTCAGACGTATTCAAGTCTCGTCAACTTAAATTTGTTGTTTGTATTTACATACACCTATTTAAGGAAAAACTTTGGCTATAACAACTACAAGTACGTTGCCTGCTCCAGTGCAACAAAGCTTTAGCTACAAGCTATTATCCGTTCCTGTTCCTAATATGATTCACAAAATACCGGCAATGAAAAAGAATATGCCGCGTAATGGTGGTACAACGCTAAGAATGCGTCGTTACAATCCATTGAATACTGCAATGGTTCCATTAGGGAATGCTGGTGTTACTCCGCCAGCGCAGAATTTAACTGCCGTGGATAGACTTTATGTCCACGTTAAATCTTCTCTAATAGACTTGGAAACCGAAGTAGTTTTTAACTAACCGGCAACAAGGGGCAAGATTATGGAATTTAAAGAACCATTTGTATGTGATAGTTGTGATTTTAAGATTACTCAATTGATTAGTAATTATAAATTCAATAGACAAGCAATGGTTAAAAGAGTTTGCGATTTTCAATCAGATAGATGTTTTTATGAATTTATTGATTGGATTAAGAACAATTTCCATACTCAGCCTGAACGTAGCAAGCGAGAAGACCTCGAAAGAGGATGCGGTGCTCTGAACACGGCGGATAACGTCGTGAGGGATAAGTAGAGAAAGTCCCCGCCTAGAAATAGGTCACAAAAGTAACAGAATTGATAGATGCAAAAATTTCATTTTACGGGACATACGTCCAGCTCAATGAACAGGTAACATTACAAAATCAAGATCCAGTTTTGAATGAATGCGCAGCACGTCTAGGAGTGTCTTTACGACAAACCGAAGATCAGCTAACTCGCGATATGCTCGCAGCCACCGCTTCTTTCATCAACTGTGTTGCTGGATTTAACGGAGATAATCCTACTGAAATTACACGCGGAGATATTAATAACGTAGTGCGTACATTATTGAACAATAATGCCTACACAATTATGGATAATATCGAGGGTGAAGATAAGTTCGGTACAGCTCCGGTTCGTGATGCTTATTTTGCATTAGCATCAACCAACTTAACGGCGAATCTTGATAACGTAGCTGGATTCATACACAAAAACCAATATCCCGCTCCCAATGAGGCTTTACGAAGCGAATGGGGCAGCGCAGGAAATTTGCGATTCTTAGTTTCATCGATTGGATCGCAGACTTCGCAAGCATCATCTCTCGGAGCAACGGTCTACAATATCTTCTGTGTTGGTATGGAAGCTTATGCATGTATTGAACAAGATGGATACAGCGCAAGCTTTATTTATCGTCCACCAATATATGACGGTCCATTAGCTCTTAATGCTTCAGTTGGATATAAATTCGCCGAAGTGCCAAGAATAACCAATGATCAATGGGTAATTAATTTACGCGCAACATTGGCTTAATATTTCTATTAGGAGAACTATAACATGGACGGAACTATATTAGGACAAGGTACGTTTACCGCGTCTTCTTTCGGACTAGCAAACCCGAACCCGGGAAATGCTGAACAATCCAATGCCGTACAAACCATTATTCAGATTCCATCTGGTGCTGATTGGTTGCGGGTATTTAACTACACCCAATTTGGTGTGGCTGGTTGGGCTGGTGCAGCATATTTTAATGGAACTGCAAATGCTGATGTTGGTGTAGAATTTTGGTGGCAACGTGGTATGGCTGCTGGAACTGGTATCGTTAAATATAAAGCTGCTGCAACAGCAGTCTTATCTGGCGATACATTAGCATCTGGTGGTTTCACCCTTTACGATCCATCAGGAACTTCAACAGGTGCTCAGCCATTATTGAGTGCTCCGGTAGCAACAACTGCTTCTACAAACGTAACGCGTCCTATAGTAAGCACCGGTAATACTGCTGGTGTATCAGTAGGTACTGTTGTACGTCTATATGGCACAGCTCAAACAGATGTGAATGGTGTTGATTTTGTAGTTGGTGCCGTGACTGCTAATACAAGCTTCACGCTCTTAACTGCTTCTAATGCTTTAGCAACTGCTCCTGGCGCAATTGGTGGTGCTGGATTCTATAGCATTGTCTATAACGGAAATAGCCAGCTCTTTTATCCACGTCGTCGTACGATCGTGAATATATCACAAGCTGCTAATGCTCAAGTTGGTACTTCAGTTGCTCATGGATTAACAGTAGGACAAGAAGTTCGCTTCAACATCCCATCTGTTTCTGGCATGACACAATTGAATGCAGATCCATTGAACAACTACTTCCCAAGTAACTCATTAGTGCCCGCAATTGTTATGAGTGTTGTGGATGACTATAACTTCACGATCAACATCAATACAACGGCATATACTGCATTTACCTATCCAACCATTGCACAACAACCAAGTTCATTCCCTATCGTCGTGCCAATTGGTGAAGATACTGCAACATCATTGTCTTCAGCTTCTGCTCAAGTGCCAATGATTGGTGGTCAACAAATCTTTAACACAAACAGCCAAATACTCGCTGATTCAACTGTTAACACTGGTTACTTAGGAATGATCTTAGGTATTGGTGGCCTTGGTATTGAAGCAGCTGCCGTGCCATTAATTGGGCCTGCTGGGTCTATTGCATGGTCTGCTGGAAATGCGCCAACAGGTGACATCTTGTATTGGGTTGCTGGTAAATCAACATTTGGCGGTCTTTAGTAATTAAATAGGGGGCTTCGGCCCCCTTCTATAGGAGAGCTATGGAAACAGAATTAAAACCACTTGATCTTACACACAATGGGAAAAGAGAAGATACCCAAGAACCAACTAAGAAATCTAAGAAGTTGAATTTAAAACAACTTCGGGAAAAGCACGCTAAACCAGTGCGTGGGATATTCCGTTACCACGAATGTCCAGGTGGCCTCATGAAATTTTCTTTCATGGAATTTAAAGAAGATGGCGTGAAAGATTATGCATTACAAGATGGCGAAGTGTATACCATACCACTTGGTGTTGCTCTTCATCTGAATAAGAACGTTGCGTACCCAGAGTATGACTACTTCAAGACCGAAGACAAGATGAAGAATACGTTTCAAGTCGCGCGTAAAGTGCGTCGTGTGAGTTTTCAGTCTTTGGAATTCATTGATGAAGAAGAGTTTAATTCACCAGATCGCATCTTGCAGGTTACTTCCGCATTCTAGCTCAAAAAAGGAGAGTAGAGATGTCTACCTGTTACGCGCAACCAAATCCTATATTTCAACCGGCAATGCGCATCATTACTGCTATTACTAATGGCAATCCTGCTACGGTAACAACAAGTTTCGCGCATCAGTATATAAGTGGAACATTGGTTCGCTTAGATATCCCACCCGCAGATGGTATGCCAGAGGCAGATCAATTTGTAGGTCCTATTACCGTAACAGGAACCACTACCTTTACTCTCCCGTTAGATACTACCACCTTCACACCTTTTGCAATTCCTGTATCGCCACTTTCTCAAATAAATACCTGCGCGCAAGTAGTCCCTATAGGTGAGATAACGCCGATTTTAGATGCGGCAGTTCAAAACGTTTTACCGTTTAAAGCATAGGAAATACGATGGCAGATACATTACAAGGAATACAAACAAAAGTGCGACGCTTAACGCGTAGCATGTCAGAATCAGTGTTATCAACCGTAGATTTAAATGACTATATCAATACATTCGTTTTGTATGATATGCCTGAGCATCTCCGCTTATTTGATTTAAGAACGCAATTCACGTTCTACTGTAATCCCTATCAGGATGTATACGTGACTGACACTACACTCAACGTAAACGATCCGCTCTACAACTTTAAAAATTTATATATATCCGTTCATCCTCCGCTCTATATAGCCGGTTTCGAAGCAATGTATACGCAATCACGTGAGCAACTATTTGGCGTCTATCCTGGCATTAATTTTATTCAATCAATTGGCGTTGCGGGCAATGGTATTACGCAGACCTTTACAGGAGTTGTGCCTAATTCCCCATTCCTACAAAATCAGGTGCTCTTTTCATCAATAGATACTATGAACAACGGCCTTTCATTAATTGACGTTCCTACTTCAAATAGCGCAGGCAACCTTGTAGTACCCGGAACTGCTACCGTCCAAGGAACGGTGAATTATGTAACCGGAGCATTCACCCTCACATTCCCGACTGCTCCAGGATCTGGTCAGCCAATCAATAGCCAAACAGTGCCTTATGTTCCACAGATTCCATTGGCTATGCTCTACTATGATGACAAATTCACCCTCCGTCCGGTTCCTGATCAGCCATATAGAATTAATTTTGAAGTATTTAAACGACCAACTCAGCTCATAGCATCAAATCAGGTTCCTGAATTGGAACAATGGTGGCAATACATAGCCTATGGTGCAGCTAAAAAAGTATTAGAAGATCGTATGGATCTTGATAGCGTCGCACTCATATTACCTGAGTTTTTAAAGCAACAAAATTTAGTGCTCCGCAGAACACTTATTCAATATGCAAATCAACGTGTGGCAACTATATACACCGAGCAGACTTCTGTTGGATATAACAACTGGGGTATAGGCGGTGCTGGTGGTAATTTATAATAATTAAGGAACAGTAATGGCATATTTAAATAATATTCCCCAGCTAACAGATCAACTCTCGCAATCACAACCAGCGATTCTGGGAAACTTTGGTGAAATTGGTACATGGGTGGCGGTAAACCACGTGACATTCGACTCAGGGGCAAATACAGGAAAGCATTTCTTTGTTGAATTTCCTGTACCTGGAGTAACACCGGTCACAGCAGCTGGTGAAGTTGGCTTATATTCTCAAACATCCACATTCACTGCACAACCAGAACTTGTATTTTCAAAGCAAGGTGGTACCGGAGTTTATGAGTTCACCTCTTCTGGTCAAGTGGTTAATGGTGGTTGGGTACGTCATCCATCAGGCATCTTGATGAAATGGGGCACAGGAGCACCAGGAGGCCCAGGAAACTTAGCAATTAACTTTCCTGTTGCAGCAACTAATCCTGCCTTTGTAACTGCTTATGTGGCATTTGTAACACCAACAAGTGCTGGCATAATAACCTACGTAAATGCTCTGACTAATTTAACATTGACGGTAAACGCATCAGCCGCAGGAAACTTTAACTATTTAGTTATAGGAATCTAAATGGCATACGATCGTTTTATTATCGCTCCATTTGATACGGGTCTTCAGACTGATGTTCGACCTTGGTTAGTGCCAGACGACGCATTCGTTTCATTAAAAAATGCCTATGTATTTCGTGGACGTGTGCGTAAACGATTTGGATCTTTGTATACCGGTAATGGCGCGCAGAATGTCTATACAGCACAGCTCTTTTCTCGCTTAGCAGTGCTCTTAGGTACTACGAGTGGCGCAGGTGTTTTAGCAGGTAACGTTCCAGGAAATGTATTTGGTATAGGACAAGCATTCTCAGTTGGCACTGAAATGTTCACGGTCTATCAAACAGGAAATCCTGCCAATATGCTCACAACGGGCGCATCTACGGTATATACCTATGATACAACAACGGGTGCCTATGTAATTCATGGTGCAGCGCATAATACACCAGTATATTTCTATCCTGCAACTCCTGTTATGGGACTTACTCAATATGAAACGGGTGCTATAAACGCACATCCTGCCTATGCATTTGATACGCAATTTGCCTATGTATATACAGGAAGTTTCTGGGAACAATCTCAAGGAGCAGCTACTCCAACATGGCAAGGCAGCAATTCAAATTTCTTCTGGGTAGCTAATTGGCGTGGTATATCAACAGCAATAACCAATATGTTTGTTACCAACTTTAATGCTACTGTTCCTGTACCAGCAGGAACAGATGATCCTGTGTATACCTTTGATGGTACTACTTGGAGTAATTTTTCTGCTGTAATGATCTTTAATACGGCAGGCGATTTTGTTCAAACAGCACTCATGATCGTTCCCTTTAAAGATCGTTTAGTACTGCTTAACACTATTGAACAGAAAGCAGATAATTCAGCTAATACCCAATATAAAAATAGAGCACGCTTTTGCCACAATGGTTCTCCCTTTGCTACTAATGCATGGCTTGAACCTAATACTTCATTTGGTGGTGCCAATGCTGATGGTGCTGGCTGGCTTGACGCTGTAACAGAAGAAGCGATTACCAGCTGTGAGTTCATTAAGGATAGATTAATCGTTTATTTTGAACGATCTACGTGGGAATTAGCCTATACCGGAAACCAAGTCTTACCGTTTGTATGGCAGAAGATAAATACAGAACTTGGAAGTGAAGCAACTTTCAGTTCCATTCCTTTTGATAAAGTTATTTTAACTATGGGAACGACTGGCGTGCATGCTTGTAATGGCAGCAACGTAGAAAGAATCGACAATAAAATTCCTGACCAAGTATTTGATATTAATGATATTAATATGGGAGTTCAGCGTGTTGCTGGTATTCGTGATTATTTTACTGAATTAGTTTATTGGACCTTCCCATCGAATCAAGATACAACCGTCTTTCCAAACCAAATCCTGGTCTATAACTATAAAACGGGTTCATGGGCGCTCAACGATGACGTCATTACTGCCTGGGGCTATTTTGATCAGCAACAAACAGATACATGGGTAGATTCTGTATTTACCTGGGAAAATGCTGATATGACCTGGCAGAGTTCAAACATTGAAGCGCAAGTACGTCAGATTATTGCCGGTAATCAAGAAGGTTACATATTTATAATATCGCCTGATTATGCTGACAACGCACCGGTTATGCAGATCAATAACATGACGGTGAGTGGTGCCTATGTAAATCTCTCTATAACAAATCATACACTGAGTGCTAACGACTTTATTACTATACAGTTTCCACAAGGCATAACCTACGTTCCGCCTGCTATTCCTAATATTGTAATAACCAAAATTAATAAAGTTATTGATGCCAATACAGTTAAAGTAGGGCCATTAAATTTTACGGGAATCTATACAGGCGGCGGCACCGTAAGCCGCGTATCCAACATCAATATTCTATCTAAGCAATGGAATCCCTATGTTGATCAAGGACGCAACGTCTACATCGCCAAGATAGATTTTGGTGTATTGAATACGGGTGGGCAAGTAACCGTTGATTATTACACTTCATCATCTAATTTATCTGAAGTAACTGAAGGGACCAATACAGGAGCAATCTTAGGAACATCAGTTCTGGAAACTGGACCATACACGCTTGTTCCTGTTCCTCTAGAATTCTATCAACAACGTCTATGGCATCCAATTTACTTCCAATCTGATGGAGAGTTTATTCAGATAAATCTGTATTGGAGCGATGCACAGATGCTTAATGGCGAATGCTTCTTTGATTTCCAATTAGAAGGACTTGTGCTTCATTCAATCCCTGTTTCTCAAAGGTTGCAATAATGGCAGAGTTTGTATCATCTACAGTTGGATCATTCATACCAACGACGAATATTTGGGACGTGTCCGAACTGATGGAAGTTGATGTTAATAGTCCACAATTTAAGGAACTTCTTATTCGGTTGTATCAGAACATTAACAATATGGCATTGGTGCTTAATGTAAAAGACACAGGTATCTACAACAATAGTCAATTTATTAATGGGCAGACGTTTTTTCCTAATCCAACCTTGACTTCAGCATCGACCACTTTTCCTGCAATGCGACAAGCCTATAGGTTGGCTGTTATTTTTGGTGCTTTGCCCAATACAGGAGCAAAATCAGTTGCTCATGGAATAACAATTACCAGTTCAACAACATTTACTCGTATATATGGTGAAGCAAGCGATACAACAGGAAATAATTATATCCCACTGCCGTATGCGAGTCCTACATTGGTGAACAATATACAGTTGGACGTATCAGCAACTAATGTGACTGTCACAACAGGATCAAACAGAACGAATTTTAATGAATGCAAAATAATTTTAGAGTGGTTATCTAGTTAAGGAGAATAAGATGCCTTGTAAACATGGCGTTTGCAGCCGGAAGTCAAAAAAATCACGTGGTGGCGTTACCGTACAACCACAAATGGTTAATCCTGTTGCTACTAATCCACAAATTCCCCAAATAGGGCAACAAGCTGGTGGTATTCAACAACCAAATCAATTTACCACGCCATCACAAGGTAAAGTAAATAAGCGTAGTGGAGTCCGTAGTTTTTTTGCGGGTGATCCTGCATATAGTATGGTGACTACACCTTACACGCCAGATCAACAAAATATACTCAATTGGCTCGCGCAAAGTGGACAACAAGGATTACAAGGATTAGGAAATCAAGGATTTGATTTTGGACCATTGCAACAACAAGCTCAATCACAATTTTATTCTGAAACGGTCCCAACTCTCGCTGAAAGATTCACCGCTATGGGTGGTGGTCAACGATCTTCTGCATTTGAATCTGCTATAGGGCGTGCTGGTGCTGGTCTTAAAGAAAATCTTGCTGCATTAAAAGCGCAATATGATTATGGTAATCAACAAAATCAGCAAGCTAATTTCATGAATAGATTGCAAATGGGTCTTCGTCCACAATATGAAAATGCATTTGTGCCTTCAACTGGTGGTATATTCCATGGTGCAGCATCCGCAGTAGGTAAAGCTGTTCCATTAGCTGCTGGCGCATACTTTGGTGGTTAATTTAAAGGAGATACGATGCCTCAAATAATCAATAACGTTGGCCGTGCTGCAATGTTTGGCCAACAATTTGGACAAGGACTAGGTGAAGGTCTATCTGCGCTTGCAGAATATAAATTACAGCAAGTACAGCAACGAAATAATGTTAATCGTCTTGCTGATGTATATAAATCTCTTGGTGCTGATGAGAATACTGCACGAGGATTAGCAGCATTACCGCAAGAAATACAAAAATCTTATTTAGAACGTGGCGGTGCTGCAACATGGGGTCAAGGAGGACAACAAGTAGCACAATCAGCACAGCAATCGGGTGTCTATGCACCATCAGCCTTAGAGCAACCACAACAACAGCAATTTGCACCTCCGTCAGAAACACAAGCAATACGACAACGTTTATCTGCGTTGAACCCTAATCAACCTGAGCAAGAACAAGAAGCATTGCTCAACAAGATTCGTTCACCAGAGCAACGACGACAAGCATTCCGTGAACAAGGGATTGGATTACCAGAACAACAACCATCTGCTGCGCAATTCGGACGCGGTATTCAACAAGCGCCACCACAACAAGCCCCTCAAGCAGCCCCAGGGGGCGCCCCAGCGGCTCCACAAAAAGGTAGTATCGGTGAAGTTCTTGCTCGTCCGTCCTTCCATGAACAGCAATTGAATCGTCGTCATGAAGAAGCGATGGGGCAAAAAGAACGGCACTTTCAAGCAAAAGAACAAAAAGAACTCCGCAAGGAAAGCGAAGGATTCAGAAAAGAAGTGCTTGATATTCATCATGCTGATATTGCTGATAGAGCTCGGTTGAAGAAGATTCTTTCTATCGATAAAAAGAATAACGTTATCAATCCTCAGTTATATGCAACACTTAAAGAACATGGATTTGCTACTGGAAGTGTATTAAATGCTGATACCCAAGAACTTGCAAAACTTTCAACTGACATGTTCACTAATTTTAAGAAGATGTTTCCACGTGGTACTAACATTGATGCGCAGATCTTTGAACAACGTATTCCTTCTCTAATGAATAGTCGTGAAGGCCGTGAACGTGTTATTGGAAATATGCTCAAACTTACTGATCTTAACGAGAAAATCTATGATGAGATGCAAAACGTCATCAAGGATAATGGCGGCAATGTACCTCCTCTCTTTCAGGAAGAAGTATATAAGCGCGTAGATCCGTATGTGAAAGATTGGGAACAAGACTTTGTTAATATGTCTCAAGAAAATGCTCCTCAAGTAGGACAAGGGTTTGATAAGTTGCCTCCTGCGAATTCATTGCCTAAAAACACCGAACTATTTAATGATGTGACTGGTAAATATTTTGTTACCAATGGTAAAAATTGGAGGGTCGTATAATGCCTTTTAAGATTACTAAACTTGGTGAGCAGCCAGTTGAACAACAATATGATTCTTCTAATGAAAATATTGGCCAGACCATTGGTCGTAATATAGCGCGATTGCCCGTTACTGCTGCAAAGACAATAGGATCAATTCCTGGTGAAGCTGAAGCAACTGTGCGTAATCTAACTAAAAGTCAGCATGGACAGATTGCACAAGCTCTTGGTATTCCACAAGAATTACATGCACAATTAGAAACTCCTGGGCTATTATCGCATGACCATGTATTTCCTACGTATGAGGAACTTGGTAAGGGCATAAAAGAAAAAGCCCCTTATTTAGCACCACAAGGACCTATAGAAGAACAGGTAGATAGCGCTGTATCGCGTGTTATAGATCTTATGACAGGTGGCGTAAAAGCTGGTCGCGCAATAGGAGCAACCGCAGCAGGTAAATTAGGTAAATATTATACTCAATCATATACGGGATCAGAAGAAGCTGGAGATGCGGTTGATGTAGGAACTACATTATTAACTCTTACTGGTGGTCGTAAACCATTAGAGGCTAAAAATAATGCACTCTTTGATGAAGCGCGTTCATTTTTACCTGAAGAAGCCAAATTTAAAGCGCCAGTATTACGTGGCCAAATTGAACATGAAATAAAAAAATTAAAACGAAGCGATATGACAAGTAAATCATTTGTAGAAGATCGCTTAAAAGAATTAAAAAAAATTGTTGGCCCAGCTGGTACTGTTGATATAAATGAATTGTGGAGTCGTAAGAAAGAACTTAATGATCATTTTAAGACGCGTGATTTACCCGTTGGGGCAGAAAAAGAACTCATTAAAATGATTGATTGGCTTAATGATGTATTAAAACGTGAATATGGAACTACAAATCCGCGTTTTTCTAAAGCTCTTGATGAAGCTGATAAATTTCACCGCGGATTGCGTGAGGGAAGCAAGTTAAAGAAGTTCTTTGAGAAGAATATCAACTTTGAGAATATAGCTCATCCCGTGGTTTTAGGTGCTTTAGGATTTAAAGCAGTAACACCTATACAAGCTGCAAAAGCAGGGGCTGGATTACTTGCAGGTAAAGAAATTGTATATTTAACAGAAGCTCTTGCCCGCAGTAAAGAAGTGCGTAAAGAATGGTTTAGTTTATTGCGCTCTGGTGCTAAAGGAAGCGCGATAGCAGCAAATAGATACGCTAAAAAGCTCTCTGATAGTATGCAGCAAGAATTCCCAATTGAACAACCAGCAGTTGAGGAAGCGCGTGGTCGTTTTAGAATTACTCGTATGGGTTCTTAGTAGTTTCTGTTCTTCCAAACCACCACCCTGTAAATCCTACCCATACCATCCAAAATATAACTAATCCTATAGGTCCCATATTAAACCTCCCATTTTAGTACAACTACCACTAATACAACTACTCCTAATATTACCCATATAACATAGGGCATCTGTATCCCTGAATTATAAAAATCTGGTGGCATATATCCCCCTAATCGTATTGCTTGTCTCTAGATATCTGGTTAAGCACTGCTTGTAAAATATAGTCCTTTATTGAAATTCTCTTATGAGCACATCGCACTTTGAGGTCGTAGTGAACTTGCTCAGGTAACGTAAATATAAATCTCTTATGTTTTTTGTGTTTCTTAGGTTCATCCATCTTTCTTACCTGCAGCTATTTATGTCCTCTGCGGCTAACTTACAGAAAACCTTTAATAATTTATTATATTTTTCATTATTTTCTAATCCTTCTAACGTTTCAGATGCTTCGGAAAAAAAACCAGTAACAGCAACCCATGTCAGGGAAGAGAAAAAACACTTAAATCTAAAATGAGGATTATCTTTTTTTATAAATATAAACAAATCAACAAGAAAAAATAATAAACTAAATCGTACGTTTTCTTCCTGAAACTTATCTGATTCCATTAACGCTAATATAATAGAACCAACGCTTCTTTCTTGAATATCTTCTAATGTTTCATCTTTCAATAATTCATAGGATTTACATAATTCAAAAGCTAAAGCGCATTTAGTTTTTTTCTCATATTCTGTAGCAGGTAGAGCTTCTATAAAATAACTTACCCAAAAATCGATTTCTCTATGCTCAAGTATCATATTTTTCCTTATTAATTTATTGATCTGGTTGAATAGAATTTAATAGTTCTTCTAAGTCTGATTTCTTGTATAAGCGATATCTATTAAAAGGGTGCCGCCATGATTTTAGTTTACGCGCTCGCTCCCAATTTCTTAGAGTATTAGCAGTTACCCCCAAAAAGGCAGCTGCTTCTTCTATCATCATAAAGTCATCAAATTTGTTCATATAAGCCCTTTCGTAGGAATTTTTCCTATGACTATATAGGAATTACAAAAGGTTACAATGGCGATCTCTTTTTTCTTTGTTCTTCCATCCACTCCTGGTCGTCATTCTTAGATATAAAGATATCACAAACTTTAAAAATAGCAAGTTTTAAGACTGCGAAAGTTGAGGCTTATAGAATGAGGCAAGTAATGAACTAAAAAAATAGGAGACATTATGTCAGTTCAACAATACCCAATAGTGGATTATGGCTTTACCCAAGCCCTTCAATCCGTCTTTCCTGCCCCTATAGTATCCAACCGTGCCCCTACAACAGCCGATAAGGCTCAGATAGGGACAGTATGGATTCAACCCGTAAATACTTCAGGAGTAGCTCAAAATGCTGCCTGGATTCTTACCTCAATTATAAGTAACTTAGCAAATTGGGCTAACGTATCTGGCGGCAATGGATCATTTTTAAATATCCTCCTTCCGTATACAACTGCTTCTGTCGGCAACATAGAATTTGGTGGTATTTCTTCATTTAAGATTCCTGAATCTAGTTCTGTATATATAGGACAAGCAGCAGGTAATACTTCTAATACCGGTACTAATAACGTTGCGCTCGGTACGTTAGCATTAACTGATGTTACAACTGGTCATGATAATATTTCTGTTGGTTATGAAGCAGGAGCTCATCTAACTACAGGTACTAATAATACTTTTGTAGGATCTTTAGCGGGAAATGCTATTACATCTGCATCTAATAACGTCGCTATTGGTCTTAATTCTTTAGCCAGTGCTACTACATCTCCTGGCAATACTATTGTAGGTGCTGGATCAGGTCTTCTTATTTCTACAGGTACTGGTGATAATACCAGCGTAGGATTTGTAAATCTTCAAAGCGTTACAACAGGTGCTAGTAATATCGCCCTTGGTACTAGTGTTTTAAATTTTATAACAACAGGTTCTAGTAATATAGCCATTGGTAACAGCGCAGGATCTGCATTAGTAACAGGTACAGAGCACGGAAATATCTACCTCAATGATATTGGAGTGAATGCTGAAGTATCTACTATGCGACTAACGTCTAATGGTGCTGCATTTATTACAACAACAGGATCGACGCTTTCTTTAAATACAACGGGTACTGGAGCAGTAAGTATCGGTAATACAACAGGTAATGTTGGTATTACAGGTAATGCTACCATTACTACGGGTAATATGGTGTTAGCAACTGCAGCTACGTTTGTACAACTTCCTGGACCAATTAAGATTATGTCTGGAGCAGGTGCACCAGCTGCTGGATTGGCAGCGGAAGCTGGTGACCTGTACATCAATACTACAGGATCTACCACAACAACACGTCTTTATATAGCAACTGGAGCAGGCGCTTGGACATACATAGCATCAAATGCGTAATTAACTAACAATCAAAATACCTCCCCGCTTGCTTTGCTAGGGTTAAAGCGGGGAGGATTCACTATCTAACCCTTGTCTGGAGAGAAGAGAATGAACCAACAATTAATGATCGACATAGAGCACGTGAAGAACGGTCGTACGTATCGCATGCAAATACCTATGATGCAACAACCATGGAGCGAAGCGCACGAAGCTGCTCTCGATTTTGCAAAACAAATTGTTGAGATGGAATCTTTAGCAAAAAATCAAGCTGAGCAAGCAAGTAAACCTGTTGAGGTAGTTATACCTGAAGTGGTTGAATCAGCTGGATAAAATAAAATTAGGAGAATAGCAATGAGCACATTAGGACAAGTAGCACGCTATGAAACGCTACGATCATTAGGCCATGCATCAGTTGGTGCTGGCTTTACCGCAATAGGAACTGCGTTTTTAAATCCTGTTCGCATTCTTATGGTTGACAATAGTACCGACGTCAATCTGATTATCTCATTTGATGGAATTAATAATCATATGTTTATCGCAGCCAATTCAGGCAGAGTAATCGATTACGCATCAGATGCAGAATTACCGGTAGGAAAGCTTTCACAAGCAGCAGATGTAATTGTCTATGCAAAAGAAGAAAGTGGTGGTCCTACGGTAGGCAACGTGTATGTATCAGTTGTATATGCATTTGCTGGTAACTATTAAATAGTGCGCCTAAGCGCACAAGGAGATGCCGTGAGTCAAATTACAAAGTACTTACTCGGTTCATCAAATCCTATCGACACGTTGACCGGGAACAGCGGGGGCGCCGTTCCGCCTACAGCAGGCAATATTAACATCATAGGCAGTGGTTCTATCAATGTAGTAGGCAATCCAGGAACCAGTACTCTGACTATATCAACAACAGGTACTACTTTTTTGCATTATACAGCAGTAAATACATCACCTTATGTAGTACTTCTTACTGATGAATATCTTGGAGTTGATAGTTCTGGTGGAGCTATAACCATCGAATTACCCAATGCTCCAGCAACAGGGCAAGTATGGGTCATAAAAGATACCACTGGTTCAGCTGTTGCGCATAATATTACCGTTACTACCGTTGGTGGTGTGGTGAATATAGATGGTGCTACTAGTTATGTAATGAATACAGTACATACATCCATTGAAGTCATATTCAATGGAAGCGCCTACGAAATATTCTAAAAAGGAGACTTTACAATGGCATATACTACAGGCGTCATTCTTGGTCCTACATCTATAAATATATCGGGATCATCTGCAACCAATATAGGAACTGGGTCATATTCAGGCACTGTTATTTTAGGCAATGCATCAGCTACAGCAGTTAACGTTGTGGCCCCTACAAACATTAACATTGCAGGTGCATTAAGCACCGCTATAGGTTCAACATCCAATACAGGTACTGTAGCAATTGGTAATACCAATTCAACCTCAGTTACCCTTATTGGTCCAGTTAATATAAATACAAGCTCAACCAATAGTACTGCCATAGGCTCAACGTCTAATAGCGGTACGATCTCAATTGGTAATACTTCAAGTGGCGCTATAGCTATTGATTGTGGTACTGCTGGTATAACAGTAGGTGCTACTGCCAATGCCCATAGTTCCACATTTGGTTCTACCATTACTACTTCATCTACGATAATACGATCAGGCTCTGGAAATATTACAAATAATACTGGATTTACGGTCAATAGTGGTGGTGTAAATTATAACACCAAACAACCAGCATTCTTGGCTTATTTATCCGCTCCTGTAACAGATGTCACTGGTGATGGTACTACGTATACGGTTGCATTTAATACAACACTCTATGATCAAGCAAGTAACTTCAATACAGGAACCTTTACCTTCACAGCTCCTATAACAGGAATTTATTGTTTGCAATCTAGTCTTATATGGACGGGTCTAACTGTAGCACATACGAATGCATTTAATTTTATAGTAACAACAGGTACGGTTTATATGTTTGGATATCAGAATCCAGGTATAAATAGATCATCATCAAATACACTTCAAACTAATAATACGGTGCTAGCTAAAATGAGTGCCGGTGATACTGCTACAGTAACTACACGAGTATTGAATAGCACTTTAGTAGTCGGATTAGATCAAAATGGATCTGGTGATCCACGTACCACATTTTCTGGCTTTCTAGTCTGTTAAAGGAGAGTAGTAATGAGTTTAAGATTAGACGGGAATAATCCCTTATCCTATATGGGCGTCACTCCTGTACAGCCTCCTCAGATGTATGTGTATTCTATTAATCCTACAATCAATGATTTTGCTAATGTGGGGAGCTATTGGCTCAATATTGGTACCAACCAAACACCTCAACAAAATCTCTGGATTCTTGTTAGTGTACGAGATGGGATTGCTACCTGGTTAGAATTAACAGGCGCAGGAAGAGTAATAACTTTACAATCTAATAGCGGTGGACTCGTTCCGCCTACTGCTGGTGGCAACATATTTGTGTTGGGCGATACGACAACTATAACGGGCGTAGGTTCTCCAGGTACGAATACGATTACTCTTTCTACAGCTGGCACTGTTGCGACTTCGTATCTCACTGATGATACTCATAGTGCAATACCTGCTTTAGGCGTATTAACTGTGCATGGAACTGGTGGTATTACGACATCAAGTTCTGGATCAACCGTATCAATTAATAATGGTGGTGGTCTTGCTGATTCATTTCAGACTGATAGTGGTACAGCTACACCTGTTGCAGGAGTAATTCAATTTCATGCAGTAACTCAAGCAGGATCGTCCGTATCATTTTCAGGTGCGACTAATGTAGTAAAACTCAATACAACAGATGCCAATGATAATACGATTATTGGATTAAGTGCTGGTAATTCTACTGTTTCGGGAACTAATAATACAGGCCTTGGATTTGATGTATTACATGCTTTAGCTGGTGGTGGTTCTAATACCTGTATTGGTTATCAAGCAGGATTAGCTATTACTACAGGTATAAGTAATACCATAATTGGAGGATCTGCTGGGATTGCTATTACAACGCATAATCAGAATACTCTCATTGGTCAGCAATCTTATAATCTCGGTATAGGAAATCAGAATACTGTTGTAGGGTATGATTCACTTTCTAATGCTGCGGGAAATTCAAATAACAACGTGGTAATTGGTATACAAAGCGCTTCTAATTATACGACTACTGAGAGCAATAATATCATAATCCAAAATTCTGGAACCATCGGAGACAATAATATACAACGATTGGGCACTGATGGTACTGGTACTAATCAAGTAAGTCAGACATTTATAGCAGGTACGGTTACTACAGCGCGAGACCTTACAGTAACAACGGGCAATGCAACTATCACTGCTGGCAATTTATTAATGCCAAATACTAATGGTGCAGGCACACAAGGAGAAATTCAATTTGGTGGTGCTGTATTTGTATCTAATTTTGGAACTTCTAATACTTTTGTAGGTGGTGGCTCAGGTAATACAACAACTACCGGAGCTGGTACTAATACTGGTGTTGGCACTGGAGTATTAGCAGCACTTACTACAGGTGCTGGTAATGCAGCATTAGGAAATATTGCTCTTTCTGCATGCACTACAGGATCAGGTAACGTAGCTTTAGGTACTGGAGCAGGACGAGCAATTACAACGGGCGGTGGTAATGAGATCATGGGTGGCAATACTGCTATCGGCCTAACAACAGGCAACTTCAATATAATCTTTGGTTCTGGCTCTGCTCCTGATCTAACAACGGGATCAAACAATCTTATTATAGGTACTCAATCTACTACTACTCTTATAACAGGGAACAACAATATAATTCTTGGGCAAGATACGGGTACTTCTTATACAGGGGCAGAATCTGATAACATCTTGATTAATTCTGTAGGCGTCGTAGGTGAATCAAATAAGATTCGTATTGGCGTAAGTGGTACAGGTGCAGGGTTGCAGAATGCATGCTACGTAGCAGGTATTGCCGGAGTAACTACCGTAGTTAATGATGCAGTGCCAGTACTTATATCTGCCAGCACAGGCCAACTTGGTACCATATCATCATCTCTTCGCTACAAAGAAAACATCAACGATATGGGCTCGGCAAGCGAAGCAATCTATAAACTTAGACCCGTAACATTCAACTATAAAGATCGTTCGCCTGAGGTCAAATCTATTGGTCTTATAGCAGAAGAAGTGGCAAAGGTATTACCGCAACTAGTGGTATATGATATTGATGGACAATCTGAAACGCTAAAATACCAAGATTTACCTGTATTACTACTCAACGAAATTATCAAACTCAAAAAAGAAATCCAAGAACTCAGAGAATTAATTTAGGCTTCTTTATCTCTCTACTCATTCCCTACGGTAAGTGCTCTTCCTTTGCCGTAGGGATTATTCTTCTTCCCAAACTAATTCATCACTCACATCACCCATATGTACCCATAACGGGTTCTCTTCATCCCTGCTACGCTGTACATATAACTGATTGCCTTCACTATTTATTACTTCACATAGAGTACCATAGGGCGCTTGATCATATTTAGTAGGAGCACTATGGCGATAGAGTGGCTGCTTCATGATTTCCTTTTTTTACAAGTTAATATGCTTCAAATTTATCTGCTTGTTCTTGCATATATTTCATGAAACGGTCACCACATTCATCACATCCATAAATACTTTGTGTGAAATAATGATTACGCGAATTTTTCCATGTAACTACTTTATTACATATATCACAGTGATCAATTTCTGGTTCTTTTTTCTTCTTCATTACTAATACTCTCACTTCTTAGGGTTGAGGGTTTTTATTAATGCATTTGCTTCGCTGCTTGTGAGTTCTTCCAAGGATTCTACACCAATTTTCTTAGCCGTGTCTTGTTCTGATATATTAGCAGTTTTTAATAACTTACGTATGAAATTCAATTGTGGACCAGTAGCTCCTAATGAAGGAGCTTCACCATCATTATCTTCTTCAGCTTCTACCAATCCTAATATGTTCTTCAATTCGTACCGCCTACAATACGTTATGGATTCTCCAATTCCTTGATTAACATTTTTATTTTGGTCACTTGGGGGTAATAAGAAGTATGATTCAGTAAATTGACTGCTTGGCCAATGCGTTAGCGTAGTAATAAGAATCCGTGATCCATCCACCGTAAATGCAGAAGATTGCTTAAAGCAGAGACTGCAATTATCTAAATGCTCCTGAATTGCACTTCTCATTTCAGGCAATGAAGCATAAGAATATTTACCCATTTTGTCTTTATTAACAATCTGCATCTCTTTCTGGAACTGAGCTAATGCTTGATACAGCTTATCAATCTGTTCTGATTGCTTGGGCATTATAAGGAAGTTTTCCATTAGAAACTCGAATCGCCGCTAAGCATAACTTTTATTGAATTGGCAAATTTATCCATATCCATATCTATACACATAAGTTTGTATGTCTCTTCCGAAAATTTAGCAGGATTAAAGTCATTCTTCATGCGATTTACCTGTTCTTGGTATTGTATACTCTTTTGCTGCATCTTATCCAATAAAGCATCAATCAATTCTTTATTTTCCATATATTTCTTTCGCGCTATACGTGCATTATTTAATTTTCCACACCAATCAAGGATTCTTGAATATCCTATCGCTAATCCTATTATTACTGCACCGAAAAACATAAATATCATCATCCTTCATCCCTTCCAACATCATCCAGCATTGCGAGATATTTAGCATATTTATTAGGGCCGACATTATCTCTTATTTCGAGTTCTTTCTCATGATCTTCTTTGGCTAACTCATCAAAGAATTCATCTAATGTCTGGATAGAGCCTTCATCCCATATGATTTCAATCTTATCTATAACGACTTTTGTATCCATTACTCCCCCATTTCCATTGATAGTTTCCATACTTCTAATGATTCTTTTCTATACGGCTCTAAATCAACCCCACGCAATTCAGGAATACGTCCATAATCCACATTCCCTTTTCTCACGATAAAGTCATATACAAAGCCACCACCCTTTGACCATGCACCATGAGACAACGTCTTTAATATATCGCTATACATCTTCTCTTGCTTTTCAGCCTCCATACGAGCAGCTCTCCATTTGGCCATATTACGCGCTGTTTCTATCCAGGCGCTGTCTCTTTCAACATAGCCTTCTGTTACCTGATACTTGATTTCCATAGTTACCTCATTATTTAGTTTTTAACCACAATTGTTTTTTAATTTCTATCCAATTCCAGTAACAATCTTTCGTGCAAAATTTAGCAACTTGATTTAAAGGCCTTTTTGCTTCCCCTAACCAATAATCAAGAGGAGCTAATTTTTTGCATTGATCACATATTTCTAAAGAACTTGGAATATCACGCCAAGGGCCCCAATCTCTTTCATATAATTGATAGTTTTCTTCTTTTCCCAAATTCAATTCAATCTTATTAATCATGGTATTTTCCCTTATTGGTTAGTTAATGTTATGTATAATTTATCACCTTCTGCACATATTGCAAGGTATTTCTTGTTAATTTTAGAACAATAAAGATGTTGTTCAAGGCTAATACTTGCTATTATTGTGATAATCTGTAACTTATTATCATAACTACTACGTAAAGGTATAAAAGGAACTCTATGAAACAAGAAATCACTGTCTTAAACCATAGGAATAAGGCGATCAGGGACCGTTTGCGCTCCCGGGTCCAAAAAATCATGCGAAGTCGAAGTATTGGTCCAATGAGGATTGTACATGAGGCAGGGGTACATCATTCAACCTTGGGCCTATTTTTAAAGGATATTAAGCTCATATCCTTTATTCAGATGTGCAAGATAGAAGATTGGGTATTAGAACACGAGTTTGATGAGGAAGATAATGATGAATAAGATGTGCACCCAATGTGAATATGTAAAGCCCATTACTGATTTTTCTATTGATAGGATTGTTAAAGGAGGCCGTAAGAATCAATGTAAGGAATGTAAAAAAGCATACGGCAAAGAGCATTACGCTAAAAACAAAGAAGCCTATATAGAGAGTACGCGGAAGTTTCGATTAAAAATGAATAACAATTGGTGTGGTGTTTGTTTTCAAGGATCAACGCCCACTGCTCCGTTATTGGAAGATCTGGATAATAACGACAAATTTAAAGGACTCTTATGTTATCCCTGTAAAACAGCATTAGCTTTATTTAAGAAACATATTGATATATTACACAACGCGATTAAATACCTAGGAAATGAATGAACAAGATATGCACCCAATGTGACTATATAAAACCACTCGATATGTTCCCTAAGAGCATGACAACTCTAGATGGCTATTATGAAGTATGTAAGAGCTGCTTTACCAATGGAAATAAGCCTGCTCTACGCATAGATCCTACACCTGTTGCCCCTATAGCCCCTCGCAATGAACAGCCAACAATAGCAGCTGCATGGGGACAACAGCCTGAATATATGTCTACGCCCTACATTCCCAAGAAACGTGGAAGAATCCCTAAACCAAAGCGCACCGAGGAAGAGAAATTACAGATAGCACGCGCATGGTCTTATAATAATCACTATGGATTAAGCTTAGAAGGCTGGGAAAATATTAAAGCTTCCCAAGATAACAAATGCGCTATATGTAGGAAAGTTCCAACAGGCGAGAAGCAATTTGGTATACTTGTAGTAGATTATGATAAACATACTGATACGGTGCGTGGTGCTGTATGTCGCCACTGTAAATTAGGACTCAGCAGTTTCCCTGATTCTGACAGATTATTCAAGGCTATTGAATATTTAGAAAAATCTAATAAGTAAAAAATGGTACACCCCTATTGGCATCTAGTTCAATAGGGGTGTACTGTATATGAATTCTATATAATATTATTGGTGTACTAGGATTTCGTTAGGTTGCTCTATTACAATAATTCTTCCTATCCAATAACATCAGTGACAGAGCTCATCGTACCTTATCAAATACTTTTACAATATTATCGCTGCTCAGAATCATCGCAATCCCCATTATAAACATCGCTAAGCCACAAACATCATCTGAGTTGCATTTCTTTTCTTTAAAGATGAGATACATACCAGAATAGGATAATCCTGCGCCTACAGCGCATACACCAAAAAATCGTGGATCACATTTAGTAAGTAAAGACATGCATAAGCACGTTACGGCAAGATAGTGCAGAAAAAATCTGTTTGTCATAGTACCACCCTTTTAAGAATTTACTTGTATATTTTATATCACTAGATATAATACGTGCTGTTGAAATCAAAAAAGAAGAGCCGCTCACTAGGAACGACTCTAACTTTTTTATAACTTCTTGTTCTTGACGGACACATGAAAATTATGAATCCAATAATACCGCAAACAAACACAGCAAGTCAACAAAAACTTTCACAAATAGTGGAATGTTTACAACATCTGAGCAAATCTCATCAACGTATTTGGCGCGAACTTAATTCCTACAAGAATCACTACGAATTTGTATTTCCATCACACGATCGGTTAGCTGTTGCATGTAATGTACACAGAAATACGGTAAAGAACGCTATCAACGAATTTAAACGTCTGGGTTGGATAAAAACCATACGACGTTATAACAAGTCGTTGGTATATCTTTTTAGCAGTGATTTTGATTGCAAAGACGTTCAAAAAGCAATGTCAGTATTTTTCATAACATTAGCGCTTATCACTCCCGTTTTACTTCAATCTCCAAAGCGTGCTACTAATCGAGATTGTCCATTAAGTAATATTAAGAGTTTTATTTATAAAACTAATCTCAGAATCTCAGAGAGTAATACCGTGGGCGCACGCGAGGAGAACGTCCTCGCTGTCATTCTTGAACTGAGACCTGGGATTTCCATACAGAAAAAAGAGAACGTAATGAATGAACAAGCAAATCCACGGGTTGCATGGGGTCATGCCATCAAAGATCTGCACCAAAAACTACCACTGGAGAATCATGGACTTGCAAAACTATCAGCATTTCCTGCTGAAGCAATACGTCATGCAAGTAAGTTTATACCGCAGATCTACAAAGCTACAACGCCTTTTCAGTATCTTGTATTTCTCTGCGATAAGTATTGCAGCGAGAATGCAATACAGCCTGATTGGGCGCAGTACAAAGCACTGTGCAGTAGATTCAACATCCAAGAAGGCAACAAAGAGTTTCTCGATATGACAGCGTTTGAGAAGCTAAAAGCTGACGAAGAAGAAAAGAGTGAGTATCAACTCACCACTACGCAGAACCAATATCTTAAACGGGATATGAGGCAGCAAACTGTTCAGTCGAAACCTTATACGCCACCATCAACTGGGCCATTGGCTATCTGGAAGCAAACTGATGTTCGCGATGAGAAGTTTACAGTTATGGGCAAACTGGCATATTTGGATGGTGACCCTACTGCAGCAGAATGGCAGAAAACTAAAAGGTATGATGAATATGCCGCGATTCTTAGAGAAGGATTTTCTAACCAGTAGACATATAAGTCCAAAGATAGACGATTGCCAAAATGGGAACAGGATAAATCTAAGTTGGGATATTGATGTATATGAAGAATGCAAGTTTTGAAGATTTAAAGGATGAAATTACTCAATCATTGAAAGATCCAAGTAAAGATTTCGAAATACATGAGCAAGTATCTCTTTTTGAAGGATTTATTGAATTTCCTATATGTAATTCACCTAGTGATTATGGCCTATTTGCTAAAGAAACAGTTCCAACAATTATGTTAATTGGTAAAAGCGGAAGACTTTATTTTTTATCTTTAAAGATAATTTTACCACATATGGTACTCAGGTAAAGGAACTGAATGAGTGATAAATTATTAGCGCAAGAAAAAATAGCGTAGATTCCCTTTTTAGAAATTGAGCATACACTATTCCTTAACTGGCAACCCTAGCAAGTTATCGGTTAAGGAATACGTAATGAAGTACACGTATATTATACCTGGTGATCCTACTCCTACAGCGCATATACGCAATGGCCAGCGCCAAGGATATGATGCACAAAAAGGAGAGCGTAAGCGATTTATACTGATCCTTACGAATCAACACAATGACAAGCCACTTCTTTATGGCCCCTTACATTTGCAAATACATTTCTATCTACCCATTCCCCTTTCTGGATCTCAAGAACCACTCAGCCCTCAATATACATTGCCGCGTTTAACCAGTCTGATATTTTATGTGGAAGAATGTGCACGTGGTATACTTATACCTGATGTATGCACTATAGTGTCGATGGAATGTACCAAGAGTTATGATAGTAATCCCCGCGTTGAATTTTCGTTAACCCCGTTACAGAAAAAAGGAAAAGTATGGCAACACCAACTCCAGCCCCAAGCACAGCCTCCAAGGCCGAAGCCTTCGTCTTAGACGTTATTGGACTTCTCACCAAGTTAGACCCGTCCTCACTATCCAGCGACTATCAGTATGTGATGATCGGCATACAGGATATCCAGAAGATAGTTGCAGCCCTCCAAGAACTGGATCAACTTAAAAACAATATTTCAAATACGAATACTTAATTACTATGGCAAAGAAGAAGAGCATAAAGGCAATTAATAAAGAAAAACTAAGCCACGAAGAATGTGTAGATGAGCATTGGTGCTTTCTAGAGATGAAAATGAAGCCTATGCCTATGCGAATGATAGTAATACTTGCAGAGCAACTCATAAAATGGGTGGATGAAAGTGATCCTACTAAAGCAGAAGGATTACGTATAAGCGAATTCTTGAGTACTCATAAGCCTAAGATTTCTGAGCATGATTATTACGCATGGATAAAAAAGTGGCCAATATTAGATACAGCTCACAATTATGCTCTGGCTAAAATCGCTGAACGTAGAGAAAAAGGTGCATTGTTAGGGTACCTAAATCCCAATGTTGTTATGCGTTTCCAGCCAATATATGATCGTGAAGTTAAAAAGATGATGGAGTGGCAAGCATCACTTACTAAAAAGGATGATGAAAAAAGTGAGACAAAAATTGTTGTTATTGAGCGGTACCCTGACACTGGGTTACCTAGTGTTAAGAAAGTGGATGATCCGCAGAAAGTGGATGAAAACACAGGAGATAGTTGATGAGTAACCAATCTGGATTCTTTGAGGTAATATTTCTTGTTATGGCAATTCCCTTCGCATTCTATCTTGGCCGCAATTTTCATTACTTTAAAGCGCAGGGGCGGTTATTTTGTAAGCAAATATGGTGGCAAGATCAACGATAGCGATCATTTTGAGATGAAAGGCTGATATGAAATATGAATATCAAACATGTACGCCTATTACCGTTGAAGATGAGACCATCATGCAACATTGTAAAGGCTGTATTGAATATTGTCAGAGAATGAAGTGGCATCATTCTATGGGTAACTATTTAAAGACATCAGAAGAATGTTGTACACCCTATTTAACCGTTTATGGTAAGCAATGATATTCCCTCGATGCGAAGTATGTTCATCACCAATTCTCGTATATGCATATGATTATGATGCGCAGAAGATCACAGATAAATGTCGCTGTATGTGTATGTGGGCGTGTCCATTAAATGGACTATGTCCAACGAATAAGATTCCACTTCACGATGAACGGTTAAGTAAGATGCTCAAACCACATGAGAAATCTATTGATGCGGCTATTAGTGAGTTGCAGAGAATATTAGAAAAATTAAAGAACACTGAAGCTGAAGTGTGCATAGATATGAAAACAGGCGAAATAACCGTATGGAAAGATGTATGATATTGTACTTTATTGTGGCAATTGCGTTAGCAGTATTATTTGCGTGGGGCGCTCAAACTATCTGGGGATCTTCAGATGAATGACTGCATAAAAGGGTATGTGCGAATCTTGGTGATACTTGCATTGATTGGTCATCTTATTCAAGCATATTATGTTATACAACTATGCCGAGAAGAGCTAACTATTATTGATGAAGATAGAAATATGGAACTTGCAGATTGGTTTAGTGATAAAGGAGATAAATGAATTTTGAGTCGCTGGGATTTAGACCCTTAGGTAATAGAATATTGGGTAAGCGTGAAGAGCTGCCATCTGAATCAGTTATTATTTCAGCTGCTGAGACACCAGAACCCGTAAATACGATTCGCGTGTTATCAGTAGGTGAGAAGGTAACGTTGGTCAACATTGGCGATATTGTATACATCAACAAGTATGTGGGTACACCATTAGATGATGAGCATGTCGTGGTGTTTGAGCAAGATATAGTAGGAGTGATTAAGTGAATAGTTATAGAGAGCAAGATGCTATAGATGATGGATTGAAGTGGTTATTCAAAAAGAAGTACATAATTCTGGGTATTATCGCCCTTATAATAATGGTTATGTTAAAACCATTCTATATCCTCGATCCTGGATATACAGCGATTCATACTCGATTAGGCAGAATTATTGATGTGCGCAGAGATGGTGGCGTCTATTACAAGTTTCCCTTGGTAGATTCAATTGTGTATATGAGTAATGGTATTCAGCGCGCCTCCATTGAAACTAATGCATTATCCAAAGATCTCCAGGCTATATCGATTGGTATTGACGTAAACTATCGTTATATCAATGAAACTGAATTGTATAAAGCGACACGCGGCAAAGCAGAAGATATTATCCTAATACCTTTCTGCCATGAATCGATTAAAGCAGTTGTTGCCAAATATACTGCTGAAGATCTTATTTTGAATCGCCACGCAGCCAAAGATATGATTTATAAAGATCTCCGCGACCGTCTCCGTCCGCATTTCATAGACTTTATTGAAGTAAATTTCTCACACGCTGACTTTTCAGCTGAGTTTATTAAATCAGTTGAGAATAAGCAGATTGCATTACAACAATCTATGATGGCCAAGAATCTTACAGAAAAGATACGCGAGAATGCCCTACAAACAAAGTTAACTGCTGATGCTGATGCATACAGCCAACAAGTAAAGAAACAATCGGCTACTAAGGAATTAGCTCAATTGAAAGCTATTGAGAAGTGGGATGGCGTGTTACCAAAGTATGTTACCGGATCGATACCCTTTATAACGGTGGATAAAGAATGACCCAATACATACGCTTGATGATCGATATTGCATTTGTAGGAATAGCCATTCTCTTGTTCTATATGTGGAGCATATTGAATGAGAAATATCGCAAGTTAAAAGAAGAGAAGGAAAGGTTGAAGAGTGAAAAAAAATAAAGAGACAGAGTGGGGAACGCCAGAAAATGTACAATTTTTAGATGGATTAAATGCCACTGTTTATGATAGCAATGGTACCGAACTTCTTTGTTCAACACCCAATTGTGATAATAAAGTAGTAGGAGCGATAATGGGTGAAAGTTATTTTATAAACTTCTGTAGAGAACATAGGGCTTAACGTGAAGTGGATATCGGTAAAAGATAGAATGCCTCAATTAGGTGTAGAAACTCTTTTTACTGATACAGAATCTATAACTGTAGGTCATTTGATTAATAACCATAAGATAGCTTGTTATTACAGCAAGATAGATTTTGAAGATATAACTCATTGGTTACCATTACCCAAACCACCTGAAGGAGTTAAATGAAGTGGGTAAATATAAATAAGCGCAAGCCTTCTACCAAACAAGAAGGCTCTACATTTGTTGAAGCTATAAACATACGTTTTAATTCAATGCCTTTTGTGGTTACGTATGATCCTTTCTCAGATATTTTTACTTCGTCAGAGTATTGTTGCAGCTCTAAGAAAAACAGAGCATTGGACATTACGCATTGGATCCCATTAAGAGAGTATCCAAAAGCACAGTCTACGTGGAGCAATAAAGATAACCAATTACATTATGAGGTAGATGAAGAATGAAGCCAAAGAAGCAGCCAGAAAGAAAGAAGAGCATTGTTGATCGAGGGATCCTCACCCTCCAGCAAATTGAAGATCATATAATCGAGAGTAATAGTATTGAGAAGATATTAAGACCACCAACAGTAGAAGAGATAGCAGAGCTTGATCGCTTTCTGGATAATGAGAAGATTACCATTTCCGAGCTTGAGAAGTTTGTAAAAGTCTTTCAACCTGATGCCAAGTTGCGCCAAGATTATGGTATGAATGTTCGGGTAGGGAGATACATTCCGCCCTATGGTGGTCCACAAATTCGCCATGGTCTTGATGGACTGCTTAATCAGCAAAGTAAATGGAGTTCGCATAAAATGCATGTGCATTATGAACTCTTGCATCCGTTTAGTGATGGTAATGGTCGTAGTGGCCGTGCATTATGGTTGTGGAAACGATTAAGTGAACAGAACATGAAGAATTGGACACCGTTTTTGCTAGAGTTTTACTACCAAACGCTCAGAGAAGCAGGCGAACTCTATGCACAACGAGATGCAATGATGAATATAACTAGCTTGGAGAACATAAAAGATGTTTAATGCGATACATGATGCTGATGTCTATCTATTTGCGATGGCGGCATTTGCAAAGAAGAAACATAAAAATGGCGTAGCAGTGCAATATGTTTGGGTAGGATCAATAGCTAATGCAATTAATATGTTTGGTGGGATAAAGTATCATGCAGAGTTCTGTGAAGAACATCAAAAACCATCAGAAGAAACACTCTTTATCTTGCTTGGCTCAATGCCTAAAGAAGAATTAGATGCCATGGCCGATCAAGAACGTAAAGATTTTAATGACGCACAGTTCCATGGATACATGTGCAAGATGCGTCCTGAATGGAAAGAAGCGTTCCCTGATGGGTTTAAAAGAGCAGAACATGAATGAAGTAATAACTTGTAGTTTTTGCCACAAAGAAAAGACTGAAGAACCACCTCGACCTAAAAACACATTGCGCATGAGACGATATCCTCGCTTTAATGAATGCAAAGAATGCTGTAAGGGAGTGATTTTTTACAGAGGTAAGATGAGAAATTTTAAAAGAAAATTAAAATTAGCTTTCAAGAACTATCAAGAAGCTATGAAAAAATCGTATGAACTTTTTTCTAAAGCTTTAGCAACAGAATTGGATAAACCTTTTTCAGGCAGGAGAATTATTCAACCAGAACCTATTTATAGATCGGAGGCGAGACGTGATCCAGTTGTGAGAATGAGACGTTATAGCAATGTGGGAGAAGAATGACAATAACTTCGCGAGATTATAGTGATTTTTAAGGTAAAGAATGACGAAATTTGAGAAAAAATTTAATGATTTGCCAGGAACTTTTGTAATTGTTGCTCCTAAAGAAATAAAGAGTAAATGGGAAAAATAAATGAGTGAAACTAAACTGTTAGTTATTCTTTTGTTTATGTGCATGTCGAGCTTTGGAAGATTTATAGCGTTTTTTGTTATTATTTTTGCACTTTTTAAAATGTAACCCTCACGGTTAAGGTAATGAAGCCACCTTTTACCGGTGAAAAAAATGAGACCACATGTAGAGACCCAGATAAAACTGGATCGATTTAAGCCGCGTTTTTATCAGAATGCGTTATTTGATGCTATAGAGAACAAGGGATACAAGCGCGCCATGCTTATCTGGCCCCGGAGAGCCGGGAAAGATATGGCCGCCTTTCAATTATGTATCCGCGCATGTCTTAAAAAAGTCCAAGTAATCTACTACATATTCCCGACCTATTCCCAAGCCAAGAAAGTTATTTGGGATAGTATAACTAATACCGGAATGCGTGTTCTTGAATACATTCCTGAAGAGCTTATCAAATCCAAGAACTCTCAGGACATGACTATCCGTTTCATAAACGGCAGTCTTCTCCAACTTGTAGGATCTGATAACTATGACTCCTTGATGGGAACTAACCCTGGTGGTTGTGTCTTTTCAGAGTATGCACTTCAAGATCCTCGAGCTTACCAATTCCTCCGTCCGATCCTTTTAGCCAATGACGGATTTGCTATCTTCCTCAGTACACCACGTGGTAAGAACCACCTATATGAGCTCTATGAAATTGCACGCAATCATCCTGAATGGTTCTGCCAAAAGCTTACGGTAGAAGATACATTGCATGTCTCATTGCAGGAAATTGAAAAAGATAGGCGTGAAGGCGTGATGAGTGACGATATGATATTGCAGGAGTGGTACACATCGTTTGATATGGGTGTAGAGGGTTCATACTACAGCAAGTATATTGACAAAATGAAATTAAATAACCAAATTGGCCAAGTGCCGTATGAGCCTGCATTTAGAGTATCAACATCGTGGGATTTAGGATTCCGTGATTCGACGTGCATCATTTTCTTTCAAGTGGTTGGCCAGACTATTCGTATCATCGATTGTTATCAGCGCAATAAAGAAGGTCTTGAACATTACATTGATGTGATCAACTCCAAGAAATATAACTATCATAAGCATATTGCTCCCCATGACATCAGAGTGCATGAATTTAGCTCAGGATTTACCCGATGGGAGAAAGCTAGGCAACTTGGCGTAACGTTTACTGACGCACCTAATTTATTGATTCCTGATGGTATTGAAGCAGTACGATCAACATTGTCCAAAGTCTGGATTAATGAAGCGACATGTATGCCACTCATTAAAGCATTAGAAGGCTATCGCCAGGAATATGATTCCAAGCGTAATGTGTATAAGCAGCAACCATTGCATGATGTTAATTCTCACTTTGCTGATGCTATGCGGTATCTATGCGTATCATTACCAAAAATAAAGGATGGATTGTCTGCTGAAGAACTTGACAGACGCTATCAAGAAACGGTATACGGTACTAGTGGGCAGTTGCCAAAATTCTTCCGCGATGATGGACCAAAATATTAGGAGTAACAATGGCTAAGTTAAAAGAAACAAATGAGAACGAATTAAACGAAGCGTATCTTGAAGGTGTAATAGATGGATATAATCGCCTTCTCGATTGCGTAGACAGAGTTATGGATCGGAGAGAAGTACAAGATTCTGACACATTGCAGTTCATACATGATATGATTCAGGCTGAGATTGAGTATGCAGAAACACTGAAAAAAACAATAGATTAGTGGATTTTACGCATGAGTCACATGAATAAATCGCTGCGTAAGCAGTTTGTTAATGAAATGAAGCGTATACACGGGACAATCATTCGCGATCTTGGTGATATGAAAATCGCTGGTGTAGGATGGGAACAAACTTTTGCTGGTAAAACATACAAATTCCTACCAATGGTTAATAATTATGATCTTCGTAAAGAATATGCAGATGCTTTGATTCAAGAAGCGCTTAAGAACCTAGAAAATCAGATAACACATACATGTTCTCCTGAATGCTATGACAGTGAAGAATCGCCATGTCAACGAACTAATCCTTGGCATTATATAGATATAATTCTTGATGCTGGTGTAGGCACACGCAGGACAAGAAAAAAGAAAGAGAGGTCCCATGTCATATCATCAATGGGAACCAAAACCTCTGTTTGATGAAGACAATCCTGATCCGCGGCAGCTTGTATTAAAAGATACACAAATAATTGTTGAGCGTTTAACAGGTCCTGGAGATACAGTTGAAGTAGTTCAAGAAGAATATGTGCCATTTCTGCAAAAGATAAAAGCATACTATGCTGCTGATAATGATTGGCGTGATGGTATACCTCCTGCGATATTAAAGAAGTATGGTGGCATGTGGGTCAATATTGCAACCGGAAAATCCTATAATTTAGTGAGATAAAATGCATCCAATAGAAGAGCTATTTAAAGATATGGACAAATTAAAAGATCTGCTTTACTTTGTGGTATCTTTACCAGAAAGAGATCTGCAAGATAAATTCACAAAGCGATTTGATGAGCAATGTATGGATTATATACTTCAGCTCGCATTAGAAGGTAACTATGAGCATGCGAATAAAGTAGTATATTTGATGCAAAAGGTCTTTGAAAAGGTACCCGAAATTCTTGAACAGGTAACGAAAGAATACAATGAAGATAATAGAAGCGCTGAAGAAGATAAAAGAACTAAAGCGAAAAAGCGACGAACTAAAAGTAAAAGTACGTGAACATTGTGCTGGATTAGATTGCGATACCCCAACCTATGCAGATCAAAGAGGTCAAATTAAAGAATGGTTACAATCTAACCACGATATCGTTAAAGAAATTGGACATCTGCGTACTTCCATACAACGCACCAATCTCGATACAAAAGTTACCATTGAATTGGGTGGAAAGTTTGTTACTAAGAGTATTTCTGAATGGATTGACCGTCGTCGCGAGCTTGCGAAGATGGAAGAAACAATTTGGTTGCAACTTTATGATAAAGGACTAAAAGAAACCTACGAACATAAACTTACTCCACAAGCTCCCACCACAACAATTAAAAGAGTATTATACTTCGATCCTAAAGAACGAGATCAGAAAATAGAATTATATCGCTCAGAACCTGCGTTAATTGATTCTACGCTTGAAATTACTAATGCAGTAACTGAACTTAAAGAAGTTTAGACTACTTCCATAAACCCGGCGTTCGTCTTACAAGGGCCTACGCTGGGCTTCTTTGAAATGAACTTCAATTGGCATGCTTCGAGTATGTCTCCGTCAGCCCAGGCGGTAAAATTCCTGGGCTGTTAAAAAGATGTTTGTTGTCACTTGTGGCAATGCTATTGTGCAGGGGAATTTATTGATAATTATTTTGTCCCTGCACATAAAATTACGCGGATGTTGTCTAGTAGGTAAGACGCCGGTATAAAAAAACCGGACAACGGTGGTTCGATCCCATCCGTCCGCTTGAAATAAAAACCTATTAGTAGCCCAATTTGCAGCGAAAGCGGCAGCTACTTTTAGTAGTTTGCACACCAGGTGTGCTGCCCTGGCTAATAGGTTCTTTGAAATTATCAGACTAACGTACAGACATAAAAATTGGTAAAACGTAGAAGTTGCTGAACTCAAATCAGTATAATGCTATAGCTCAGAGGTAGAGCGTCAGGCTAATAACCTGAAAACGTAGGTTCGATTCCTATTAGCGTAATTGGCCTGCAAAGCCCGTTTCACGACGTAAACGTGTTATTAAAGTACGTAAGATTCATGGTTTAAGATCGTAAGTTTTAAAAAGCTTTAAGTATTAAGAATCAAGGATCAAGGATCATCCCTTCCTCTTGTAGGATAGGGAATGACCTATAAAAGTTATTTTGTCTTCGTTTTTAACCCACACTTTGTAGGGTCCTATACGGGTAGTCTGTAAAAATATTGGTTAGTGTCGTATGATACTAATAATGTTCCCCACAAGTTGACACCATCCTCTTGTGGGGTTTTTGATAGCCTTAAACTCTGTATGCTTTAGCATATATAGTCCTTTTTTCCCCAGTGAGAACATTCTCATTGGGGTTTTTTATTGAATGCGAAAATTGAGGTTCATACAATCGCTTTGTAGTCAGTGAAGCGATGAAGATTCAAGACCTCCTATAAGTTAATAAGTCTCATGCGGCATTCCCTGACTACCCTTATTACTATTAAGGGAGAATGAATGCTATTTCCTCAACTTGGGCCACAGTACCTCGACGATAAAGATCGCGCTATTCTTGCGCGCATGGAATCTTTTTATGCAGAAAGTATCACAATAAACCAATCTTTTTGGGGTGAAGCTGATACTGACACTCGTTTCTATACCGGTGATCAAACACTCTGGAATGATCTGTATGGTAACCTGCCTGCAAATCGACGTAGGCAATTTAGCTTTAATCGTATTATGCGTGTAGTGAATATGATTCATGGCCATCAGTGTCGGAATCGTAAATCCATAATTGCTACCGGTGTAGAAAATGCCGATGCAAAGACCGCAGATCAATTTACAAAAATAATTCTGAATATAAATCAGCAAGAAAATGTCCTTGAAACAATATCCACCGCTTTTCGTGGTGCATTAGTCACTGGCATGAATCTGCTCCAAATATGGGTAGATTATCGACAGGATCCTGTTTCAGGAAACATAAAAGTAGATTACCTACCATATAACGCATTCCTCATAGACCCGTTTTTTACCAAGCACGACTTATCTGATTGCAATTCATTGTGGACACGCAAATTCCTCACTAAACGTGAATGCATCGCTTTATTGTCTGAACATGTTGAAGAAATAATGGGACTATCTGGCAATGATTCTGGTAACGGTAGGGACGGAAAATTTCAATTTGCTCCCCAGAGCTACAATTACGGAATGAAAAATCTATTAACGTACGATGAATACTATTATCGCACCTATCGTACGCAGCAAATGCTCGTTGATTCTCAAACGGGTGAAACAATGGAGTGGAAATCAAATAATGAAGAAGGATTGAAGCAATTTCTACAAATGTACCCTTCAGTAACGATCATTGAGCAAGAAATTCCAACGGTGAATGTTGCTCTCGTGGTACAAGGAAAGGTAATGTACGATGGTCCGAATCCACTTGGTATCGACTCATACCCCTTTGTCCCAGTTTGGGCTTACTACGAACCGCAAAGTCCGTATTTCCCGTGGCGTATTCAAGGGGTCGTTCGCGGTCTCCGTGACGCCCAATATCTCTATAATCGTCGTAAAGCGATAGAACTCGATATCCTTGAAAGCCAAATTAATTCAGGTTTTAAGTTCAAAGAAAATGCGCTCGTTAACCCGCGCGATGTGTGGGAACAACAAGGGCAAGGTCGTGGTGTAGCTATTAAAGAAGAAGCTCAGATGACTGATGTGGAACAAATCCTTCCTCCACAAGTTCCTCCGTCCATGATTGAACTATCCAAGATTCTTGCTGAAGAAATTAGCCAAATATCCGGCGTCAACGAAGAATTGCTTGGTTCAGCAATGGATGATAAAGCAGGCATACTTTCTATGTTGCGCCAAGGCGCAGGTCTTACAACACTCCAAGGTCTATTTGATAACCTCGATAATGCTCAAAAAACATTGGGCAAACTCATGATCGATATTATCCAGACCAATTATACGCCCGGTAAAGTGAAAAAGATTTTAGAGGGTGAAGAGCCACAACCGCAATTCTATAACAAAGCATTTGGCGTCTATCATGCCGTTGTAGAAGATGGCCTCAATTCATCTACTCAAAAACAAATGCAGTTCGCGCAAATGTTGCAGCTGCGTGAAGTTGGCGTTCCAATTACTGATGAGGATCTTCTTGAAGCAGCTACTCTACAAGGCAAGAGCGACATGGTCGAAAATATGCAGGCACAGAAACAACAAGCTATGCAGATGCAAATGCAACAAATGCAATTGGATATGCAGGAACAGATGGCGAATATTGATCTGGCTAAAGCACGGGCGACAGCTGATGAAGGTCTTGGCGTTGAACGTTATTCACGTGTGCAAGAAAATCAAGCGTTAGCGCGTGAACGTGATGCAGCTGCTGAAAAAGATCATGAAATTGGCGTGCTGAATGTAATAAAAGCACTTAAAGAAATAGACAGCATTGATATAGATCAGATGAACAAATTAATAGCGCTATCGCATCTTTTAAAGCAACACGAAATGAATCAGCAAAAGCATGAAAAAGAAATGGCGATACCGAGTCCAGTAAATAATGCCATGGTGGCACAGTAAGAGGATTATAAACCTTGCAACACATAATGTGGCTTGCAGTTACTATAAGGAACGATTATGGCAAAAAGACATCACAGCGCGCGTCATGGTGACGGACACTATGAAGGGCATGAAGGCAAACGCCGTCAGGAAATGATGGATGGTAGCATGATCAAAGAAGATCATTCAGCTATTGCTAATATGCCGCAAGGCGTGATTATGCGTGAATATCCAAAAGTATCGCATTATACCCCTGAAAATCTTGATGACACTATGAAGGGCATTGATCATCAAATGGATTCTCTTGATGGTGCTAAAGAGAAATCTCATATGCATCCAAAAAAGGTGTAACTATGCCTATGATGCCACGCCCTAAAGGCAAAGCACGCGCAATATGTTTTAGGATATTAGGAATTCCTCAAAACATGCAAAAACGTAAGCATAGTGAAGTTGAAAAGAAGATTAATGAACGGCTTCTTTTTGAAGAAACTTCACGTGCTCGATAAGACTTCATTACCTGGGAAAGCGGTGTAGCTTTCTTAAATCCTTGCACGAAAGAGAGAGTTCACGTCATTCGCTCTCTTTCGTGCAGAGAAACAAATAAGGAATAGTAATGTTTGTAATACGAGAACGAATACCAAAAGTAGATCCACGCAGACGCCAAGAACGAGCTGATGCAGCCATGATATCAGAAGGTGAGATGGCACCAGCTAACATGCCTACTCAAGCATCACACCACACCTTTAATGCATGGAAATACCCAGAACGATTAGCTATGTATGACCAATCTGAAGGACAGGATTAACTATGAAGTATCCATCCAAATGTAAGTTGGAGAAAGTTGTGAAACACCTCAAGAAAGATGTAAAAAAAGCCAAAGCTTCAAAAGTACATAAAGCCAAAAAGGTGCATGTCAAAAAGGCTCATTCAAAAGCTGTTTCTAAAGCAATGAAACATCCTGATAAATTGGGTGCTGGGGCTAAAAAAAGAAAGCATCTAAAAGGCAAAAGCAAAGTTGAAGTTGTCATGAAAGAATTTAAAAGAGGCACGCTTCGCTCTGGTGGTTCTGGTAAACATGTAACAAATCCAAAACAAGCGATCGCTATAGGTCTTTCAGAAGCACGTAAAGCTGGTGCTAAGATTCCTAAGAAAAAGAAGTAATTATGACAGAGAAAAAGGACACGGTCGGAGCGATTGCATCCGACCTTCTTTTAAAAGCAGATACACCGGATCATTCGGTAACTGAACAGATGCGTGAGCAACTTGATAAGTATGACGAGAATCTTATTGAGTGCGTGGAAAAATCTAAAAAAGAATATGCAGGTGACTTTTACGTGGTAGTAATCACTAAAAAAGAGCGATTGCTTGAGAACGTAATCCGCAATTATTTCTTTTCCCGTCAGTCCTGTCCTACTCCTGATTGGGATCAAACAGTCTATTACGTATCCAGATATGCAATTGAATATATGTGGTGCATCCCCTCACGAGAAATATGCCAAGAATTTATTCATAATCCGCTATTCGTACCCGATGAAGAAAAAGAATTGCTGAAACATGTGCTCGATTTCAATGATGGCACGTTATTTCGACTAGCAAAGAAATTAAATGGTGAAGAGTTAGCAAGTCCATTATTAATATAGGAGAGTGAAGCATGTCAGGTTTTGATATTAAATATGATAAAAA
>JBIOKB010000004.1:0-37789 GCA_044451405.1 Candidatus Babeliales bacterium
ATTGAGGTTGCCATCATCTCTAATTGGGATCCCGCATCATTTGCTCTGCTTAAAGCACATCTGCCTGAATTCTTTAATCTGTTTAATGAAAAGCATATGGTGATTCCTCAGATGATTGGTAAAACAAAGCCATCAGCAGAGATCTATGAATACACGGTAAAAATTCTGGGCGTTGATCCCTTAGATTGCTTTTTTGTTGATGATAGCGCAATTAATGTTGCAGGGGCTCAACAATGTGGTATTAAAGCCGTACATCATAAAAATTGGCAGGATACAGAGCGAGAGTTGCTGCAAATAGGGCTCATGCTTACTAAATAAGCGCTTATGCTCTACTCTTTGGTGTGCACTGGCACACTATTTTCCATTTTGCTATCCTCACACCAGTATTGTTTTTCCTCATAACAAAAAGGATTGTTCTATGAACCAACCATCAAGAAATGTAACATTGCTTACGCTGTTAGCTATTGCGCTTGCAACGTGTGCACCAACTATCTACGCAGCAAATGAGTCTGCGCAAGTACAATCACAAGAAGCGCCAGTTACTATGACTAAATTGACAGGAGATCAAAAGAATATGGTGGCTCAAGTTGTAGGGGGAACTCTTATTGCGCTAGCAATAATAGTAGCAGCAATCGTAATTAAGAAACAATTGAAATAAAATAATCTAATCTGAGCCTGGGTATTCGCGCCAGGCTCTGTGTTTGGTGTGCGTTAGGCACACTATTTATTACTCTTTTCTCTATTTTTGGTATCCTTCCTAATAATATTTTCTTTAACCAGTAAGGAGTTTTTATGCATATTCGATCAAAAAAAGTAGCAATGATGGCACTCGTAGCATTATCTCTTTCAGCTGGCGCGCCAATCATGTGTGCCGCTGATGAACCTGCTCAAGCACAGACCCAAATTCCAGTAACTGATGAGCAAATCCGTAAAGATTGGCCTGAAGTTATGAGAATGATTAATCGAGTAAATGTTCAACTCGATGCACAAGAAGCTGCGCAGAGAAGAGCAATAGTTTTTCTTAAGGGTGTTGGAATATGTGCAGGAGTAGGGTTTGCAGGGCTCATACTTGCTGCATTGGCCGGCCGATAAACTTTAATAAACCTATTTCATGCTCTCAATTAAAAACCTTACGGTAACGTTAGAAACTCATTCAATTATCAATAATCTGAGCCTGGATATAGCACCAGGCTCGTTGCATGCATTAATGGGTCCTAACGGATCAGGAAAAAGTTCGTTGGCCCATGTGATTATGGGGCATCCACGGTATGCAGTGCAAGGGGCAATTTCTTATGCAGGCCAGGATATCACCACGTTATCTCCCGATAAGCGTGCGCAGTTGGGCATCTTTGTAGCTTTTCAACATCCGTATGAACTTCCCGGCGTTACCGTGTTTCAGTTTTTAAAAGAGGCGTATCAAGCACGAACTAATATCCAGACTGAAGTGAAACAATTTCAGGAACTTCTTAACCCCATACTTACGAGTGTTGGGTTGGATACATCGTGCGCACAGCGTTCTGTGAATGTTGGCTTTTCGGGCGGAGAAAAAAAGCGCCTTGAAATTGTGCAGATGTTGTTATTGCAACCATCGCTTATTATTCTTGATGAAATTGATTCGGGTCTTGATGTGGATGGGCTTGCACTAATTGCGCAAGCAATTAATAATACACGCAAGCAAAATCCCAATTTGAGTGCCATCGTCATCACCCACTATCAACGGCTCTTTACCTATCTACACCCTGATCATGTACATATTATGCATCAGGGATCTCTCATACACTCAGGTGATCAATCGCTGATTCATGAACTCGAACTTACCGGCTATCAACCCTTTATTCAGCACGTAGGCGGATCATCACATGGATTATCAATTTAAAACAGCACCGGGTCTTTCACGTGATGTGGTTATCCAGATTTCGCAAGCCAAACAAGAACCAGGATGGATGACCGATTTTAGGTTGAAAGCGCTTGAGATTTTTGAGCGCATGCCCATGCCGACCTGGGGTGCCGATTTATCAGAACTTGATCACAATACCATTCATTATTACCTTAAGCCGCTTGAGAAAAAAGCCCAGACGTGGGAAGAGGTACCAAGTACAATAAAAAATACGTTCACTGCATTGGGAATTCCCCAAGCAGAACAAAAATATTTAGCCGGTGTTGGTGCGCAATATGAATCAGAAGTGATTTATAAAAGTTTGCGCAAACGGTGGGCAGATAAAGGTGTTGTTTTTTGTGATATGAGTGAAGCAATAACCGCATATCCTGAGATCGTTAAAACCTATTTTGCAACCATCATTCCTGCACATGATAATAAATTTGCAGCACTTAATTCTGCAGTCTGGAGTGGTGGCTCATTTGTCTATGTCCCTGCAGGCGTATGCATAGAAGAGCCGTTACAAGCTTATTTTAGAATTAATGCAGCACGCATGGGGCAGTTTGAGCGTACCTTAATTATCGCTGAACCAGGAAGTTCCATACACTATGTGGAAGGCTGTAGCGCGCCACTCTATCAAAGCCATTCATTGCATAGTGCGGTTGTTGAATTGGTAGCGCTCAAAGATGCACACATTCGTTATACCACTATTCAAAACTGGTCATCCAACGTATACAATTTGGTCACTAAACGTGCCGTAGCGTATGAAAATGCGCGCGTTGAGTGGGTTGATGGTAATTTTGGGAGCAAAGTTACCATGAAATATCCGTGCATTATTTTAAAAGAGCCGCGCGCACAAGGGCAGATCATTTCTATTGCCGTAGCACGCAAGGGTCAGTATCAAGATGCCGGAGGAAAAATTATTCATTGTGCTCCCGATACCAGATCAAACATTGTATCAAAATCAATAAGCAGTGAAGGTGGGCGTTCCAGTTATCGCGGATTATTAAAAGTTACCAAGCAAGCACGTGGTTCAAAAGCTACCGTAAAATGTGATGCACTTCTGCTGGATGCTGCATCACGGTCTGATACCTATCCAACCATTGATATTGCACATGATCAAGTAGATGTTGGCCATGAGGCATCGGTGAGTACCATTAATGATGCGCAAGTGTTTTATTTAATGAGTCGGGGATTGAGCGAAAGTAAAGCGCGCGCGCTTATTGTGAACGGTTTTATTGATGCGTTTGTGCAAGAGTTGCCGATGGAATATGCGGTTGAAATTAATCGCCTGATTGCGCTCGATATGGAAGGTTCTATAGGATGAGTGCGCCTATTCAACTTCCCTATGCTCAATTTATGCAACACTACTCTCACATTGCTGAGCATTATGATCTTACATCTGCTACACAGATTTTATATGTGCCGCCACATACGGTAGTACATGAACCAATACATCTACATGCACATGAACAGCTGTGTATTATTGCTGATGAGTATGCGCAGGTGTGTATCATCTCTGATCAAACGAATATACAAAATCCCATTTGGGGTGCCGTTCGCCTCTACGCACATCACAATGCCTCAATCACCTACACAGTTGCATATGTTGGTAGTGGTGAACACTCCATAGAATTATTTTTGCTTGGCCGGGGTGCCTCCATAACATGCAACGGCCTGTACGGTATAACTGATACACAGCGTTGCATAATAACCACCAAGCAAGAGCACACGGTTCCTGGTGCTACCAGCTCCGTGCTGATAAAAGGAGTTGTAGGCGGACATGCAGTGGCTGAATATACCGGGATGATTACCATTGCTGAACCGGCAACCCAATCAGATGCAACCCAGCAGGCAGCAACCTTGATTTTAAGCCCCCATGCACGGGCTCGGTCCGTACCCAGTTTGCAGGTTTTAACTAATGATGTACGCTGTAAACATGGCAGTGCGGTAGGCCAGTTAGATCCCGATCTTCTGTTTTATGCCCAGGCGCGAGGAATATCCCACGAGCAATCTAAGCGCATGCTGCTACATGGATTTCTTGCACAAGCAGCTGTACATATACCAGCTGAGCTCGCACCAACCATACTTGAGCGTATTCTAAACATAGTTTAAACAGTTTTTAAGTTAGCCCAACGCAGCCAGACGTAGCTTAACACTGCCTGAGGTTTAACTTCGATAGAAAGAGCGGAGACTGGTGGACCACCTACGTAACGATTTTCCACTATTCAAATTTGATAAATCGCTTATCTATTTTGATAACGCGGCTACTACTCAAAAACCACAGATTGTTATTGATGCCCTCGTTGATGTGTATGCGCGGCATAATGCAAATGTGGGCCGTGGTGTGTATGCGTTAAGTGAACAGGCAACAAAAGCCTACGAAAATGCACGTGCAATCGTAGCAGCTTTTATTGGTGCTCATGCCCATGAGATTGTATTTACCCGTAATACGACGGAAAGCATCAACCTCGTAGCATGTACGTGGGCGCGGCATAATCTTGGTGCTGATGATGAAATTCTTATTACCGAATTAGAACATCATTCAAATATACTACCGTGGCAATTGATCGCACGCGCAGCAGGAGCGCGCTTAGTGGTGCTTCCGGTAACCGATCAAGGCCAATTGCGCTTAGATCTGCTTGATACCTTAGTTACTCCAAAAACAAAATTAATAGCCATTACGCATGTTTCTAATGCGTTGGGTTCTCATACTGATGTTGCCCGGATTAAACAGGCAGCGGCACGCGTGGGAGCACGGATGCTTATTGATGCCGCTCAATCAATAGCGCACCAACAGATTTCAGTTGTTGATCTTGGCTGTGATTTTTTAGCATTTTCAGGCCATAAACTTTTAGGGCCGACTGGTATAGGGGTTCTCTATATTAATGAGAAGCTCCATGATGGGTTTCCTCCCTATCAAGTAGGAGGCGGCATGATTTATGAAGCTGATTTTACCCACGCAACGTTTTTACCGCTCCCTCATCGTCTTGAAGCAGGTACCCCATCTATCGCCCAAGCAATAGCCTTAGGGGTGGCGATCACCTATATCAAAGACCATATTGATTTTACCCACTTGCGTGCCCATGAAGCGGCGTTATGCACCCAACTTATTGAAGGGCTTCAAAATCTTGCCGGGGTAACTATCCTCGGTCCCGTGGAAGAACTTAAAGAACGGGGGCATTTGGTAAGTTTTTCTGTTGCCGGGATTCATCCCCATGATGTTGCTGCGTACCTTGATACTAAGGGTATCTGTGTACGGGCAGGGCACCATTGCGCCCAACCTCTGGCTAAACGGTTAGGGTTAGATGCCTCGGTACGGGTGAGTTTTTATGCCTATAATACTCCTGGGGAAGTTCAGAAGCTTTTAGAGGCCTTGGAAGGGCTGTTGCGCTCCTCTTAGGAGAAGCTACACTGATAGTATGAGGTTATAGAGGTTATTATCAAAATGGAGTATTTCTATGGTTATCTCACGTTTACTTAATCTAGCCATATTACTTGGTTCCCTTCTGGGGGCAGTACCTACCTATGCTATGGGTGGCAGACTTGCCTATGCGCCTAAAAGTCGCCTTGCAGCGCTTGCCTTAGGTTCAGGGGGACTATGGAGCTATTTTTCAGGTAAGCAGAAACAGCAACAATCACAGTTTTCTAGATTCCCTGCATCTGTTACATCTCCCTATGCTCATCTTGATTTAAACCCGCGTGGGTTATTCCACTCGCTTCCTAAACCAAAAGTAGTGCCTCTGAGTATACCGGCACCAGCAATAGATGAGGGCGCCCCATTATTTGATGTGTTGTCTTTGACGCTAATGCCAGCAATGGCAGCATGGGGTAGTTATGATGCTACACCTGTATGTATATACGAAAAAATTAGGCGATATGACAGCTTTCTTGCAAGCAAAAAAGATAATAATGCACCACGATTTACAAAAGAAGAGATAAAACAATTGACCGTAGATGTACCCGAACCAGAGGTAGAAAAAATTGCGGAACAAAATGCAATACAAACTGGGGTAAGAGCTGCGACAATAGGAGCATTATCAGTTGGGCTTTCTAAAGGTATTGAGTTTGCTACGGGAGTCGATACGGAATCAGTAGAAGAAATAGGGGAATTTGTAACAACTACGATGGAAAAAGATTCGCTTAGTGATGATGAGAGAAAAGAATTTAATATGCCATCAACAGTGAAGCTTGTATTTAAACTTGGATTAGTATGGCTTGCCTTTCAAGGTCTTAAAAAATTATTTACGTATACAACTGGCTATCAATGCCAGTGTCCAGCATTGCCATCATCAATAGTAGGTACTGGTAAGTTTTCAAAAGTTTTAAAAAGCTTCATAGAAGGTGCAACACGAATGTCTGTTAAAGCAGCAATAGCATCAAGTGTGGTGATGCCATTATTAAGTATGAAAGAAACTAATACGGCACCTGTTTCAGATGTGCGTATAGAGAGCATGCTACATAAGAAACTTGAAGACAAGTCTATCAAGGAAAAAGATCGCAATGAACTATTGAAACAGTTTAGAGAATTTAAGAAACAGCAAGACAAGGAAAAAGAAGAAGTAGAGATGGCAGTTCCTGCATAAAACCAAAACTATGCAAATATCCAATAGGCGGCTACGGCCGCCTATTTTTATACAAAAAAAATTAGCTCCTATATACTTGGCTTTATTTCTAAAGCTTTTGCACATCTGAGGTGATCATGAACACGCGTGATCTTTTATTATTAATTTTCTTAAGTATTACTGTAACTTTCCCCTGCTGTGCAGATAGTTCTGCGATGTCACCTGATACTCAAGCAGCTATTAATTCCGTTGAGCACATGATTAAGCAATCAGAAGATACGCAAGAAGATGATAGCGATCTCGTTGGCGTGACGCTGGAGGGAACACTACAGGCTGCAGTTATAAATGGGTTAAAATATGCTACAGGATATTATTTGTTAGATGCGAGTATGAAACGAACATCCCGGAAGCTAGTAAGAATTGATCGTAAGTTAGAATGGCGTATTAATTGTGCTTTACTTAGGCCGTTACGTGATTTTGAAAAAAAAAGAATCAAAGCATTATCAAGTGATCGTGATATTGAACACGGTATTATTATTCTGGAAGCATTAAAACCCACGAAATATAACATACATCTTTTTAGCGCCCTGGCTGCCCAATATGCGGGAGCAACACTTGCATACGGTGCTCTTCGCGCAGCTACTAAAGAACTAACCGATTGTGATGCAGCACCGATTGTGCAAGATTCTCTCGAGGCGATAACAAGACAAACTATTGGTTACTATGTAGCACCAGCATCACCAAACATTAAACTATTTTCTCAGAATCAGATTGCTTCTTACGTAGCAACAGATTTAACGGTTGCTGCCAGTATGTATGCGTATAAAGAAATGACGGGCAAGAAATTAAGTTGTCCAAAACTTCCTATCCCTGCTGCATTGCGCGGTACCTATATCAATGAAAAAAATATAGGAACTGGTATCTATTATGGCACCAAATATATCCTGCGTACATTAGTTATGGACAAACTTTGTGGCGTACCGGCGTAACGTTAAGCCACCTTCTTATTACTATACAACACATACACAATTAGTGAGCTGATGAGTGCTGCAAAAAAGCACCAGATAGAAGCAACATGGGATGTTTCCCATGCATGGCTGCCAATAAAGCTTATGAGTGTACCAATACCAAATAATCGCATGTGCCGCGTTGTGGCAATACATGGTGGTACGGTGATGGTAATCAGATACCAGAATTGTAAAAAGCTATACGGTGTGTGTTCTGGGGTATCAACGGTATAGGCAATATGTTGCGTGACGTGTGCATGAACAGGATAAAGAGCTAATGCTATGTATGCGACACTTGTGTACACAACTCCCATCCCTATAAAAAGATACATATCATGTGCACGTTTCCTGCTTTTTTCCATGAGCCATACGGCAACCGGTATGATGGTTGACCAGGATGATGCGATTATTAAAAACACGTAAGGAGCAGCGGTAGCCCACCAGTTAGTAGGGTTAGTGTGCGTTGTCCATATGATGCCTTCCATGGTTTGTTGTACAGCAAAAAGAACGGGTATTAAAGCAAGAAGCCGCTGATTGTTGGTACGTGTTTGTGAAAGTGCAGCAATACCCATACCGGTTAAAAAAAGTGCAGAACCAAAACTTGCGTGTGCAGAAAAACACATGGAATTATTCCCCCTGTCCTTCGTAGCTTGCCGAGCTGATTGCCCGGATAAGCGTAGTAGGATCCGTTAGATAACCATTCTGTTATTAATGTACAGATGCGCATATCCAAAAGACAAGAGTATTGTGTGTTAAACACGGTACAGTAACATCTATTTTTTATTGTGATAAATGGGGTAGAGTAAAAATGTAGATCAGTAATAAGCTGTTATCAAATGAGTTTGATCCAGCCTACGCTTATCCGGGTTGTCAGACTCGGCAAGCTACGGCGGACAAGAAGGGGGATAGCTATGACGCGTCAGTTACGTATATTTTTTGTGGGTATTATGTGTATAGGGCTTATGACATCATCCATACGGGCAGGTGGGACAGAAGATATCATGAGTCGTTCTCCTGTAATTGCGATATTAGTCGCAGTATGTGCAGCAATGGGATATTATATCTACGGTTATATCAAAGGTCATGATACCGTTTCAATCAAGCTTGCTACTGTTGAAGGTGGCGTTCAAAAAGTAAATGCAGATCTTGGAGCATTTAAAAAAGAAACAGAAAGCAATTTTAATGCGGTACTCGGTGGACAAGTTGCTTTGGTAAAAGGCCAGGAGGGATTACAGGAAAAAGTAGCTCAAGTTGATGATAAAGTAACTGCAGCACAGAGAGAAATTGAGGGACTTCGTAAACTTACAACTGAGATTAAAACAGATACTACTGATATAAAAAAACGTGCACATGAAATACACATTAAATTGCTTGAAATTAATAGTAGATTGGATATCCAAACAGGTGAAATCTCTTCAATGAAAACAATTCTCGAGTCAGTTGCCACCAAGTACGATGTTGAAAAACTCCAAGAATCAGTGGATGGATTAAAATCTGAAGTATCTGGAATGCGAAAGGTTATTCTCACTCAAGGTCATATGTCACAGATTAAACAAGTGGTGGGACAGGCGATAGATGATAGAATTGATCGTGCACGTGCTGGATATACTAAGCAATTGGAGGATGCACTTGAACCACATAAAACGGCACCACGCCAAATGTTAAAACAGACTGCAACTGCATGAAGCAATGAAAGGATCTAATGAAATTGAATACAAAACTTATGACATTACTCATCATGGTAGTGAGTATCGTAGCTCTTATTCGTATCAGTGGTGTAACCTCATTAGTCACCTTAGATCGTATTAAAGAAAAAAGTCTTGAATTAAAGCAGATGGTTCATGATCATTATCTGCAATCGGTAGCAATGTATACGGGGCTTGTTCTCATTGTTGCAGCAACCTCGATTCCCATAGTAGTTATCCTTGTTGTAGCAGGTGGATTTTTATTTGGTACCTTGTTGGGCGCGCTCTACGCAACTATAGGAGGTCTGGTTGGCGGCATTATTGCCTTTCTTATGTTCCGGTATTTTTTGCGTTCTGTGGTTGAAGAACACTATGGAGCTCAACTTGCACGCTTTAATGAGAAGATACATGTGTACGGATACAACTACATTATAATTCTTCACTATTTAACGGTAATACCCTTATTTATTATTAATATGTGCGCTGCCCTCACTCCCATTTCATTAGGCCATTTTGTTTGGATAACATTGTTGGGTTCGGCACCATTATATGTGGTGTATGCCCTTGCAGGACGTGAATTGGCTACCATTAGATGTGTGCAAGATATTTTTTCTGCGCAGATTATTCTTGCATGTGCATTGCTTATTGTAGTGGCATTAATTCCAATGCTTATAAAGCGATACCAGGCACGGCATTAATAGGGGAATTCAATGCAGTAAGATATGCACATGCTGCATCAAAATCAGGAACATGCTTCCACGGTTGTAGCCATGAGAATGCTGGGGTAATAAGATGGGCTTGCATACCACATGCGCGTGCAACGCTAATATTTTCAGGGCGATCATCAAAAAAGGTGCACGCCGATGCAGGAATTCCGAGTGTATTGGTAATATGTGTATATGATGCAGGATCAGGCTTCATGAAGCCTGTGTGCCCAGAGATGAAGATGCGATCTTCAAAGAGATTAAAAAAATCAGGATCTTGTTGTTTTAATAACTCAAATGATTCACGTGCCCAGGTAGAATGAATGCATGGCTTTAATCCACGTGCAACACACTCCTGCACAAACGCTTTTCCTTCAGGAACAATATATTGTGTCTTTATAAAACGTTCAGGGGTGAACATCATGGAGGTTAATGCGCGGATCATGGTTGTTTCTATGTGGTTAAGGTAAGCAAGGGCTTTAAGAGCAGCATCAATGTTAGTACGTACCTGCTCGTCAGTTATCCCTCCCTTAAAGTGGGTACACATAATTTGGGGGAGTAATCTCCCTTCAGGATCACGGGCAGCTACTTGGTTTGGGTTTCGTTCTTCAACTGATGTTAAAAAGGGGAACAATAATTCATCGTATATCATCTTTTTTAATACAAAGATGCGGGTAATATTAGCAAGGGCGTACTGTATAAATGGGGTATAGCCAACTTCTTTAAAAGCAGCTCTTTTATCAGTTTTTACTAAAACCTCTCCTAAATCGAAAATAGCATGGGTTACCGGCCCCTGGGCAACAAGCCCTAGGCTGATACTCAGTGAACAGAGGAGAGCAATGATAATACTGCGCATATATACCTCAACAATAGGTTTTTTTCTTTATTCTCTAGCCTAGAAAAGTGGCTAAAAAAAGCAAATGGTATGCCCCCTTGTAGGGGCAGATTGACATTGATAGGGGACTATCTATACTTGATCCACAACTGCGAGGTTAAGTACAAGTGTTATACGTTCAATAACAACAAACAAAGGATATTCTATGATGAAAAAAAGTATGTTAGCGGTAGCGCTTTTAATGGTTGGTGGTGCAGCGGTTGCTGGTGATGCAGATACAGCAACAGGATGCTCACACAAGAGCATGGTAGGACGTGCAGCATGTGGTGTGAAACACTATGGGTATACAGTACCTGCAGAATATGTTGTCAAACCATCAGTTGATTATGCATGGCATGGTAAACATTCAGGTACCACAGTAACAACATGGCTTGATAGAGGCGTACGTTTTACTGGTTTATGGTATGCGCTTACTTATGGAGTAGTACCTGCAACATCATATGTATACAAAGCAGTTGCAGCTCAAGTTAAAACATTGAAAGCAGATCGCAAGTAAATTACACAGTGCGCACACGCGCACTTATAATGCACGAACGTAAAAACACAATAAGCGATGATGAAAGTCATCGCTTATTTATTTTAGTTCCAAGATATTTTAGCTGTGAGCTAATGCTAATGACGGTGGAGGTGTTTGTGCTTTTCTCTTCTGTTCAGTCTGCTCAACCCCATCTTTTTCCAGTGCACTAGATGGACGTTGCTGCGTAAGAGCAGATAGAGCCCCAAGCGAGTCCTGCCCAGTGGGACGTAATACTGGTGATGACAATGGTGCTACTGCTGGAGTGCTGCCTTTTCTTTTCCACCATCTTTGTTTTTCTTGTGCTGATTGTGGTCTTTGAACAGCTGCTGATGCACCTGCTCCGCCAACTGGTGCTGATTGAGGTGATGAAGCAACAAGCGGTTTGGTTCTTAACAACTGAAGCAATTGCTCTTCTCCTCTTTTAATTTTTTGTACTAATTGAAGAATCTCTTGTTGTTGTGATTGTAATTTGGTTGTTATCTCTTTCATATGCTCTTTATTCTGTTGCAGATCGTGAACATTATCAGTGATTGTTGCAAGATTGCCCGTTGCTTGTTGAGTAAATTCTATAATTTTCTTTTTTAATTCCTCTTCCTGTTCAGCTACCGTTTTAAGTGTAAGCTCTAACTGTTGACGATTTACCTGTTCAGCGCGTGCTAATTGTTCATTAATTGTTTTGTGAATAGCAGCGTGTGTTTGTTTAAGTTCAAGATGGATAGCCTCTGATTGTTGTTGCGTTACTATGATCGCTTCGCCCATTTGCCTTTTATGACTAATTAATTCTTTTCTAAGATCGTCCGTCTCTTTTTTATACGGATCAGCGACCCACTGCTTAAACTTATACCACAGAACACCAATGCCAATGAGCGCGATTACTGGGCCGATTACTGCTTTGAGCGCAGTGAGTAATGCAGGGCCTTCAAGGCCCGTAAATTTTTTATCACCGCAGCATTCTTTATAGATGCGAAATGGATTAATCTTTGCAGCCCACGCTAGTGCTCCTGCCGCACCTCCGAGAGCAGCTGCGGCAACTAGGCGTGGATTAACAGAGCCTGCCTGCTGACTGGTTGTATTGATATATTCGAGCGCTTTTTTTTCATGCTCGGTGAGGTCATTTTCATTTTTTAGAAGTTGCCGGCTTAATTTTTCAAGCTTTGCAATAGACTGCTCTATTTCTGTAATTTCTCCTTCAAATTCAGGTGTCGGCATTATAGGGTTCACCGGTTGTGTATTAACAGCGCTCAGATCAAGGTTTCCAATACCAATGCCACTATCATGCGTTTGTAGTGGCGTAGGGCGTCCTCTTTTGCCCTTGGGAGAACGATTTTTTACCGGGGTGTTAAAAGGTGTTTTGGCAGCAAGCACCAGTTGTGCTGCACCTGCGGTAGCATCATCATCATCGGATTTTCTTTTATGCTCTGCCTGATGTTTCCCATGAATATGATCTCCTAACACGGTAAGTTCTACTTTGAGTGGCTCTAATGCAGGATTTCCTGATTCGCGGATAGTAAGAACAACCTGCTCAGGTGTTAAAGGTGGAGTTTTATCATCCATGCCATATATAGTGAAAGAAGTGAGCATTAGAAGAGTAGATAGGGGGTAACGGTGACTCATGTTCATACGTATTCCTTTTCAAAAATGATCGTTTTACAGTGATCACCATTTAGATATACTGAATTTACCTAATTTCTGTATACGATTTTCTTAAATAAGAATATATGAACATATACCAAGCAACCTTAATGGATCATTATAAAAATCCCCGCAATCGCGGTACGTTGCCCATGCCTGATTTTAGTTCAGAGCAGTTGAACCCTTCTTGTGGTGACCAGATCTGTATGGCAGGTTTGCTACAGGGTGATGTGGTTACTAACGTAGTATTTCAAGGTACTGGCTGTGTTATTAGCCAAGCAACGGCATCGTTATTAACAATCCATGTTGTGGGCTTTTCACGTGATATGATTCTTGCTATGGATAGCGCTGCTCTCTGCAACCTTATTGGCATGGAGCTGGGACCTACCCGGCTGAAATGTGCGCTGTTACCATTGCAGGCATTACAGCAAGGGCTACGGTAAGTTGTATGTTGGATCGTTCAAAAGTATTGCGTGCCTTACAAGAACAAACACATCCATTATTTTATGATCATGAGCATGAATATGCCTATGCGCGTACGCTTTGGCAGCAGATATGCGCTGATCCTACCTTTCCCTATAAAGTGCATGAAGCAAAAACAGATCTTCCCATTCCTACGTGGCACGGATCGTTAGGCGATGTTATTGAGTGTGGTCACCTTTTAGGGCCACATCAGGTTATTGGTGTTGATGGCTCTCAGATGTACCCCGATCGGCATCAGGGTCTTGTCTGTTACTTAATTAATATTGGTGCGGTGATACTTACCTACGGAGATAAAAATAAGCCAGTTTGCTTTCAATCAGATCCGTATGTGTTTGTGGGTGATACGGAGTATGAAGGTATCCCACTCTCCCCTGATGTTATTAATTGCCGACGTGATGTGTATGAATTTGCAGCGGGAGTGCGATTAAGCCGAGAATTTAAACAAGCGCAGCTCAAGCGGTTGTTGCTTTTTGATGGCACTCTTATTTTTTGGCATTTGGAAGCAAAAGATCAGATTTTTAAGCAAGTATTTCTGCAACTGTATATTAAAGAACTGCATGCATTGTATGAACAGCGTATGTTGTGTGCCAGTTATGTGAGTATGCCAAAGCATAAAGAAGTTTCTCATCTTCTACGTCTTGCTGCATGTAATTTTGTGTTGGATGCGTGTACAGAGCTTGAACATCTTGAGCATATTAATGATGCAGCGCTCGTGCGATTATACGTAAAACCCTATGCACGTACAACAGTATTTACCTACCAAGGCGCGTTAAAAGATAGTTACCCGCCTCATCTGCGGCCCCACTTTTTTTATATTAATAGCGGTACTGAAGTTGGCCGTGTTGAAATTCCTGCATGGATTGCCCGTGATGTACAGTTAATTGATACCGTTGCGAGTATTATTGTAGATCAATGTAGAAAAGGTAATGGGTATCCTGTTGTGCTTGCTGAAGCGCATGAACAAGCAGTTATTAAAGGCCCGGATCGTGATTTTTTCTATCATCTGATTGCTAAAATGAGCATTGATCAGAATTATCGTATTACGCGATCGCAAAAAAGTATGAAAAAGCGGGGCATTGGGATTTGAGTTGGCGCGTTATTTTACATCCCCATTTTTGTGTGGTATAACATACAGCACCTTTATAGAACAGTGTTAATCATCTCATACATAGGAGTTTTACATTATGAACATGAAAATGTCGGCGGTAGTAATTACCTCAGCATTAGTTGGCATGCCAGTACAAGCGATGGATATTCTTGTAAAAGCGGCGAAAGATAATCCAGTAATAGCAGCAGTAGGTGCAGTTGCACTCTTAGGCGGCGCTGGTGCAGCTGCTGTAAGAGTTAATCAAGCTCAGCCTGTTGCAGTGGATGTAGAGCAAATACCAGAACCATATACTCCAAGAAGTTGGAAGCAAGTAAAAAAATTACAAGCTAAGAAAAGACAGATTGCTACAGACGCACAGCGTTCAGAGTCAACTATTGATGGGGAAATTGAAGCAATTGAAAAAACAAAATCAGCTGAAGCAAAGCAAAAGGCAGAAGAGGCAGAAAAGACAAGAAGAGCTCGTTCAGAAGAAGCTGAATTAGCAGCATTAGACAGAGAATTAAAAGATATAAAGAATAGTATGAACAGTCTTGAAGGGAAGAGAATATTTGTAGCTGCGTATAGAAGAGCTAGAGCAGAAGCACAGAGCTCATCAGCTGCCCCAGCACCATCATCAGCATTAGTACCTGCTATACCAGCATATTCATCTCCTGTAGCACCAGCTCAAACTGCCACTCCTGCTCCATTTAGAGTTCCTGCACCATCAGGAGAAGTGGTTGCCGTTCGTGTGGACGCAATCGAAAGAACAGAAGGAAAAAGAGAAGCAGTAGAACAAAAAGCATAATACATGCATCATAGATAAAAACTAAGGCCCTTGTAATGAGGGCCTTTTTTATGCACATTTTGTCCATCTGGACGTTTGTAATCACCTGTGGTATATCTCATCCGGTATCGTAATAACCAACTCATGAAAAGGGAATGCAATGATTAAAAAAATACAGTACATGCTGGTAATTGCAGTTGCATTATCAGGGATTCCTGTGCACGCAGCTGACGCATCATTAATGAGCAATGTATGGAAAAATAAGGCGATTATAACAGTAGGCATTGCAGGATTGGTGCTCAGTATATTAGCACTGCTGTATGCTAAAAAACATCGCGGTGGCCAACCGGTAGGAAATGCATCGAGTGCAAGACCAGCGGCTCCAGCAAGTGACGCAGCGGGACAAGGAGCGGTGGAGAAAGCGGTAGAGAGTGCAAATGTGCGTACGCAATTACAACAATTGCAGGGGAATTTTGCAGCAATTGTTGGAGATGTTCGTGGGTTACAACAAGATCATGCTACTATGCGACAAACAACAGGACAATTAGCACAAAAACAAGAAGAAATATCACAATTAATGCAAAAAGAAAGAGAGAAGCCTCTGGTTTCTACAGCAGTGGATTTAGCACCAGTAAATGGAGAAATTGCTCAGTTGCATGAACAAGTAAAAAAATTGCAAGAGCAGCTCGCAGAAAAACCATCTAGGAATGCTTTTGATCAATTGAACGGCGAGATTGCCAAAAGGCCGACTGATGCGACATTGCGTAAAAGAGATCAAGATTTTGTTACAAAAGCAGGTTTGCAGCCACTTAGTGAACAGGTAGTGGCGATACAACATCAGATTGCCTCAATAGATGCGCTTTACAAGTTATGTTTCTTAAGAGAAGATGCACAGCAACATGCAAGCGAAATATCAAGTCTAAAAGAACAGCTTACACATTTGCAGACAAAGCTTGGTAGTACTTTGACAGAATTGTCAGAGCGAGTAGATAAGCTTGCCATTATTAGAAAAGCAAATCGGAGTCTTGATGAATTTAACGCACAACAGGTTGCATTTGGTCCTGATACAGTTAAAGTCATGTCGCCACTTCCATCACCAAAAGCACGCCGTGATGGCACTGGGGCGAGTGTAGATGTATCGGTTGAACCAGCTGCTGCAGAAGAACCTGTTGCGGTAGTTGTGACCACTGCATAATGCACTAAGCAAAAAAAGATGTATAATAAAGGGCCCTGAGTAGATTCGGGCCCTTTTTATTTAGTAAGGAATTAATTATGAAAAAAATAATAATCACATCATTGGTATGTATGCATGTATTAGCAACACCAGCGCTGCACGCATGGCAGTTGCCTAAACAACTTGATGGAAAACAACTGGGAATTATTGCGGCAGTTACGGCAGTAGTTTTAAGTCTTGTGGGAATTGCTTTGTATAAGCAGGCAAGGAAGGCGCACGTTGGAGCAGTTCAGCAGCCGGGTGATGGTAGGATAACAGTACAATTTACAAATGAGCAATGGGAAGAAGGCCGTCGTATTTCTAAAGAACAACAAAAGGCCGAGTTACAACAAGCATTATCTACACATCAAGAAAATTGTGTTCGTATCCTTCGACAAGATCAGGACGAACGGATTAATGAATTACGCCAAGAATTTGCGGCTAAACAAGCGCATGAAGATAGAGCCGGTGTTGCAGCAGTTCCACAACAACCAGAACAAGAAGATTCCCAAGGTCAAGCCATAGGTCTGCTGTTAAGAAATTATCTGCAGGTGAAAGAAGAAAATCAGAGTATGTGTAAAGCTATGGTAGACTTGGCAAAACGAATAGAAGGACAAGAAGGAGACGTAGCATTTGTGGCTAGTCAAATAAGTGGAGCGCTGGAAACGTTAAATAAAAATGAAAAAGTTATTACTAATCTTGGTACTACAGTTGAACATCACAGAAGTCTTATGATGGGTGAATCGATCACTTTTGGCAAACTGATGCAAAGAGTGACTGCTTGTGAAAAACTGTTGCAACATATTCAAGAACAGACGGGTATAAAAGCAGAGAATGAGGGTTGGATTAAGCTTAATACCGCTGAGAAAGAAGCGTTACAAGAAGGAACACAGGCGCGACAACTTCGAGCTGCTGTGCAAGTAAAAGAAGTACAAGGCGCTGGTTCAGGTCAATTATCAACCGTAGAGCAGCAACGTTTAGAACGAGCACAAAAAATGAAAGAAGGGCAAGCTATTCGAGCTCAAATACGGCAACAACGAGAAGCACAACAGACAAAGCCACTTGAACATACACCAACACCCTCTGAGCTTGGGGTTTCATCGCCATGCGTAGGGAACGAGCATCCACTTTTTGCCCCGAGCGCTTCTGTTGAAGAACAGCCTGCAGATTGCGCACTACCACCAGTAGCTGAAGGTGATGAAACGAGAAAAGAGTCTTTGGGCACACTTCAAGTACATCAAATGTTTGTTGATGGACACATGAAGACAGCTCATAAGGAAGAGTTGCAAGAACTTCTTGCTGCAGAAGAAACTGCGACTTATTAATTATCTAAGATTGGATTAGCTTACAAATCGCTTAAAAAATCCGGTTATGCTGCTCTCATGTTCAGTAGCTTCATTCCCCGTTGCTTGCGCATAATCATTGAGCGCTTTTTTAGCATTAGTACTCAATTTTTTAGGAATAATACATTGGGTAATCACTACCAAATTCCCTTTGGCATTTCCACGAACGTGTGGAAACCCTTTTCCAGGCACAATGATATGTTCGTTTACCGGGCATCCCTTGGGAATTTTAATGGTAACTTTGGATCCATCGATACTTTCTATTTCTACTTGACCGCCTAATACGAGCTGTGGGTAGGTAAGCATGATAGAACATTCAAGGTCATCACCAACACGCTTAAATTTCTTGTCGGACATTACATGTACTTTGATAAACAGATCGCCGGTACTGCCGCCATACACACCCGCATCACCTTTATCTTTAATGCGCAGTTCAGCGCCATCATAGATACCGGCAGGGATGTTGACTGAAAATTTCTCATATTCACGGGTTCTAGAACTTCCTGAGCAGGTAGAGCAGGGGGAGGCTATTTTATACCCAAGGCCGTTACAGCTGGTACACGGTTGTGTGTACATGAAAAAGCCTTTGGTAAAGTGCATTTGCCCTTGGCCGTTACATGATTTACAGGTTTCTATTTTGGTGCCAGGTTTTGTGCCAGATCCCTTACAGGTAGCGCATGATACAAATCGTTGGTAGCCAAGGTCTTGTTTGCACCCAAGAAACGAATCTTTGAGCGTGATTTGAACTTCTTTAGCTAAATCGTGGCCCCGTTGTGGCGTTGGGCCACTTTTTTTACGTCCATGCCGTTGTTGTCCGCCAAACATATCACCAAAGATATCGCCAAAGGCACTAAAGATATCATCCATATTCATATCATGAGGACCATGCTGTCCGCCCATGCCGCCCATACCTTCAACGCCGGCAGCGCCAAATTGGTCATAGCGCTTGCGCTTATCAGGGTCAGACAAGACTTCATATGCCTGGGCCGCTTCTTTAAATTTATTCTCAGCCTCTTTGTTGTCTGGGTTACGGTCCGGGTGATATTTGAGGGCTAATTTGCGGTAGGCAGCTTTGATGTCATCCTGGCTGGCCGATTTGGCGATCCCTAAAATGCCATAATAATCTTTGTTTTCCATGCTCATGGTTTTTATCTACTAATTAAGGGTTTTTGCGTTCTGATATGGGGAAAAGTATAACAGAAACTGAGCTAGTTATATAGCGCCGACAGCCCGGCGTAGTTTAAAGCTTCCTCGGGTTTTTCTTCGATAGTAAAAACGTAGAGGGGCAAACCTGAAGCTCAGGTTCGAAAATAAATAAATAACAATATATTAAAACAATAAACCATTGATTTAATAGTGTTTTATTTCATATAATTTCAATTAGAAAAGTATGTAGGTTAAAAAACTAACACAATAAGAGGTTGTATGAAGAAGATTATGATAGTTGCGCTCCTAGTTGCCCTAGTAGCAGGTGTGTGGACGCCAATGGTTCAAGCGGATGCAAAGGCTGATTTACAGCAAGCAGGTAATATTGCCGGAATAGTTAAAGGTTTTGCTGGAACTATTTGTAATCAGAAAAATCCAGCTACTGGCAACAATGATATGTGTCCTAGCGATGTCCTCACTAAGGTTAAAATGGTAATTGATCTTGGTTCAACTTCATTGATTACTGCAGCTACATTAAGCCAAACGGCAGATCAATTTCCAAATAAGACCAGAAAAGCTATTGCAGATCTTCAACTAGCAGCCGCAGGTGTTAATACTGCTTCAATTGGGGTAAAAAATGCAAAAACAGCTCAAGATCAAATAGATACTTTAATGACGTATTTAAATGCGCAAGGTAAATTTATTGGTGTTATTGCTGATTATCTGGATAGTTTAGAGTCAGATATTTTTAACCCTATATTTAGTCTTATTGAAGCTATGCCATTTGTAGGATCTAAAGTAGTTATTGATGGTAAGCCAGTAAGCCTTGTAGTTGGTAACATGTTAAGTGCACTTAAAAAGAGAAATGATACATTTTTAAAAGCTGTCAGTGTATTGCCAACAGTGATTAAATCGGTTGAAGCAGCAGCAACAGGTGGAACTGCGCCTGCAACGGCGGCACCGGTAGTTAAAGGCGAAGAATTTGGATTCTAATAATTTTCAATAATACGTTAACGAGCGCTTGTGGGCATTAAGTTCGCAGGCGCCCTGCCCTTCATAGCCTTCACAGCTCTTGTTTGACCTTCGAAGAAAAGGCGACGTAGGGTTTTCATTTTACAAAAAATGTTTTCTTCATGTTATACGCCAGTGACAACTGCTGATTGGTTGTTGGCTGAAATTGCTCAGGCAGATAATGGGTCATGAGCTCAAAGCTGCCCTGTTTTATCTGCGGTTCTACGCTTTCAGGAATCGTAAGCACGACATAAAAAATATTAGTTAACCCCAGTGTTTGCTTCTGATCAAAATTAAATAAGAGCGTTTGATTTGCCGAATCCCACGTGCCATCACAGACTAAATTTTCTTGTATTGCTAAAAAATCTTTGTCTTCTGGTTTTTTGTACAATGAAGCTACCTGCGTATCAAGCTGATGCCCGTGCCAACGCAAATAAAGCCGCGTAAGGTTAACTGGTTCTTTAGCTTTTTTTCTGAAAATGATGCTGCCAATGATCACCCATTTTCCGCCAAATTCTTTGCATTTATTATCATCACATTCAATAATTTGCCAGGTTGGATCTAGCGTGATTACAAAATCATCAATGCGGCTTGCTGCAAAAGTAATGCTACCTATGCTTATGGCAATAATGTAGAAAGAGTGCTTCATGGTCCCATCTCCCCAATTAGGAATTGTTCTCCTGTAGCGTAACAAAAAAAGAAATAGGTAATGAAGGCTTTACTCATAAATGAGATCGTACATGTGTGTTCCTGCATGGCCGCGAATACCAAGCGGATAACTTAAGGTGATGGTATCCACATCAAATTGTTTTGGTATGGGTGGGAATAATCCGGCTTTGTACACAGCGTTTAATAATGAACGTTCAATTTGTATGATATCAAGTGTTTTTTTCGGATGCTGCAATTCTGCAGAAACTAATTTTCCTACTTTATCGATAGTAAGTACAAATACTGCGTGGGTATGAATATCATCTAATAACTGGGTTGGTGATTTATAGGCGTTATATGATTGACGTAGGAGTGACCAGACTCGGGTCCCGTACCGCTGGCGCGCTAATTGTTCTGCATTTAATGATGTTGGTTTGCCACCACTTTCTTGCGCCATGCTTTTTAAAAACCCTTTGGCGATGTCGGCCATGGTGATATTGCCGATGCCGGAGGATGCACGCTCCTGCTGCGCAGGAGTTGTTTCTGTAACCGTTCGATATGGTTCGTCAGGCTCACCACGAACGGATTTATTATTTTCTGCGGTGAGAATTTTTTCTTCTTCGAGTGTTCTTGTTTTATTTTTTTCGATTGATTCTATTTCCCGTTCGTCCTGAGCTTGACGAAGGATACGAACGGCGTCTTGGGACACACTTTCATCAACTACTTCTTCTTTTTTTTGAGCATCTTCCGCCTTCGCATACGGATCAAACGGTGCGTCAGCAGTGGCACTCACCGGCTCATTGCTTACGCTCGCTCCCATTTCCTGCAGTGTAGGCTCATCATAAAATATTACCGTCGCATCCTCACTTTCCATCGGGCTTTGGGCAAGGATATTTGCCAGCTCATCAAGGTGGCGAGAGGAATTAAAGGGATTTTCTCCCGTGATAGCAATAAACATAAGAATTAAGAGAAGGAGGTGGATGAGTAAGGAACCGCTTATAATAAGCGCTTTTTTACGCGAAGATAATGCGGTATAATCCATTACAAGTCCTATTTTTAATCCTGATATCTTACTGACAATAAAAAAGATAATCAAATGAGCGTTATAATACCATCAACCCCACTTTCACGTGACTTTTATGCCCGAGATACAGTAACCGTAGCCCAAGATTTATTGGGTAAAGTACTCGTGCGTGAAGTTGATGGTGTCCTACTTGCGGGCATTATCGTAGAAACGGAAGCCTATCGATCAGATGATGCTGCATGTCATGCATACAAGGGGCAAACCCCACGTACGGCACCGTTGTTTGGTCCGGTGGGTTATACGTACGTCTATTTTATTTATGGAACTCATTTTTGTGTAAACTTTGTATCGCGTGATGCATCAGTAGCTGCCGGCGGGGTACTTATTCGAGCACTTGAGCCGATTGCAGGTATTGCGTATATGCAACAACGGCGCGGCGTATCTGGGCACACACATCTTACCAACGGACCGGGAAAGCTTACAAAAGCGCTCGCAATTACGCGTGATCAGATTGGTATTGATGCAACTCAACTTGGCTCATTGTATGTGGGAGAAGGCAGAAGCTATAGCGCATCTGATATTGTTGCAACGCCGCGAATTGGTATTTCACAAGCACAAGATCTTTTATGGCGATTTTTAGTGAAGGGTAATGGCGTCAGCCCGGCGAAGCCTAATGATGCTTCAACGTTATTCTCTAAATAGTGCGCCTATGCGCACCAGGCGAAGAGGGGGTTCGTTTCAAAGGTGTGACTCTTTTACAATGCTGGCAATGCCGTTCTTCTTCCTGATCCCCCACCCCGAGTAGAGCTGATGTTCTTTATTTCCCGGTTGTTTTAAAAAGCGCATAACTTCGTCAAGCAGTGCTTGGCTTGGTTGAAAGGGAACCTGCACTTTGCAAAACCAGTGAATGAGTATGCGGTGTTGAAGTGCAGGGTGCAATGCTAAAAATTGAGCGAGATCAATTGCTTCAAAACCTACAGCTTCAACGCGCAGAGTCTGATACGTTTGCTGCGTAAGCGCATCTAAGAAATTTTCCGTCTCCTGTAATCGTTTGATCGTAGTTGCCATGTTTGCATCAAAGCGCGCGTCGCATAACCTGAGTGCAGGAATTACCTGTGCTCTAATTCTATTGCGTAAAAAATGAGGCGACGTATTGCTTGGGTCAGTAAGGTAGGCAATCTGATGTTCATGCAGATAGGAAAGAATATCCTGCTTATACACACCAAGCAGCGGGCGAATGTAGCGCCCTTGTTTCCACTTAATGCCAGTAAGGCCGCTCAAACTGGTGCCCCGTATTAAGCGAATAAACAACGTTTCATGCTGATCATCAGCATGATGGGCAAGGGCAGTATGGTGGGCATGATAGGTATCAGCAACCTGTTCAAAAAAATAACGGCGCGCCTTGCGTCCCCATTCTTCTTTGGACCCATTAAATTTCAACGACAATCTCAATTCTGAAATCTTGGCGGTAACCAAACGTACCCCCAGTGCTTGCGTAGCACTGAGACAAAATTCAGCATCTTTGTATGAATCAGGGCGCCATTCATGATCAAGATGTGCTGCAATAAGGGTAATTTGTTGAGTTGCCTGTAATGGAGAAAGCGCATGGAGTAAAAAGAGGGAATCGGGGCCACCAGAAAGACCAAGAATGATGGTTGACCCGGGAGTGATGAGCTGATGCTCATTGATATGGGAATGTACGGTAGAAATAAGGTTTTTTGCGGTATTCATGACTATTTATAGTAGCAGATTGGCGGTAAATACAAAATAGCGCGCCTCAGCGCACAAGGGGAAATAACTGATTTCTTTATTTTTATGTGTGTATCTGTCCATAGTAAGAACGTACGATTATTAACTTTATTACCAAGGAGTAGTGTATGAAGAGTATACGCATGTGCGTTGTTGCAGGGCTTATGGCAAGTAGTGTGCTGTTTGCAGGGAAAGAATTTGATAAGGCGATTAAAGAAAGCAAAACAGAAAGAAGTGCAACCTACATTGCACGGTTACAAGATTTAGCAACGTGGATGTTCTTTGAAGCAATTCACTGGAATGCGGCAAACAATAGTATGAAGGATATTAGTCAAAAATGTGAGAACTATGTGATAGAGTGGGGATATGCAACTGATGCACTTGCATCGTATATAAGTTCGCCGGCTATTAAAGAAATTGATGCAGAACTTACTACACTCAACAGTGCGTCAGCAAAACTTGCTAGGCTGCAGGATTACTATACGCAGGTATATAAAGCGTTAGCTAATAAAGGCCAAAAAGCGCTTGAAGGTTCATTTAAAATGTTCACACCAAACTTGCCTTCATAAGAAAAACAAAGGGCTGGCATTACACCAGCCCTCAATTACTTAGGATCTTCTAGGATTAATTTGCCAATCTTTTTTTTCCATTTCCTCATGATGCACAAAGTCGAGCGTGAGTAATTTTCGACTCTGTTCTTCTGAAAGAGGTTGCGGCTCAACTTCCATTGTAAGAAGTCCTTCCACATCAAGATCATCTGAACCAGCAAGATTTACTATTGTTGTAGCTTCAATATCTTTTTTATTGTGAACAACGGTTGTTCTTTCAAGATCTTTGCGTGCTTTTTGTGCAGCGCGTGGCATGCGTGCTTTTTTTGTTATGTGAGATTTTGTTAGTGGAACCGCTAATGTTTCTTCTTCTGCGATAACAACCAGTGTTTGTGGCACAAATGTGCTTGGCATTTTATCTGCTCTGCCCATTGCTGTGTCGAGTAGTTCTTGCTTTGCTGGTCCAATATCGCGCACCATTTTAGTTGTTTCGCCTATTTTGATTTGAGTGCCATAACCAAACTCATCTTTATCTGGTTTGGAATGAGCTCCAAGCGCAAGGCGAGGATTTGCAAACAATTGCGTTTGTCCAATACCAAGAGCTGCTAATTTTGCACGAGCTGAAGCAAGAGTTCCAGGTTCTACTTTTTGAGCTGCATATGCAGCAATCGACATGCTTCCTACTACCACTACTCCTAAAGTTCGTATCTTCATGATGAACCCTTTCGTTCTATGTTTATACGATGTACTTCTTGAGTATTTGCATGAGGTTATAGAGGCACGCTATTTTTTAGTGAGCCGCTATTCTTACTGCTATCGGGCGCATTTTTGGTGACGCTGATATTCGTCGGGTTAATGCGAGTGGTGATGGTGGAATCAACGCCATTACTTCTTTTACAACTACTTTGGGTGAGCTGCATTTGTTTGTTTCATCTTCGTTGTGTTGATCACATAATTCAGTAAGCGCTTCAAAGATTACTTGTTGTGGTGAGAGTGAGCGTGCATTTAATTCTGCAACTGCCTCTGCAGCTTCTCTTCTAATGCTTAGTTCTTCTTCGTATGACAATGAGCTTTTTTGTTGTTCGCCTGCATTAACTATCGCAGTAACTGTAGCCATAACAATGGCTACCCACACTGTATTTTTCATAGTTCCATACTTTCTTAAATATCTAAATTCTTAACAAATTGTCCGTACTCTTCAATATATTGTTTTCTTCCTTCAACATCATCACCCATTAACGTGGTAAACCACGCGTCAGCTTTGATAGCATCTTCAATGCTCACCTTTAAGAGTGATCGACGTTCTTTGTCCATGGAAGTTTCCCATAATTGGTCAGCATTCATTTCACCAAGACCTTTGTATCGTTGAATGCTTAAGTATGGCTTGCTGATTTGGTTGATGCCCTCAATGATGTTTACAACCCCCTTACCTTCCCACGTTCTATCTTTATCAATAATTTTTAATATCCACGGCTGTGCATCAAAAGCGGCAAGGACATTAAAGTGTTGGAATAAAATGAGTGTTTCAGGAGAGCTAAAGAAATCAAGAGGTACTTTCCACTGCTTATTTAAAATACTAAAGATGATATAGGTTTTGGTAATACCAACCTCTTGTTCTGGCAAGGTATCTTGCTCAAACAATTGGTTATCTACGGAAATAGTATAGTGGGTAAAGCACTGCTTTAAGATTTCAACTAATCGTTCTGTTCCTTCCTCTTTTTTCCATGGGCTGTTGTGTAAGCAGGTAACAATACGATGACAATGATCATAGGTTATTTTGAAAATGCGGCTTGTTTTTTCTACCAACTCATTATACACCATGAGTTTTTGTAACAGCTCTTGCCATGCAGTTGCCGTGAGTGCTTTGTCATTGATGGTGATACTTACTTGATCATACGCCCAATCAAACAAGAACTTTTGGAACGATTTATTATCTTTTAAATATTGTTCTTTTTTACCAATTTTTACTTTGTAGAGTGGTGGCTGTGCTACGTATAAATACCCCATTTCAATAAGCGGCTTCATGTGACGGAAAAAGAAGGTTAAAAGTAGCGTACGAATGTGTGCGCCATCAACGTCAGCATCGGTCATTAAAATTATTTTATGATAGCGTGCCTTGGTTACATCAAAATCAGTTTCACCAATGCCACACCCAATTGCTGCAATAAGATTTTGTATCTGTTCATTGGATAGCACTTTATCAAGACGTGCTTTTTCAACGTTTAATATTTTACCGCGTAAGGGCAATATGGCTTGAAAGTTTCTATCGCGTCCCTGTTTTGCTGATCCGCCTGCAGAGTCACCCTCAACAATAAAAAGCTCAGTTTCTTGGGGATTTTCATTGGAACAGTCAGCAAGTTTTCCTGGCAAGAGTGCTGATTCAAGTGCTGTTTTACGTCTGGTTAAATCACGTGCTTTTTTAGCTGCTTCACGTGCCCGTTTTGCAACTTCAGCTTTTTGTAAAATTTTCTTAGCAGTTGCTGGATTTTCTTCAAAATAGGTTTCAAGGAACGCAAAAGTGTAGGAATCAACCCACCCTTTAACGTCATTATTACCTAATTTACCTTTTGTTTGTCCTTCAAATTGTGGTTCAGGAACTTTAATGCTGATAACGCATACTAATCCTTCCCGCACATCTTCACTGGAAAAACTTTCATCACTTTTGACGATATGAAATTCTTGTGCCTTCTTATTACAAATTTTGGTCAACGCTGATTTAAAACCGGCAACGTGGGTACCACCTTCAATGGTATTAATGTTGTTTACAAATGAATACAGCTGTTCACCATAGCCTTCATTGTATTGAAGTGCTATCTCAAGCATGTAGGTTTCATCACTTGATTCAAAATAGAGTACTTCAGGGAAAATCGGCTCTTTTTTATGATTAACATATTCAACAAATGAAATGATCCCGCCTTCAAAATAGAACTCTTGCTCACGGTTGCTTGCTTCTTCTTTAATGAAGATGCGCAGTTTCTTGTTTAAAAAAGCAAGTTCACGCAGACGTGCTGCCAGGGTATCAAAACTGAATTTAGTAGTTTCTTGGAAAATTTCTGTATCTGGTGTAAAGCGAATTAAGGTCCCGCGTTTTTCTGTATCGCCAATGACGGTAAGTTTATTGAGCGGTTTGCCTTTACTATATTCCTGGAAATAGATTTTGTTGTTTTGATAAATGGTTAAATCAAGTTTTATTGAGAGTGCATTTACGACTGATACACCAACCCCATGAAGGCCACCAGAATATTTGTAGGTGTTTTTATCAAATTTACCACCAGCGTGTAATTTGGTAAGGGCAACTTCTGCTGCAGAAACTTTTTCTGTCGGATGTATGCCGGTGGGAATACCGCGTCCATTATCTTCAACTGAACATGAGCCATCGTCATGGAGGATGACTTTTATCGAATCAGCATGGCCGGCAAGCGCTTCATCCACTGAGTTATCAACAAGTTCATAGACTAAATGATGGAGTCCGTTAGGTCCTGTTGAACCGATGTACATGGCCGGGCGTTTTCTGACTGCCTCAAGACCTTCAATCACCCTAATCGATTCGGCGGTATATTCACCAGTTTTTGGTTTATCGGCCATAGAGGTTCTCCTGAGGGATAGTGCACCCAGTTGAGGATTATTTCTACTGGGTATACACTTATGTAATTTGGATTTTTTCACTACTGACTTCATTACTGACATATACGGTAGTAAGTGTATAGGAGAAAAGCAATTTTTTCTACTTACATGCAGTAAAAAAGGGCTTTTGTAGAGTATATATAGTTTTTTAGGGATATCTCATATGCACACACGCGCTACCCCATTTGGTCATGAACGTGATCAATATTACATGAATCAAGCACTCGTATATGCGCGCAGAGCATATGCGTCTAACGAAGTGCCTATAGGCGCTCTTGTTGTTGATGGCGATGGTGCTATTATTGGTCGCGGCTATAACCGCGTAGAAGCGTTGCATTCCCAAACAGCGCATGCAGAAATGCGGGCAATTGCTGCTGCTACCAAAAAACGTAACGATTGGCGTCTTGCCGGGTGCTGGCTCTATGTTACCCTTGAACCGTGTAGTATGTGCATGGGGCTTATTACCCTGAGTCGCGTGCAGGGGGTTGTGTTTGGTGCAAGCTCCCCACTCTTTGGCTATCGTCTTGACAACGATGCGGGCAATTCGATATACAAAATAGATGCGGTGCACACTATTGAAGGGGTCGGTGTAGTACAAGCTGCAGAACTATTAAAACAGTTTTTTCAAAAACAAAGGAAGAGGCGTGGGTGAAGCAAAAAAAGTATCGCGTGAATTTGCTACGGTACACAAAGAACTTTTAAAACGTAAACTAGAACTTGAACAAGAGATGCAAGCATTAAATAGTCAAAAGTTCTCTGATGATCAAGTGCAAGATGTGGGGGATCAAGCGCTTACGTCAACCATGGATAGCCTCACCAGTTCCATACAAAATACCAAAATTGATGAATATAAACGGATTGTGCGTGCCCTTGAAATGATAGAAGAAGGAACGTACGGCGTATGTGTTGATTGTGGTAATCCTATTTCTGAAAAGCGGTTAAAATCATTCCCGAATGCTACTCGGTGTTTGTTGTGCCAAGAGGCGTATGAAGATGGCATACCGGCTCGAGTGCCTGAGAGTGAGATTTAAGACTGTGGCGCCAGCCAGGCGAAGTTTGCCGAGCTTGAAAGCCCGGATAAGCAAAGTAGTGCGCTTTAGCGCACCAGACTGGAGCCGATGATCGGATTTGAACCGACGACCTACTGATTACGAATCAATTGCTCTGCCAGCTGAGCTACATCGGCAATCAAGGCCAAAAGTATAACACAGGGTATGGCAGGATGAGAAGGTCAATTTTGACATTTCCCCACAGGCGTGTAACCTAATAAACCATAATATTATAGGTACAGTGTACACAAGGAACGTTCAAGACGTATGGAAAAAACTAAAGTTAAAGCATCAGCAAAGCCAGCTGCTCCAAAGGCTAAAAAAACTACGATCAAGACCCCTAAAGTGGTTCCCGTTTCTCATGGCGTAGGTCGCCGTAAGTCTGCTGTTGCCCGTGTATGGATGCGTCCAGGCAAGGGTTCTCTTCAAGTAAATGGCAAAGATTTTAAAGACTATTTTGACACCGATGTTACTCGTACCGATGCAACTATCCCTTTCCACGTTGTACCGGTAAGCCGCGAGTTTGATGTACAAGTAAATGTTGCTGGTGGGGGCTTATATGCCCAGGCTGGCGCTATCAAGCTTGGCATTGCTCGTGCATTAGTGCGTTATGACGAATCTCTCCGTCCCTTGTTAAGACAGCATAAGCTATTAACCGTGGACGCTCGTCGCAAGGAACGTAAGAAATATGGACAGCCAGCGGCACGTCGTAAGTTCCAATTCGTGAAACGTTAAGAATCAAGGCCACCGGTGATACGATACCTCGTGTTGCCGGTGGTGCTCGTCTCAAGGAAGCAGTATGTGTGGGGTAGTTGGATATATCGGTAATCAGTATAGTAGAAAAATTATTTTAGATGGCCTATCTCGCCTCGAATACCGGGGATACGATACTGCGGGTTTTGCCTGTTTAAATCCTGATGACAATCGCCTGGTTTATCAAAAATCTGAAGGACATCTGCATAATCTAGTTAAAAAGATTGACCAATCGCCCATTGATGGTCATTTAGGTATTGGCCACATTCGCTGGGCAACCCATGGCAATTCATCTGAAATCAATGCTCATCCCCAATTTGATTGTGAAAAAACGTTATCGCTCGTGCATAATGGCATCATTGAAAATCATCTTGCAATAAAAAGACGGTTAGAAGAAGACGGACACGTTTTTCATTCCCAAACTGATTCTGAAGTTATTGCACATCTTTTTGAAGCATTATTAGTTTCCCATTCTACTTTTAAAGCAGCTATTGTTGAGCTCGTTAAAGAGCTTGAAGGTGCGTATGCTTTTGTAGCCATTATGCAGAATTTCCCTGATCGCATGGTGCTGGTACGCAAGCGTTCTCCGTTATGTATTGGTATTGGTGATGGGGAAATGTTTGTAGCATCAGATCCTATGGCTTTTAATGGTAAAACATCAAAAGTGCTTTTTTTACCTGATGAAAGTTTTGCTATTGTACGTACCGATTTAGTCTCGCTCTATGATTTTCATGGCAATGCGTTAGCTGTGCAAACGCAGGATATTCAATCCCAGTGGGGTGATTATGAAAAGCAGGGTTATGAACATTTCATGCTCAAAGAAATTTATCAGCAAAAAGGTGCTATCCAGCAAACGGTGACCTCATTGCGTTCATTAACTCATCGCATATGGGATGATCTTAATCTTACAGCTGACTATGTAAAACAGCTTAACACCATAAACTTAATCGCATGCGGTACGTCATGGCATGCAGCACGTATTGCCCAATTTTATTTTGAAACGGTCTGTTTAATTCCTACGCGGGTACATTTAGCGTCAGAATTCCGCTACACATCATTTTTCCCTGAACAAAATAGTGTGTATGTATTTATTTCCCAATCGGGAGAAACGGCGGATACCCTTGAAGCATTACGCTTAGTGCTTTCTTTACAGTTGCCTACGCTTGCAGTAACGAATGTTCCCTCAAGTTCCTTGGTGCGTGAATCTGATGGTTTTATATTAACCCATGCCGGGCAAGAAGTTGCCGTTGCTTCAACAAAAGCATTTTCAACGCAGATGGCAGCACTCTATTGGCTTGCGCATCGTATCGCGTTAGAGAAACAGTGTATTACCCATGAGCAGATGCATCAGGCAGAAGAAGACCTGTTGGTGATAGCAGAGGTGCTTGAAAATACCATTGAAAATTACAAGATGCCGATCATACAATCACTTGCTAAAAAATATAGCGGTGTCAAACAAGCGATCTTCTTGGGTCGCCATATTAGTTATCCCTTTGCCCTAGAAGCAGCACTTAAGTTTAAAGAAATCTCCTACATTGCTGCTGATACCTATCCTGCTGGTGAGCTTAAGCATGGTCCACTAGCGTTAGTTGATGAGCATACGCCGGTATTCATCTTCTCCTGTAAAGATCCTATTATTTATTCAAAGCTCACGGCTAACGCCCAAGAGGTTAAGGCCCGTGGGGGGCGCATTATAGCCTTTGCGTTTGAAGGGCAAACGGAGCTCTGTTCGCTGGCTGATGATAGCTTTATAATACCGCGGGTTAAGCCGCTATTAGGGCCACTTGCTATGACCGGGGTTATGCAGTTTTTTATCTACCATATTGCCCGTGAGTTAGGCAGACCGATTGATAAACCCCGTAATTTGGCTAAATCAGTGACGGTGGAGTAGGGAGAAGGACTGGCCCCTATTTTACCCAACCTCACAGAAGCTCGTTTGGGACCCAATACTTCGCTCTTGCTATCGAAGTAAGACCTCAGGCAGTGTTAAGCTACGCCGGGCAACTTTCGCCATATGAGTTTCTTTACACCTGCGTTGCCAGCCCAGCGAAAGTTGACAAACTATCCGGCATAAGGCATCATGAATTATGAGTTTAATGATAAGCTCAATTACGCATAAAATAATAGAATCATGAAAAGATCATATAAGAATCGATTATCTATAACATTGTTTGCGAGTTGTGTTTTCATCTTTCTATTTGAAATTTCGCATAGAAATCCTCCTCAAAAGAGCTCCTCAGTTAAACAGAGCTATCTTGGTACGCATGAGCGTGTCGTTTTTTCACATAGTATTTCAAACTTTAACGAGTGATAGAGTTTAGCTGAAAGGCAAATGAATTAATGTTTTTTAAGAGAAGGGTTTGAAAATATATAAGAAATAGAAGATAAGAAGAATTTAAACTAGATGTATTTTATTAATTATTAATTATTAGGTATCGCGTATATGAATATTTACGTTGGAAATGTAGCAGCAGGTGTTAGTGAAGATCAATTGAGATCTTTATTTGGTCAACATGGCACAGTAAAAAAAGTAAGCATCATCAAAGATAAGTTCACTGGTGAACATCGTGGTTTTGCCTTTGTTGAAATGTCAACTATGGATGAAGGTAATCAAGCAATCAACGCATTAAATGGTGTTGAAGTTGGTGGGCAACGTTTAAGAATTAACGAAGCTCGTCCACGCGAAGATCGTCCACGTCGTCCATACAATGGTGGCGGACATCGTGATGGTGGTAATGGTGGCGGTAGTCGCTTCCCTCGCTACTAATTTTCTGTAGTGAAAATTTAAACCCCCGGCATTTCAGTGCGAAATGCCGGGGGTTTTTTTTATGTCTTATGTGGTGTACTTTAACCTTTGATGCGCAAAGCGAAGGTAATTATATAGTATAGTGCCGCAGTAGCTACCGGAGCGAGTGCAGCATACATAGCAGTTGCACGAGTGATATCAGCGGCATTTTTGGTGATCTTTACATTAGTAAAAGTATAATTAGCTATAAGAGCTGTCAGTATATTGTTTGGTAGTGAAACAAATATACGTTTTTGCTCTTGAGTTAAGGTCAATGCGTCACTAGATTGTTTTTTTACGGCATCTTCTTGTGATGCATATAACCAAGCTAAAAATTTCAGCTGTTCTTCAGAGAGTTCTTCAAATTGTGCTCGTGTTGCATCATCTACCTTAAAGATGGTGCCTCTGTTGGTATAGTGTAACGCATTAAATTCTTTAGGTTTAATATCAAGTTGGTTTCGCTCAGAGACTAGGTGAGGAAAATACTCGTTGTGTCCTTGAATTAAACGGGATCCTAAATGGCCCCGTTCTAATATAACACGGCTATCAGCCTGCACATAAAGGCGTGGATCACTGGCATCAGGTAATAGTCCATGCGCATTTGTCGCGAGGTCTATTAGAAGATCATTACCTCGTATTTTAACAAGGTCAATACAATCAAAAAGTTTTCTCTTGGTGGCAAGATAATCTCCATAGGGAAATACTGCAGGGATGATATGCGCTCCACCATGCTGCATCATTAATCGCTTTTTGCGTATTTCTTCCCCTCCGCCAACAAGCTTCCAAATAAGTCTATGAATATCAGCGGGTAACGATGCTGCTGCTGCATACGTCGTTTCTAAAGAAAATGGGAGTTGTGTGCAACTGAGCACTATGACGTTTATACTTTCTTGTACTGCTTTTTCACGTTCTAATTTTTGCGCTTGCTTTTCAGGTTTTTGATCTTCTTCTTTCCATCGTTGCCATCGTTCATCGGCAGAGCGTGAGTCTCTCACTGTTGGTATTATTACATCGTCATTATCATCAGCTTTTGCTGTTATTATTAAAGCTGCTACAGCATCTGTTTTTTCGAGTGCAATTGCACAAAAAAGATCTTCTTGAACCTTGGCTTTACGCTCCTCTTCACTGGCATACAGACCAGAAGTGAGGGTTAGTAGGGCTACCCCTCGTATTACTATAGCTTTCATAAAATCCTCCATACTAAATTATCGTTTTTATCTTGCTCGCGAACCATGCAAAACCCAGAAGACTTTTTAAATACCCATTTAATATTTTGATCTTCAAATATCGCATGAAGTTTTGCTTTATCTGCTCCATGCCTTCCGCAGAAATAATCAGCTACAATGCTAGCTACATCTAAAGAAAACATAGGAAGAAATTCATATAGAGTGTCTAATTTTTTACGGTGTTCATCTAAAGTAAGAATAGTATCACGCGTAGGAATTCGCGTGTAATCATCACCGGCGTTTTCTGTTAATTTGATATGCAAAATATCAAGAACAGCACGATTGAACTTATTAGGAATGTTAGGATTTACTCCAAATTCAAGTAATAGCGTAATAATGTTGTGTCGTTTTTCATTGCGAGTTCTCTCGCCATAACCACCAATTGCGGCATGGAAGAGGGGAGTTTCACCAAATAATGGATCTTGCGTATTAACGTCGGCTTTTGTTGTTAATAAAGCTTCTATTTCATCTGTCTTTTCGCGTATAATTGCATGCATAAATTCTTGTTGAATCTTAGCTTTACGCTCCTCTTCACTGGCAGAGAGGCCAGAGGCGAGGGTTGCTAATCCAAGAATTAATGGTAATAATTTTTTCATGATAATTCTCCACGTTTACGTAAGTCTTGAATCAGTTCTGTATATTTTTCATAGAGAGCTTCAAGTTTTTTCTTATCAGCGCCATGTTTTCCACAGAAATATTCAGCTACAACGCCAACTACATCTAAAGAAAACATGGGAAGTGATGCACCTAAAGCATCAAGTGTTTTACGGTGTTTTTGTAATACACGAAGGGCTAGGCACGCGGGAATTTTAAAATTTAAACGATCATCGTCTGATGTAATGAGTGGCTTACTGTCTAACCTCTCATCTAACGTACGTAAGACAGTATAATCATCTTTAGTGGCTATGTTAGGATTTGCTCCATGTGCAAGAAGTAATTCAACTACTTGCGGAGTGGCGGTATTTTTCTGTACAAGCGTGTGAATTGGGGTGTTTCCATTTTTATCTTGCTTATTGATATTGTCACCATGCTTAAGTAATGTACGAATACATTTTTCTCTGCTAGTTGCATCATCAATTGATTCACATATGTAATTGAGGCCGCTTCCCCAGTTGTATGTTGCTCGCATACACATACAATCTACATCGGCCTTATGAGTAAGTAATAATTCCATTATAGCTGGACTGCCTGCAGCACAACGTAAAGGTGAACGTCCATGAGAAACTGTTTCATTTAGATCGGCTTTTGCGTCTATTAAAGATTGTATGTGTTCTAATTGTTCTTCTGTTGCTTCGTTTCCATTGCATACAGTTACGGCAGTAATTGCTCTGAAAAACTCTTCTTGAAGCTTAGCTTTACGCTCTTCTTCACTGGCATAGAGGCCAGAGGTGAGAGTGAGTAGGGCGACCCCTATCGTTACTATGATTTTCATAAAACCCTTCCAATTTTTAAAAATGGCTAATTTTAGTTGCATTTTTAATTATAATTCTTATTTGTAATAATGCAAGTGGGGGGGGAGGGGTTGAACCTGAAAAGGCCCCTATGGAGTAGCATAGGGGCTAGGGGATTGTTTTACAATAACTATGCTATGACTTAACTTCCTCAATTTTGAGTTCGTCATTGGTAACATAAATACCCCTTAAGAACTTCACCGCTTTATCCCGATTACTTACTTCATTAGGGCAGTAGGTTTTTGCCATTGAAAGTAAGTTGATCAACGTGATGGCTTCTCTAAATTGATTATCATTATCTAATAGATCTTTGGCGCGATCAGACCAGTTTTTTTCTTTGGATGATTTTTCATTCTTTTTCTCATCCTCATCACTGGTTCCGTTGATATTGATATAATTTTCTAATGTGCGTTCTCTGCCATAAAATTTGGTAAACCAGGTGATTTGATTGGTTGGTGGAAACCGTTTTTCGATATCAAAATCTGGCTCGATGCCAAGGCCTTGGATAGAGGTGTCGTTTGGTAAGAAATAGAGTGATGTGGTTAATTTCATGGCACAGTTGTTTCCGATAGGAATAACTTCTTGCACCGATCCTTTACCAAAGGTACGAGTGCCTACTAAAAAGACCATTAATTTTTTCTGCGTACCATTCTTTTTTGCATAATTCTCTGAATGTATCTTTAAACAGCCGGCAAGAATTTCAGCGGCGGATGCGCTGTAGTTATTAATTAAAATAAAGAGCGGTATGCCATTATTGGCAATAGGCTCACTGGTTGTTACATAGCGCTCAGTTTCTTTATTCTGTTTATCCTTAGTTGCTACTACCAAGCTTCCTTTATCAACAAACAGTCCGGCAATATCAATACCAACATTTAAAAGGCCGCCGGAGTTGTTGCGTAAATCAAGAATCAGCGCACGGCATGGTTTTTTACGTGTTTGATGTAACAGATCTTTAATTTGTTTTGTTGCCGTATCAGTAAACATAGCAAGAGAGAGATAATAGATCTGTTGTTCTGGCAAGTAAAAGCAAAGGGAATTTTGTTCTTTAATAACATCACGTTTGATATCAAATGATAACAGATCAGGGCTGTTTTCTCGCAACACTTTTATATGCACTGATGAGTGGCGTTCACCTTTTAATTTTGCCGTTGCTTCTTCTGTTGATATGCCTTCAAGTGGTTTTCCATCAATTTCAATAATTTTATCAAGGGCTTTCATGCCTGCATTATCTGCTGGGCCGCCAAGTACCGTATCAATCACGAGTAAAAACTTATCTTTGGGTTGCCGCGTATTATCAATAACAATACCGATACCAAAAAATTCACCACTCGTACTTTCTAAAATGCTTTTATAGGTTTTAGGATCAAGAAAATTTGAGTGGGGATCAAGGCAGGTTAAAAAGCCATCAATTGCTTTAATCATGCAATTTTCAGGATTAGTTACTTTGTAATGTTTTTGATTGGTTGTTTGGAGAACTTCAGCAAAGGTGCGTGACCAATCGTAGATAACTTCGTCAAAATTGGTACTCGGCTCTTTTTTTGCTACTCCCGCCATGCAGGTTAAAGAGGCATACAAGGGTGGCAACAATATGAGATAATGGTATGAACGCATACGCATGCTACAATCCTTTTCTTTTAATCTGCATTACCGTATTCTAATAAAATAAATCTACATAACCTACTGCTTATTGCAAGATATCGTGGCACGATGGTTTAAGGTGATTATTTATGATGCACAAAGCTATGATTAAATCGCAGGTTTTTTCAACCATGAACATGCACACACACCATGCACAGATTGTTATTGTTACGGGGTATTCTGGAGCAGGCAAAAGTAGTGTGTTAAAAGCGCTAGAAGATAGTGGTTTTTTGTGTATCGATAATTTACCTATTGCGCTCTTTGATGTCTTTTTTAAGTCGGTTGCACAAACCAGTACGCCTGATACGTATAAGAGGGTAGCGCTTGGCTTGGATGTGCGCAGTGATAGCACCATGGAGTTGCTCAAACATGAATTGCGCAACGTATCAGGGAATCCACCGATAAAGATTGTATTTGTAACATCAAGTGATGCCATATTGGTAAAACGCTTTCAAGAAACACGCCGCACACATCCACTCGCACAATCGTGCGATTTGTTAGGAGCCATAGCGCAAGAAAAAAAGCTTATGGATCCGCTTAAAATGATGGCGGATATCATTGTAGATACCGATCAGTTAACTATTCATCAGTTGCGTAAATTAATACACACCTCATTTGCAGCACCAACAACGCAACGTATTTCAGTCAGTTTAGTATCCTTTGGTTTTAAATATGGCGTACCGCCTGAAAGCAATTTCGTCTTTGATGTGAGTTCATTGCCAAATCCCTATTTTATGCCCGCATTAAAACCATTAACTGGTGTTGATCAGCCAATTCAGGATTACCTGTTTGCATTACCGGAAGTGGTTGATTATTGGCACAAGGCGCGTGATTTTGTACGCTTTGCTATTGAACGTTCCTATCAAGAGGGGCGCTTATTTATTACCATTGCTATAGGTTGTACCGGAGGGCGGCATCGTTCCGTTGCTTTTGTGCATAAATTGGCGCAGGAAGTAATTCCACATGCACAATTTTTAATAAAGCATCGTGATGTTGCGCATGATAATGAACAATATATCAGGAGATCAGATGAATTATAAACCGTATCTGTTGCGTGGTTTTTTTGGTATAGAAGTACTCGTGTTTGCGTGGCTCTATTTTTTTGGTGCGCAGGGGTTGCACACGCTGTGGCGCATGCAGCATGAACATAGTACTGCAGAGCATACGCTTGTAGTTATGCAAAAAGAAGTAAACTCACTTGAACATGAACTTCATGCATGGCAGCACCATCCGTTTTATAAAGAAAAGTTAGCGCGGGAACAATTACAAATGGCACGCCCTGGTGAACAGATATATTATTTGAGGAGTTAAGCAATGGCATACACGTTACCCCCGTTACCCTATGC
>JBIOKB010000005.1:0-37402 GCA_044451405.1 Candidatus Babeliales bacterium
AATAAAGATCCCCGTGAGATTAACGTCTCACGGGGATCTTTGCTAACTTTAATCTGCTAATGCATCATGCACGACAGTGATCGTATTTGCCTCATCAACTGATAAAATATCGGGCTGACTATTTGGTCCATTGATATACCCAGCAGCGAGCACTAAAAAACCCTTGTTATTTGCATATGCTTTGCCCAAATAACTGTGCGGTGTTTCTAATTTACCAGTAAAATAACTTTTACCCTCTGCGCCATGACCAAAACCATACGTATAATTAAACTGCTCTTGGGCGCCACCGCCTTTGTATCCTTCTGGCTTCCAGCCAATACCCCCTTGTCCGGCAAGCACAGTAGAATAGGTACCATGCTCAGCCCAGTAGGCTTTTTCTGCTGCATAGATGGCATGCAAATTCATGTAGGCTTCAGCTCGTTTTGCTTTGCCCAAAAAACTTTTAAAACTTGGTATGGCAATTAAGGCAAGTATCGCAATTATGGCAACCACTATCATTAATTCAATCAGCGTAAATCCGTATTTTTTCATGAGATCCCTAGCGTTTAAGAACTTGGTAATGGTTTCATGATAGGCGGTTTACGGGAGATAAAGTCAATGGTACAGGCAGAACAGCTATATTAATAACCAATGGTGTGGCTCACCATCTTCTCTAATTCCGCAATCGAATACGCCCCTTCACGAATAACTTTTAACTGTTCTCCCGTGCAATCGATAATCGTTGAGGGTACTACGGTAGAGACCTCGTTCTTATCACCTACTACATACGCCACTTTTTCCCGAATTCCAGGGTCCAACTCATCCAGGGTTGCTGGCACCGGGTGCCCACTCAGGTTAGCACTCGTAGAATATACCCCCTCAAAATGGGGCAACAATGCCAATAAGCCTTCGTGCTTGGGTACCCGTAAGGCAATAGAGCCAGAGGGAGCCAAAAATTGGCCTATGCCCGTTTTTGTTGGCAAAACGAGAGTTAAGGGGCCCGGCCAGCAGGAGGCGATGAGCTTTTGAACCTGGGAAGTAAGGGGAGTTTGGACAAAATGAGTAAGTTTATCTGATGAGGCGATTAAAACCACGTAGGGTTTATCCACCCGCCCTTTGATCTGATTTAACGCCTGAAACCCTTCCTGGGTTGCATCAGCCAAAAGGCCTACCACGGTATCTGACGTACCTACTACCACCTGCCCTTGTTGGAGGGCTTTCACCATGCGGGATACCGTTGCCGGATCCTGCCACCATAATTGAAAACTTTTCATATAGAAACATTACAAAAAGAAATATATACCGATAGCCGCTGCTAGAAACAATTTCAACTAACTTAAAGTTCTACTTTCAACTTTGTTATTTTTGTAAATAATATGTTACAGATTGAATCCTAATTGCTTGTTTGACATTTTTGTAATGTACTTTATATTAATAATAAAGTCACGTATGAAAGTAAGAAAGCTTATAACCCCCTATGGAGAAGAAGCATGAAAACAATCAATAAACAGACGACTTCCAAAGACGTTGTAACTACGGGAAAACAACGTAGTTATAATGAAATTGTAGAATTCCTCGACCAAAATTGGAAAACAAATGTTAGTGATACTACCCTCACCTGCATGAAAAAACTTGATCAAGCATTTGGATCTCTCTCTCAAAAATTACCAAGCATCGTTGTCGGTGGTACCAATGGTAAATCATTAACCATTAACTTTGCAGCACAACTTCTTAAAGAAGAAGGGCTCCAAGTTGGTACCTTGTACACACCTCATTTATTAACCTACAATGAACGCATTTCATTTAATAACGATCTCATTTCCAACAAAACATTTACCGAAGTTGGTAATGACGTTATTAATACCGCAGAAAGCCTTGGCCTTAAAGCAAACTCTGGTGAATTATTAACCATGATGGCGCTTGTCTACTTCAAGGCAAATAATGCTGATGTTATCTTATTGGAAACTAATGATGCTACCATCCCACAGGCAACCACCATCTGCACACCAAAAATTGCCGCTATTACGCGTGTAACGAGTGATGAAGTAAATGCCCATGATGAAGTATCGCGCGAAGTGATACAGAGCATGCTTGCCATGGTAAGACCAGGAACGCACGTTATTTCAGCTGATCAAAGCAAATTAAATCTTCAAGTAATGCTTGAACTTGTAAAAGACAAAGGTGGTATTTGGGGCATGCCAATTCGTAAATTAGCACCACTTACCTATCCATTTGAACAATTACACGGCCGTTGTGCAGCACTTGCTGAACGTATTACTCATATCTATGTAAATCAATTTGCAAACAAAGATGCCGTTGTTGTTGGCGGTACGTTATTAACAAAACAAAAAGGACAACGTGGCCGTCCTACGCTTGAAGCTAAAAAAGAACAAGAACGTAATCCAAAAAGAACTATTGAACAATTCTGGCGTGAAGCACACCATACATTACCAGGACACTTCCAATTACTGGATAAAGAAAAGCCATCATTATTACTTGATGTGGCAAGCAATTTAGATGCATTTAAAAACTTGCTCCTTGGTATCAGATTGTTACATTACCAACGCCCATTAAAAGGATTAACCTTAATTTTAGGATCAAATAATCCTACACTCGATACCAATGAATTCATGAAATTATTGCGTTACTTTTTCAAAAAAACATCGGGTTCTGTCATTGTATGTCCGGTAGAACCAGTACCAGGACACAAAGGTGCTGCATCATGGGATGTTGAAAAAATAACCAATGAAATTAAGGGCATGAAAATCAAAGCGCGTTCAAGCAAAAACTTGAAAGAAGCATTTGAAGCTGCAACAAAATCGGTTGATGAACGTCACGGCTTAGTTGTCATCGCTGGTTCTCCATCACTCATTTCCGAGTTTTGGCGCTACAAAGGTATTAAAAAGCTCTAAAATCGTATGATCACCGCCTACACCACAAGCATATCCATCATTGGCGGTTGTATATTCGGATTTATATACGGACTCTTCTTCTTACACCAAAGAGGAAGAGTCTTTTTATTACCATCAGATACTCCGTTATATAAACATTATATTACTATGATACTTTCAACCATCGGTCGCTTAGGGGTACTTGTATTCCTCTGGTATCATATATTGCTATCACCAACAATTAATTTTATACTTTTGCTATCGTCTTTTTTAGGAGCTTTTTGGGTCACCCTACTACGCCCTGTCTACGGGGATAAACACAAGTCGTAAGGGCTTCGTAGGGCACGCCAGTATCACCTAGGGGAATAGCACATGGAAGGCTTAAATCTTCTGCACGTAGAACAGTGGAAGCCATTGGCGCATTATGGTTTTACCCATCCTTTTTTTTATCTTAATGCAGAAACTATTGTATATACCTGGGTTGCTCTCAGCATTCTCATCATACTTGTACTTCCTATTAATTTAATTTTAAGCGCACGCAACAGCACCATGCGTTTTGCACTTGTTTCATCCCTTGAATCCTTTGCACAATTTACTACCCAAACGCTCGGCGTATTTTCATTCGAACATTTTAGCTTTGTTGCATCATTATTTATTTTTATTGCCATATGTAACTGCTTGTCGGTCATTCCCTGGCTTGAAGAACCAACACAAGATTTAAATACTACCCTTGCCCTTGGTATTATTTCATTTCTTTATGTACAATGGCACGCCATACGCGCCCAGGGTATAACGCATTATATAAAAGAATACTTTCAACCTTTTTTTATCATGTTTCCACTGCACGTTGTGGGTAAATTAGCGACCATTATTTCCATTTCATTTCGTCTTTTTGGAAACATATTTGGTGGCGCAACTATTTCCCACCTTTATTTTGCGCTCATTAAAAGTTCTATCTTTTATGAAATTCTCGGGTTATTGAGCTTGAACATGCTCGTTACTTTCTTTTTTGGCCTTTTTGAAGGGCTCCTGCAAGCATTTATATTTTCTATGCTTACCCTCACTTATTTATCTATCGCATTACATGGTGAAATGGATGAAAAAACTGACGAAGGGATTCTTACATGATGCTCACGTCTGATTACTTACACTATGGCACTATTGCCCTTGCAGCAGCAATTAATGCCGTTGGTGTTGGCATTGGTGAAGGTATAACAAGCCGTGCGGCTATTGAGGCAATCAATATTCAACCACACGCCAAAACAGACATTATTAAAACGGCGGTATTTGGCATGGCACTTATTGAAACCGCTGCTATTATGGGTATTACCGTAGCACTTATTCTGCTTATCAGTACCCAAACAAACACAAGCGATTATGCACGCATTGCTGAAAGTGGTATTGCGCTGGCTATTTGTTTACCGGGCCTTTTTATTGGTTTTGTATCAGCATTTCCTGCCCAAGAAGCATGCTTATCTATTGCCCGTCAGCCATTTTTTAGTCAGAAAATATTGCGCTTTATGCTCCTTACCCAATCAGTACTGCAAACGCCCATCATTTCTGGTTTTATCATTGCCATGTTAATTCGTGCACAAGCAGAATATGTAACCACTCTCGCACAAGGATTACAACTGCTCGCAAGCGGATTATGCATTGGATTAGGCAGCATCGGCCCTTCTATTGGATTAGGTATATTTGCACGGACTGCATGTAAAAGCATTAGCATTAACCGTGATGCCTATAATCGATTACTGTCTTTTACCTTAGTCAGCCAAGCTATTATTGAAACATCAGTTATTTTTGCGCTCGTAATTTCTATTTTAATTGTCTTTGCAAACCCTGCATTAACTATAGTTGGCGGTCTTGCATTACTCGGTGCTGCAATAAGCACTGGCCTTGGTACGTTTGGTGCGGGCATTAGTAATGGACGCACCTCTGCCGCTACGTGCAAAGCAATTGCACTCAATCCTGATACGTACACCCAATTGTCACGTACCAGCATGATTGCGCAAAGTCTTATTGATACTACTCCTATTTATGCGTTAATTGTTTCTATAATTCTTATTTTCTGGGGCACATAAAATCATGATGCATCAATCACTGTTGCACGCTATCGGCAACACTCCTTTAGTTAAATTACCCATAAGTAACCATGGTTCTATTTATGCAAAGTTAGAATATTTAAATCCTGGTGGCAGTGTTAAAGATCGCTCGGCATTATTCATGATTGAAGAAGCAGAACGCAGTGGCAAACTTAAGCCAGGCGGCACCATTATTGATGCATCGTCAGGAAATCAGGGCATTGCATCAGCTATGATTGGTGCGATTAAAGGATACAAAGTTATCGTCACGGTATCTGAAAAAATTAGTGAAGAAAAATTAAAAGCGATACTCGCGTATGGTGCGCAAGTTATCATGTGCCCTTCAACAAAATACATTGAAGATCCTAATAACTACCATCGGCGCGCAGTGGAACTGAATAAAAATACACCAAATTCTTTTATGCCTAACCAGTATTTCAATCCCTTAAATGCTCAAGGACACTATACCCTTTTAGCACCTGAGGTGTGGAAACAAACAAACGGCACTGTGACACACTTTTTTGCCGCTGCAGGTACGTGTGGCACTATCAGTGGTGTTGGGCGTTATTTAAAAGAAAAAAATCCTGCAATTAAAATATTAGCAGTAGATTCTGATAAATCGTTTCGTTCTACCAACGGCAATCCACAGCCATATAAAGTTGAAGGTATGGGCATCGATTGGAATAATTCACCGGTTCTTGATGAATCTGTCATTGATGATTATCTTCCAGTCAGTGATGATAATGCGCTTGGCATGCTCAAAACATTGGCATCCAAACATGGTATTCTTGCTGGACCAAGTAGCGGTGCTGTTGCATGGGCTGCACAGGATTATGCACGGCATCTTAAAGACGGTGATGTTGCGGTTATCATTTTTGGTGATTCAGGGCGTGCGTATCTTACGAAGAATTTTTATTAAATATACTGCATAACAACACCCAAATCGATCGGTTCAGGACGCATGCAATAGGTGCCTTCTATCAAAGGGGTACCAACGCAATTAAGAAGATTGTATTCACGTCCATAGTGTAACGGTGTTACATATACATGCTGATATCCGCCATACTGCACCAACCAGTTACACACACGGATCATGTGGGATCCACCAGCAATAATAATGATGGTAGATTCAGGTGCATGTATAACACTGTGCAAAACTTTAATATCAAGCAACATGCTATCAACGGTAAGCACTTTATTTAATACATCAAGACGATTATCTGGCGTTGAATGGTGATGCATGTACTGGGCTACACTCACATGACGCATTTCAGGAAGTTTGAGCCGAGAAAGTTCCGATTGTACTTCACGCACAATCTTTTTATACAACGCATTGAACCGTGGCCCATCATTATATGTTTTTATTTCTTTGATGCTATCGTCAATTTCTTGCAAGAGCACACCAATAAGTATGGTATTAGTAGATTGAAATGGCATTTCTGTCTGTTCGATATTATTAATAACAGGACCTAGTGAAGCTACCCGGCAATACCGATATTCTACATTATCTACCGTTAACCCAGACTCCTGGCAGCGTTGCGTTAATCCACCTAAAATACCGCCACGCGAATTAATAACAAATGGGCCGCACGAATTGCGCCCGTTAGAAGCGCACGAACTTAAATCTTCTACAATAAGTCGCGTATTTTTTTTATGGCAACGCGCCATAATTTGTTCAAGTTGAGTCTGTTGTTCTACTGTTGAAGTATGCGTTTTGTCATGAAAATCACTGAGCCCTATAATATTTTTGCGTGGACCCCATTTTCTAACAACGCGCGCTTCATAAATAAATGCAGAAGTTGTGTGTGCTACGCATATTCCTATAAGTAATACAGAACATAGTATTTTCATAACACCATCTGTAGTCCTCGTACCGTCACATTCCCTAACAACGTTTTATTTCCTGCTTGATCAACTGCTACCAGATAATAAGTATAGGTAAGCTTTGGATTGCGATTATGATCTTTAAAGCGCAATGGCCCATTTGCTGGTACCGTTCCTGCAAGATCTGTAAGTGCTGCGTCACGGTATAATTGATAGCTTACCGGCGTTACCGTGGTTGGCGTGGTCCAGGTGATAACATTGATAAAATCGGTTTGTGTTAAAAAAATGTTTTTTTGCTGCACACCAGAAACGGTAATTGATGCTGTTGGTACTGGTGGCGTAGATCCAGGAACAATAGCTATAAATTCTGGTTGAAGTAATTGAGACATTGAATCAGTTACCACACCTTGCGCAGTAACCGTATTAGCTGCAGCATTAATGATGCTCACCGAAGAATCTCCTATACTATTATTAGCCACATATGCAGTAGTACCATCAAAAGTAAAAACTACACCAAATGGCGCATTAAAATTTGGCGATAATACCGTTGGCGTTACTGAATCAACAGTATTAGTTGCAACATCAATAACACTTACCGTGTTATTATTCCGATTGGTTACATATGCTTTGCTACCATCAGGAGATATTGCTACGCCAAACGGTTGATGAAAATTCGGATTACTAACAGTGGTTACCGTATTAGCAGGAATAGCAATCACGCTTACGGAATTGCCACTACGATTTGTCACGTACGCCTTTGAACCATCTGGCGTGATAGCAATAAGTTGCGGCGAATTAAATGAAGCATCATGTATTACAGCTGTTACGATATTACCGGGAATAGCAATAACACTCACGGTATTTCCACTACCGTTAACCACATATGCCTTTGAACCATCAGGGGTAATAGCGATACCTTGTGACACACTAAAAGAAACATCCGTAATACCTTGTGTCACAGTATTTGAAGCAATATCAATAACACTGACTACATTGCTACCATTATTAGTAACATAGGCCGTTTTACCATTGGGGGTAATTGCTATACCAAAGGGAGCATTAAAGGTAGATCCTGGATCAGCTACTGTTGTTGTTACCGTATTAGTTGCAACATCAATAACAGTTACCGTACCGAAAGTAAATGGAGTACGACCTGCATCAACCACATACACCGTACTCCCATCAGGTGTAATGGCAAGTTGCTTAGGATTAACAAAGCTTGCATCAGTTATTTTTTGCGTAACGGTATTAGTTGCTGTATCAAACACAACAACATCATTTGAATTCGTTACATATGCCGTTGCGCCGTATGTACTATTGTTTACTACAAGAAGCATGCTTATGAGCACACCAAAACATATATTCATTGTCATCCTTACGAGCCAAAGATATTCAATCCTACCACCGTCACATTCCCTAACAATGTTTTATTTCCCGCTTGATCGACTGCTACCAGGTAATAGGTATACGTAAGTTTTGGATTGCGATTATGATCTTTAAAGCGCAATGGCCCATTTGCTGGTACCGTTCCTGCAAGGTCTGTAAGTGCTGCATCACGGTATAGTTGATAGCTTACTGGCGTTACCGTGGTTGGCGTGGTCCAGGTAATAACGTTGATATAATCGGTTTGTGTTAAAAAAATGTTTTTTTGCTGCACACCAGAAACAGTAATTGATGCTGTTGGCGTTGGTGGCGTAGATCCAGGAACGATAGCTATAAAGAAGGGTTGATTAAAAAACGAGCTTGAGTCAGTTACTACACCTTGCGCAGTAACCGTATTAGTTGCAGCATTAATGATACTTACCGAAGAATTTCCCATTCTATTATTAGCTACATACGCGGTAGTACCATCTGGGGTAAAAACTACACCCTTCGGCAAATTAAAATTAGGAGATAATACCGTTGGCGTTATTGAATCAACCTGATTATTTGCAACATCAATAACACTGACAAAAGGGGTTATTGCATCATTAGTTACATATGCTTTGCTACCATCCGGAGATATTGCTACGCCAAACGGTTGAACAAAATTCGGATTAGTAACGGTAGTTACCGTATTAGCAGGGATAGCTATTACACTCACTGAGTTGCCCGATTCATTTGTTACATACGCCTTTGAACCATCTGGTGCAATAGCAATAAGTTGCGGTGAATTAAATGAAGGATCGCTTATTACATCTGTCACAGTATTACCAGGAATAGCAATAACACTTACTGTATTATTACCATTATCAACCACATATGCCATGGTACCATTGGGAGTAATTGCAATACCCTGAGGGTTTCCAAAAGAAGTTATGGCCTGTGTCACCGTATTTGAAGCAATATCAATAACACTTACACTGGCTCCTGCAAAATTAGTGACATAGGCAGTTTTACCATTGGGAGTAATTGCTATACCAAAGGGTTGGTTAAAGGTTGTACTCAAATCAGTTACGATACCTTCTACCGTATTTGTTGCTACATTAATAATAGTTACAGAACCAAAATTAAACAAACCATCACCCGCATCAACCACATACACCGTGCTCCCATCAGGCGTAATAGCAAGTTGCTGGGGAATAACAAAGCTTGCATCAGTTATTTTTTGCGTAACGGTATTGGTTGTTGTATCAAACACAACAACATCAGTACGTTGTGTTACATAAGCCGTTGCACCGTATACAGCATTATGTACTAGAAAGAGCATGCTTATGAGGACACCAGAGCATTTGTTCATAAATATACCTTACGCAAATCGATAGCCAATACCAAGCCCTACCATCCAATGTGAAACGTTCGCTTTATGTGATTGCACGCCACAGATAAATTTATTAGGAAATTTAACCTTTATAAATGCATAGTCAGAAAAGAGATCAATAAACCATGAACGTGGCAAATCAAAAATAAAGCCAAGCTTTGCAACACCACCAACTCCCCATTTAGAGCGTGGTGAAATAACAAAAGAAGAATGATCTTTTGTTTTTAGATGGGCGCCAAGCACACCAAGCCCAATATATAAATCACCGGGATTAAAATCTAAGAAATATTTTAATCCTGCTGCCAGCGGAATGAGTGTTGCATTTGTTTTAGTACAAAAGCCAATCGATTTTCCATGAAGCGGTATTACACCAATACTTGCAAAACCAAACCACGGCCGCTCTTCTTTTAGCTGTACCGTTAACTCACCACTAAATTCACCGGCATTATGATAGATATCTCTAAACGTATGCGCTGCTGGTAATACATACGCACCTTTGAGTTCTGCAAGCACATTCCACTCGTATGATGCTTTGTAGTTTGCATGCACAGTGAACACACTCATCATTATTAATAGACCATATACATATTTATTGTGCATCATTGCTATCCCTTTTTTACTTATTTTACCAGTTTCTGTTAGTCACAAATGCTTTTGTTGCATACATATAATTGCTGAAAGTGAATACCAACACACTCAGTAACATCGTATATCTTTTGACCATATCTCTCCTTCGATTATACGTGTAATATCAGCAGTCTGTCGCGCCCATGATCGCCGTGTCAATACTTTTAAACTAAAAAAGCCCCGTTAATCTCGGGGCTTTTGTGATTCACGTATAATGTTTATTTTCTATTATTGTGCCGGTGCTGGTAATTGAGCTTGTGGTTCTTGATGACCATGATACGCTATATCCGTTGATTCCAATTTATGCAATCTCATGCAGCTAGTTGCTTCTCTACGTGTTTTACCAAAAGAAAACCCTTCATCTATGATACATGCTACTGGCGCTATAGAAACTGTTGAAGGAGTGTTGTGGGAAGCTATCCCGTCAATTCTTCCTGCTACATAGCCTTCTACGTGCACATAACCTTTACTCACATCCCCACCCAAAGTTTCTGCGCATACAGGATCTTTAATAACAAAAAGACCTCTATCAAGATTATTCCCCTTAATTTCGACACACTCTATGTTTCCATTCGCCACTGCAGTCAAACCAAGTGCCATAAGAAATAGTTGTTTACATGTCAGATTATGTCTTTTGGTATATCGCCCATGATCGCTCGCGTACGCATTTCCTGAAAGCGCAATTACGCTTGCTACAACTACCATACGTAGTGCGTGTGTTGTATATCTTTTTGCCATCGTGTTTCTCCGTCATATTATGATGTAAGTACAATACTAGCGCAGCAGTATAACAAAGAACTGTGTGCAAAACTACTAGCGTTTACGGCGACAACACGGAAACAGTGAACGTATCAATTCGATACACGAAGAATCTTTATGAGCATACAGATTTCTAACTGCCACTCTATTTCTTGCCACTCGTGCCCCTCGAGTGGCATTAACTTTCTGTTTAATCTGTTTAGCAGTTTGCGTTGGTGATGGAATTGCCTCTTTGCGATCTGGTACTGATGAGAGCTGCTGGGATTGTTCTGATACACCCGCCGATAATTGCTTGTCGAATTCAGACTCTTCAATAAGCTCTACCGGGTCGCTTTGGTTGCCTGTTTTTTTTACCACCATGCCATCTGCAAAGACAAGGGCTTCTTTTTCTTCCATGCCATACATACTCATTACTGATATGCCTACAACCAGGCTTATATATCGCACCATACTCGCTCCTTTAGGTTAATAAACTACCTAAATGAGTATCATGAGTAGATCAAAAAGACAATGAATTGGAGGAAAACTTTGGGCCTAAAAAATTTACCCCCATCCAGACAGAACGTCACGGATAGGGGAAATGGAGGTTATCGAATTAATATACAAGTAATGTACTGCAAGGTTTGCCAAAAATCAAACTTTTTATTCAATAGCTTAAAGCTCTTTATTCATGATGCCGCTGTAATGCTTTTTTATCAATCTTACCTGTAGCGGTTGTTGGCAACCCCTGTGTTGAGCAGATAAAGGAACGGGGAACTTTATAGGCAGCAAGCATACTTTCACAGAGCTTCTTTAATTCATGCTCTATCCCCGGGTTATCCTCCTTAATCTGTACATAGGCTACGGGCACTTGGCCTGAGGCCTCGTCTGCCACCCCTATAACCGCAGCACGGATAACCTGAGGGTGAGAGATAAGAACATTTTCAATTTCTTGGGGGTAAATCTTAAACCCTTTATGAATGATGATGTCTTTATACCGTCCACTTATAACAATGCGTCCTTTTTCATCCACATAGGCGAGATCTCCGGTACTCAACCAGCCATCTACTAACACATCTGCGGTGGCCTGAGGAGCATTATAGTAGCCAAGCATAATATTAGGACCTTTAAGCCACAATTCCCCTATCGTTCCTGGTGCCACTTCCTTACCCTGCTCATCCTTTAATACACACCGTATGCCAGGCAATGGTCTACCTACCGTATTAGCCGGCATTGCTTCATCATCAAGACATCCGGCAACAAACGGGGCAGTTTCAGTAAGTCCATAGCCACTACAAATTTTGCGCCGATATAAGAGGGAAAATCCGGCACGAATCTTATCAGGAAGCGCATCTCCTCCTGATACAAAAATTCTGCATGATTCAAGAGGAACTGTTTTTAATAAACATAATAACCCATAAAACGCAGGTACTGCGGCAAGTATGGTTGGTTTATACTCAAATGCTTTAAGAATAAAACGGCGCTCAATTTTAGGAACAATAATGACACTGGCACCAACAAAAAATGGAGCCCAGATATAGGTGTTTTGTGCAAAGCTATGAAATAAAGGCAACACCGCAAGCACACGATCTTTTTCTGTAGCATGAAAGAGAGAAATCCCTTGAAGTATATTGGTCATAATATTATGAGAGCTCAGCATTACTCCCTTAGGTAGTCCAGTAGTTCCTGACGTATACAGCAATGCTGCCATTTCATGGGAATCGAGGCAGATGGGGTCAAACAACGGCAATTCATCGCCTGAAACTTCCATACTCATATCGTGTTCGGTCATCATAGGGGGCAACGGCTTATCAGTCTGCGCATTACGAACAATCTCAAGAAGGCTTGTTGAACAGATAATAAATGCAGGATCTGAATCACGCATAATGTGTGAAAATTCTTGTTCGCGTAAAAAAATATTAAGCGGTGTAACAACTGCACCTACCTGTAAAATAGCAAAATAGGCCACATAATAGGCTGGTGAATTATGCATAAAAAGCAGCACACGATCCCGCGGCTTAATGCCCCGCTCAAGAAGCTGTTTGCTCAGTACAACTGCCTGCTGATATAACTGAAGATACGTATATGAACCTTCTTCTCCCATTATTGCTGGAGCATGAGAATATTCATGAGCAGCACGTTGTAACAATCGCCCTACATACGGCAATGAACCATCGTGAGCATATTTCTGATAATAGGCATTAAACATCATCTCTTCTTTAGTAGAGGCAGCTATCACACACAACTCCTATTCTTCTTCATACGTTATTACTTGTACCGGACATGCTTTTGCCGCTGCGCGGATGCACGGCGCATGGGTTTTAATATCTGCATCAGATTTCACCTGTGACTGAGCAGTGACCTCAAAAACCTGTGGCGCTAAAAATGCACACGTACCACAAGCAATACAGCCTGGTTCTATTGTAACTTTTTTCATCAAGTCCTCATTGTTAAGCACAGACATGCAGGCAAGAGTGTAGTATACTTGTACCATATCTAAGTATCTTACTTCTATAACTCTCTCATGTAAAAAAATAGGTGATTATGCGCACACTCACAACGGGCGTTCTTATTACCCTTGAAGGTATTGATGGTTCTGGTAAAAGCACCTTAGCTGCCAATCTTGCTGCAGCTTTTGTTAAAGAACAGTTACCCGTCATTCTTACGCAAGAACCGGGAAAAACCGGCCTTGGCAAACTGGTAAAACCTATTGTGCAAGAAAAAAAGGTTCCCCTCCATCCCCTTGCTGAATTTTTTCTATTTGCTGCTGATCGCGCACAACATTTTGATGAAATAGTTATTCCTGCTCTTGCAGCTCACCAGATAGTTATTTCTGATCGTATGGCTGATTCTTCATTGGTATATCAAGGATATGGCAAAGGATTAGATCTTGACCGCATACATCAGGTTAATACGTGGGCCATGCGATCAATACAACCAACACTAGTGATTTATGTAAAAGTTGATCCGGCAGTAGCTCGTGCGCGCCTTATTGCACGCAAGCAAGGATTATCATCGTTTGAACATTATATATCCTATCAAGAGAAAATCGCTGCTGGTTTTGATACATTGCTCGCTCATCGTCCGCACGTACTGACGGTGAATGGAGAACTTGATCAAGAAACATTAACCCTCACGACCTTTACCAGCATTGTTGAGCGCCTTTCATCACAAGGATTGCTGCAATGTATATAACACCAGATGAAACACGAAAGTTTGATTTTGGCTCTCCCGTTTCTGTCCATCTTGTTGTTGGACCACGTGAGGATGCACACGAGCACATCAAAGACTATTTCATGCGATTATTTTGCAAAAAAAATGCGTGCGCTACCTGTTCTATCTGTCATGCTATTAAAGATGAGCAATATCACGCTGCAACGTGGATCAAGCCTAAAGACTCGTATGTGTTGGATGATCTTGATCCCATATTTTCAACTATCTCATTTGCTCTAGAAGAAGATCAGAAGCATTTTTTTGTCATTACTAAAGCTGATTTTTTAAGCCCGCAATGTGCTAACCGTTTACTCAAAGTACTGGAAGAACCACCGCATAATTATTATTTCATACTTCTAGCTGAACGGAGCAAAAACATACTGCCTACCATTAAATCTCGGTGCATCAAAAGTAGCGTCATTGCAGGCCTATCGTCTGTGTATCACCCTACATTGGCAGCATTTTTTATCAAGCAAAATCCTATTAACCCGAGCTCTTTTCTAAAAGAATTAGATCAGACAAAAATTAATGATCAAGAAACTCTAGACCTTCTTGATCATCTATTAGATCATTGGTCAGAACAAGCACATACAGCGATTGATGAACATACGATGCACGCGTATACATATGCTCAGCAGATGGTATATATCATTACTCAGGGATTACTGCATGCGCCGATGCCCGGCAGTAGCAGCTTGTTTTGGAAAAATTTTATGCTCGAAGTACAAGAGCTGCGCAAGAGAAAACTTTAGGCTTTTTCACACCCGACGCGTACTTTGCTATTCTTCCCCTCATACAGCTTAAAATAAATTGTTTTAATAACATCAGATGCTATAAAGTACGCAAAGGTAATAATGACAATTTTAAGCAGCTGCATCAGGGTAATAGGTACAAAAAAGAAGGCTCCTTGTCCCAGATTTGTATAGGGCAATAAAACGCCAACAGCAGCTGTTAACGCAATCATACACGCAAGCAACCATGAAGGTCCTACTGATGTAAATACACTCCGGCTGGTGCGAATAGAACAAATGAATGCCATCTGCGTGAGAATATTTTCTACAAACCAACCGGTTTGCAATTCTGCTGCTGATAATTTAACAAAGATTGAAAAGTAGACAAAATCAAACAGCGAACTTACCACACCCAAAATGGTTGCAAGCAGCGCAATCTCTTTTGCATCGTATTGTCCTGCACGCTTTAATTCTTCTGGCGCAACGTTATCTGTAGCAACAGAAATCATAGGAAAATCAGACATAAAATTAAGAAGTAAAATTTGTACGGGGAGTAGCGGCAGCTGCTCAAGAAGCATAGATGCAACAGACAGTGTATAAAAGTTACCAAACGTTGATGATAGCGTTGCACGAATATATTTGAGTGTGTTAGCAAAAATGGTACGCCCTTCAACAATACCGTTAACCACAACCATGAGACTTTTTTCTAACAAAATAATATCGGCTGCTTCACGTGCAATATCTGCGGAATCATGCACTGCAAGTGCTACGCGCGCTTCTTTTAATGCTGGTGCGTCATTCATACCATCACCTAAATACCCAACTTCTTTGTATTCTTGTAATAGATGAATGATCTCAAATTTTTGCTGCGGTGAAATGCGTGCAAATACTTTGTGCTTTTTTACTGCAGCTTTTTTTTCAGCCTCTGACATCTTTGCAAATTCACTGCCTATCACTACTGCTTTTGGATCACATATAAGACCAATCTGACACGCAACTGCAGAACACACTTCCTTTGCATCGCCACTAATAATTTTGCATTCAATATTATAACGTTGGGCTTTTTCAATAGCGTGTACCGCTGTTGCTTTAAGCGGATCTTCAAATGCTACGGCACCTATAAAGGTACATTCATCTACTTTTTCAAGCCCTTCATAATCAGCTGCACGTGGCGCTGTAACTTCTTTTTTTGCAACTGCTAATATGCGATGACCTTTATTTCCTTCTTGCTCAAGCCAGGCGCGTATTGCTTTTTTTTCATCAGTTGAAAGTACACAGCGTTCAATTAAAAATTCTGCTGCGCCACGAATGACTAGCTCATGAGCATCTTGCTTTTTTACTAATACTGCATCACTTCGCTTAATAGGATCAAAGGGGAATTCTGCAATGCGTTCATATGATTCAAGTTGTTTTTTAGTTTGCGTATCAAGCGCCTGATACAAAGCGATATCAAATCCTTTAAGGCTTGCAACATTTTTACCGGTAAAGCTTCCTGATAGATTCTCGTATACAATAGTATGCTGTGAATCGGAACCGTACACATTGCGTACACTTAATTTATTTTCAGTAAGCGTACCTGTTTTATCAGCGCATAAAATTTCTATGTTGCCCAAATCTTCAATAGCCGATAGCCGCTTTACCACCGTTTTATGGCGCGCTAAGCGCAATGCACCTTGCGAAAGTGCAAAGGTAGTTACAATAGGCAATGCTTCAGGTATTACTGATACTGCAAGTGCTGCTGAAAACAGAACGAGCTCAACTAAATCAACCTTGCCATCTTTTACGATAAGATTCACCGTAAATATAATGATGATGGAAATAAGCATCATACGCAAAATAAAGCGACTAAATTTTCCGATAAAAAGTGAAAAACTGCTCACCCGTTCAGTGGTGACCGTTAAGCTTGCAATGGCACCTAATGCACCACGAGTGCCTGTTGCAATAATAACGCCTACCCCTTTTCCGCTAATAACGGTAGTACCTGAAAATACGATATTGGTTGCTTCAAAAAGTTGTGTGGTAGCTTGCGCAAGTGCATCTACTTGTTTTACTACGGGAATTGATTCACCCGTTAATAATGATTCATCAATTTTAAGATTTTGTGCACGTATAATACGCATGTCAGCAGGAATAATATCTCCAGGATACATGAGCACAATATCACCGGGAACTAACTCTTCTTGTGGTATTTTACCCTCGGTACCATTACGGATCACCGTAACATAATTAACCAAATATTTTTTTAAAAATTGCAGCGCTTTATCAGCCCGATATTCCTGCCAGAAGCCAACAGCCGTATTTACAAACACAATCAGCAGCACCACCGCACCTTCAAGATGATTTTCAAAGAAAAATGAGATGCATGCAACTGCTAATAATAAATAAATAAATGGAGACTTAATTTGATGTGCTATGCGATTATACCAATGGGTCTGTTCGCCCGTAATTTTGTTAAGCCCATATTCTTTTTGCCGATCCATTGCCTGTTGTTGGGTAAGGCCGCTGGTACTATCACTCTTTAATTGGGCAACTACCGCATCAGCTGATTGATTGGTAAAGGGGGAGAAAACAGCATCTTGCACATTCATTACAACATCCTTTTAAGAACATCAAACACATGGAATACAAATATACATCGTTACCATACACAGAAATTTTCTCCTGAGTAAATCATTGACTTGAAGTAAGCAAACAGGGAATTATGCGTACATAGTATTGTATAACAATGAGGAATATTATGAAAACACAATATCACATAACGTTATGTGCGCTATTCTTACATAGTGGCACCATGTTACACGCAGCAAAAGGATATGTAACCAACAATTCTGGCAACAGTGTGAGCGTTTTTGATACCACTACAAATAAAGTGACTAACATAGTAAACGATCCGCAAGCAACGATTAATAGCCCTAATCAGCTTGCTATCACACCGAATGGAACAAAAGCCTATGTAGTTAATAGTAATGGAACTACCGACAATGGATCAGTAAGTATTATTAATGTTGCAAATGATACGGTCATACAAAAAGTAACCGATTTAAGCACACCAACATTTGACCGCCCACAAGCCATAGCAATTACACCTAATGGAGCGTTCGCCTATGTAACAAATGCAAATAATAATAGTGTGAGTATTATTGATATTTCAACCAATTCAGTCATAGGTACCGTAACAGATCTTTTCCCCACGACATTATCCTCCCCTCTGGGTATTGCTATAACTCCCGATGGCGCTACCGCGTATGTAGTTAATACTGGTAATGACACGGTAAGTGTTGTTAATCTTAAAACAAATAAAGTAACGGAAACCGTAGCCACTCCAAATTTTGCTACTCCCTTTTATATTGCCATCACACCAAGCGGCCAATTTGCCTATGTTACTAATAATGGAAACAATACCGTAAGTATTATTAATATTGCTAATAATGCCACTCAAGGATTGGTTACTGATATAGGTACGTTTAATGTACCTTTTGATGTTGCTATTACACCCAATGGTCTTACGGCCTATGTAAGCAATGCAGGAGTAGTAAGCGTTATTAATGTTAAAACTAATACCGTAACGCAAACAGTAACCAGCTACCCTCACACTGACCCCCAAGGCATAGCATTTACCCAAGATTCAACTATTGCATACATCGCTGATGAAGGAGGACGAAATCCGAGTTTTGTAGGTATTGTTGATGTCACAAATAATACCCTAACGCCCCAAGGATCGGTAACTGATCTAACACCAGCAACATTTAGTGATGCAATCTTTATTGCTATTGTCCCCGCGCAAGTTCCACAACCAACACCACCTTCAGCAAAAGTATATGTAACCAATGAAATTGGTAATAGCGTGAGCATTTTTAATACAAGCACTAATGTCGTTACGGGTACCGTAACTGATCTGATACCAGCAACATTTAACAATCCTACACAAATTGCAGTTACCCCTAATGGCAAAACGGCATATGTAATTAATACAACTCATCTTACTCTTGTTTCAACTATTTCTGTCATCAACGTTGCTACTAATGCAGTGACACAAAAAGTAACTGATTTGAGCCCCCATACATTTCAAGATTCTCAAGATATTGCAATTACACCTGATGGAACAACGGCGTATGTAACTAATTTTGGCAATAATAGCGTGAGTGTTATTAACCTTACCAGTAACAGTGTGACACAAACCGTAACTGGCACCTTTAATGGCCCTACTGGCATAGCGATTAATTCTGCTGGAACATTTGCTTATGTAACTAATAATACGGGCAATACCGTAAGCGTCATTAATCTCAGTAGCAATACGGTCATACAAACAATAACGTCAGCCGATTTTAATGGACCACAGTTTATTGCCATCGCCCCTAATGGTTTTGCCTATGTAACTAACAATACGGGCAATACGGTAAGCATTATTGATCTTTCTAACAATACGGTAATCGGAATTGTTACTGATCCTCACCAGTTTCTTAGTGGTCCATTTGCAATTGCTATCAATCCTAATGGAACAACCGCCTATGTAACGAATCAAACTACGTATAGGGTTGTTGCTATTAATCTTTCTAATAATACGGTAATAGGACCGATAGGTGATCCTAACTTTAATTTGCCGGTTGGTGTAGCCTTTACGAGCGATGGCAGTGTTGCGTATGTGGCTAATGCTAATAGTGATACGGTAAGCATTATCAATACTGCTTTAAATAGCGTAACACTTATGGGCGTAGTAAGCGATCCAGATCACACATTTAACTTCCCTCAATTTATTGTTGTCATTCCTATACCAGCTTCAACTTCATCGATCTTCTTAAGTGGAACACAAAATAAAAATATCTTTTTAACGCAAACCGATTATATCAATATTATAACGTGGATTAGGCCAACCAATGTAACGCCAGTTACCTATAAGCTCTACCGTAATGCAGCACTCACTACTCTTGCTGGTACTGTTGCTGCAACTGCCCCTTTACAATTTGTAGATCACAATCGTAATCCGAAGCTCAACTATACCTACTATCTTGTAGCGGTCGATGCAGCCGGTACCAGTACCTTGCTTGGCAATGTTACCGTTAATGGGAAAATATAAAGATTTTTGAAGAGGTGTCGCAATACACCTCTTCAAAAATTTACTTACTCTTCACCAAGACAAAGCGCTGTCTTACCGCCATCTGATTTTGAATCATAGTAATTCTCCCCGCTATTAATACACGATGGATAATCACTATAACCGACGTGGGGCAAATTGTTTACTGCATAGAATCCCTTTCTGTACAGTAATAGGAGGGATTACTATCTAGGGGGGACTTATGAACTATATGCGCTATGCGCTCGTATTTTTATGTATTTATTGTTATCCAATTAACACAGATCGTGAAGCATATCGTTATTGTGTAACACATCCTGATACCTTTATTGGCATTGTATGGCCGATTAATCCAGGAAATGATGAAACGATCAAAAAGATACTCAGACAGTATGGCACTATACACTATCAAAAGAATGTTCGTCTTACGTATAACCAGGCATTTGAACTACTACAAAAAACACATCGGCGTATTACTGACATGAAAGAACATGTACGGTGGTATTTTCCTGATGACACGTTTAAAAAACCCGCACGTATTTTTGTGCTTACCTTTAATAATGCAGACACCGCGGTACTGTGTAAGCATGCAATTCGTCATCGATTTATCAATCTGCAGTATCGCTCAATTCATATTAATGATACGCATGAAGAAACTGTTGAATTAGCCAGATTTTTCTTTAGAACTAAAGGACGCTATGTGTACCGGAATTCGATTAAAAGCTGATAATGGCGCCATTATCTATGCACGCACATTAGAATTTGCACAAGATATTGATTCAGAAATTTGCATACTCCCACGCGGCTACCACTGCGCTGGCACCACACCTCAGGGGATAGGTACTGGCTTGCAATGGCAAACCCGTTATGCTGTTGTTGGTGCTAACGCGTGCCATGAAATTGGGGTAATTGATGGCGTTAATGAACATGGTCTTGCAGGCGGATTATTTTATTTTTCCAACTATGCACAATATCAACCTATGTCTGACCCATCAAAAACTCTTGCACCATGGGAACTCATGACCTACATACTTACCACCTGCGCTACAATTGAACAGGTGCGTGCACTACTACCAACCATCACGGTAACTGATGTGCTCTTTGAACCGTGGCGGAGTAGCATTCCACTGCACGCTATTGTTCATGATAGCAGTGGTAAGAGCCTTGTTATCGAATATGTGCAGGGCAAACTTACTATGCATGATGATCCATTAGGGGTGATTACTAACGCACCAACCTTTGATTGGCATATCACCAATTTGGACAACTATCTTAATTTGTCACCCTATAACCCAGCTTTCGCCAAGGCTTCAGCGGGCACGCACAACCCAAATACACAAGAACCTGCCCCTTTAGGACAAGGATCTGGCATGCTCGGCCTTCCAGGCGATTTTACTTCCCCATCACGCTTTGTTAGAGCAGTTGCTTTTAGCACAAACGTTGTTGATATACCAACTGAAAACGCCGCACGTGATGCAGCTTTTCATCTGTTAAATCTGTTTGATATACCGCATGGCTCCATACGGGAGCACGAGGATCATGAGATTATGTATGAGCGCACGCAGTGGACGTCATGCGTTGATCTACGCAACAAACGCTACTATTGGCATACCTACGCAACACGGCAATTGCAGATGGTCGATCTTATGCGCGCAGATCTTACTGCCAAAGAAGCTGTTATTATCCCGATGGAAGCCAAAGAGGTTATCGTTGATAGAACGCCTTAAATGTTATGCCACTTCATTCATATTATGTTGGCACACTAACGTGCCGATAGGCCACAGTAATGTTAACAACAAAAAGTATGTAACCGTCTGGCTCTTGTTTTTAAGAACGTAGATAGAAAAAGCTTCAGCAAACCGATATAAAAAATAGAAATTAACAAAAGGGATTATAAACAACCACGCGCTGGGAATATTGCCGCCCATGGCATTAATCTCTTGTTTAGTCTTTACAATCCAATACACGTTATAAATAGTAAGAGTAAGTAGCGTAAATATACTCATTTCAACTAAACTGCGGTGCGTGACGTTCATTCCTCTCTCCTTATTTGCTAGTATTGTATCCTCAGATAATTTTATAGTACTACACCTGATATAAAAATTAGAACTATACTATGCCAAAACATGTGCACACATTTCTTACGTCCCTTATACCAAGCCAGGAAAACTGGAAAGTACACTTACTCAGCAATTGGCAGACGATCATGGGAAATTTGCACACCAAAGTGCAACTAGAAAAAATCTATGACGATACGTTGATACTTGGCGTTCATAATGCCGCATGGCTCCAAGAACTCTATCTCCTTTCACCCATGCTCCTTGCAACTATTAATCAAAAACTAGACCAGCCACGTATAAAACATCTACGCTTTAAACAAGCAGGCACGCGTATAGACCAGAGAAAAAAAAGTGACGTATCAATTAAACACCATACGCACGTGACGCTCACCCAAGAAGAACAGGCGGCATTACATAAAATGAAGGATCCTCACTTGCGTGATGCCTTAAAAGCGTTTCTTATTCGTTGTTATCAGGAGAAAACATGAAGCATATATGGAGTGGTATTGTTCTTACCAGTGGTTTACTACACGCAACACCCGCCCAAGATATTCATCGTTATTTGTGGGCAAATTACAATCAATTTGGTGGCAATCAAACCATGGCAGCTCAATGGTACACCAATCTTATAAATGCCAACGCTCCCCTGTATATGTACAAAGGTTATATTACTTTTTTATATGACACCCATAATGTACAACAGATTGTTCTTTTAATGCCAAAGCTCCAAGAGGCGTTTAGCAATGATCCTGATATACAACTGCTGTTTGCCCGTGCGTTAGATCAAGTAGGCAAGCATGAGCAAGCAGCAGCTATGATTATTCGTCTGAGTAATACATTTAAAACGAATGCTGAAATTGTGTTTCAAGCCGCATCGTTATACATACAACGTAAAGAACCAAAAAATGCGCTAAAAATTATTGATGATTTACTCAATAACTCTCCCAGAAAACCAAATAATTTTATTTTTTATTTTTTAAAGGCTCAAATATTAGTAAGCCTTAACCAACTTAAAGAAGCACTTAAAAACGTAAAATTATGTCTTGAAATGTATCCACAATTTGACAAAGGCTGGCTCATGCGCGCCTTACTTGAAGAACAGCTCGGCCAACTTGATGAAGCAGTTAAAGGATTTTCTACATTCTTAGGAGTAAGTGCCACACCTAATAAAGAAATTGAACAACACCTTACGCAATTACTCTATAAACAAAAAATAGAACAAAAAAGACTTGATAGCCTCATGCTTAATAAATCATGCCTTGAAAAGGCACTGATACTCGCAGATCAAAAACAGTATCATCAGGCATTAAAACACTTAGATATCTGCAGTGAAGAACAACCGAACGATGCAGATGTATACTTACTTAAAATTCAGATTCTTATGTCATTACAGGAATATGCTCAAGCAGCACACATCATCAAAGAACGACTCACAAAAGAACCTCATAATGAATTATGGTATCAAACACTCCATTTAATCTGCCGCAATGGTCTTACCATGCAAAAAGCTATCGCTCTCTTAGGAGATGTGGCAACAAAAAACCCTGATCTTTTACTCCCCTACCTATATCTTGCTGATCTTCATATACGATCAGATCAAAAAGATTCTGCACTCTTAAACCTTACAAAAGCAGCTGAACGTGCCAGCGACCCCCAATTAAAGGTAAAAATTTTATTCCAGATGGGAGTACTGTATTATCAGCACGATGCTATGGATGCTATGGTGAAGGTTCTTGAGCAGGGTATGAACCTTAACTCAGAATTCCCTCCCTTGCTTAACCTACTTGCCTATCACTATGCCACCCAGGGCTCTGATCTTACCAAAGCCCAAAAGCTTATTTCAAAAGCGCTCGGCAAACAGCCCCATAATCCCCACTTTATAGATACTCAGGCTGTTATATACTATCAACAGACACACTATACAAAGGCTTTAGAACTCTTGCAGAGCGCCATAAAACAGGTACCCTTAGATATAATGGTTCTTAAACATATGGGGCAAACCTATTATCGGCTCGGCAACCACCAAAAAGCACGTGAAACCCTTACCAAAGCATTGAGCGTAGCCACGACGGATGAAGAAAAGAATATGTGTACTAATCTATTAAAAAGCTGGGAACTCCCTTCATGAATAGTTCCACACCCCAAACGCCGGGTACCGTCTGCTTTATTGCGGGTCGATCGGGCGGGCATCTCATACCAGCTCTTACCTTAGCTGAGCGGCATAAAGATCAATTTCCTGATGATGAAATTGTATTTTTTTCTACTAATACCTCCCTTGATTGCCGCATCCTCCAAGAAAGTAAGCGCAAGGTAATTGATGAGTATATTACCTTTGATTTGGATAACGTACCTCACCGCTTACTTGAATATCCTGCCTATGCGTTCAAGGTATTGAAAGTCTTTTGCTACGCTTTTAAATTCTTTTATACGCGCAAACCTAAAAAGATTGTAAGTACCGGCGGCTATATATCGGTACCCATATGTTATGCCGCATACCTGGTGCGTGTTTATATAGAACTCCATGAATTTAATGTTATTCCGGGGCAAGCCATTAAGCTCATGTCCAAGTTTGCAAATCGCGTATTTATCTCCTTTGGAGAAGCATCTATCCAGTTACGCTCGGTTGCCTGCTCATTGGTTGGCTACCCGGTACGGTTCCCTCCTGCTATGCGTGAATGGCCTCAAGAAGTAGTGGTCACTGGTATCGAACTTTCTTCCGTACGTAAAACGTTATTTATTGTGGGTGGATCTCAAGGCTCACTGTTTATTAATGGTCTTATCAGAGAATGGGTACTGCGCAACCATGAATATTATCATCTATTACAGATAATCCATCAGACGGGATCTCAAGATCCCTTTAATTGGAAAGAATTTTATAACCAGCTTGGTATTCCTGCTATTGTGTTTGATTTTAGCGATCATGTGGAACATTACTACCTAGCAGCTGACCTTATTGTTAATCGCGCCGGCGCTGGCACTTTATTTGAGATTCTCTTTTTCCCGCGCAAGAGTATTACCATACCGCTTGAAAGCCCAACAACCGATCATCAAGTAGCTAATGCTGAGGCAATTGCTGCTATTTATCCCCATGTTTTTACCATATTTAAGCAATCAGATATAACCAAAGATCCCACTGACTTATTTAAGAAGATGACCGAGCACCTCTTTTTACAACCAAAGCCGTCATACCGGACTATTACACGCACCTTTACCCGCTTTACTTAAAAGCCAAAGCTCCTTACTTTTTTCTCTTTTTCTTCAGCTTCTTCCAATATCTTTATAACCTGTTCTTGAATAGCTGGGTTTGCCTCTGCATTATCCCTTACAATATCAAGTGCTGACTTTCCCTGTCCATTGCGCACCCTAACAAGTGCTCTTTGTCGCAATAATGCCTTAAGAAGTTGTATAGATTCTTCGTTTTGCAATTCGCTTGAAGCAAAGAATATCAAAGCAGTATTCATATTGGAGTCAAATGTATTTACCTGAATTTCAGGTGCATCAAGTAATGCAAGAACTGGCGCTAAAAAACCTAATTCAGCCGCAAGCATCAATGGCGTCACCCCTTGCTCATTTTCTCTATTGACATCAACTCCCGCTTTAATAAGCGCTTGTATAATAGCGGCATTGTTATGCTCTATTGCTAAGGTGAGTGGCGTAATATTGTTAAATGTAGCTTCAACATCTGGTTGTGGGTCACGTGCAAGAAGTTCTGCCACCCGCTTTACATCCCCATGATTAATTGCTTTAAATAATGCAGCTGCAGGAGTTTTTGCAATCGGATCACAGCCTATATCAACATCAAAGAGGAGCGTAATCCACTCATTAAATAACAACTCATTTCTACCTCTGAACTCATCAATCATCTCTTGCACATAGATAGCAACACTCTTTCCGTGTGATCGAACACAAATGTCAGCGCCTCTATCAATCAAAAATTGTGCCACAACAAGATTGTAATTTGAAATTGCAGCAATAAGCGGTATTGAACGACTTTGAGCACCTCCAACAACACCATTTATATCTGCTTTAGTAAGCAACACTTCAATAATCTGACATTGTACTGCACTAAATTGTGGTGCATCGTGCATACGAAATTTCCAATTAGAGTCAAAATGGGCGCTCGCTACAAGCGCTAAGGGAGTGCTTCCAAACCGATTAAGAACATTGGGCTCCGCTCCTGCTGCAAGCAATTCAGTAACAATGGCTAACATTGCTTGTGGGACCTCACACATAACTGCAGCTATGATGGGTGTTTGATTAACATACTGATAATTAACATTAACCTTATGCGCTAAAAGTGCTTTTACTTTTTTTACATCCCCTATCTTTGCTGCATTAATTAACTGCAACGCTTCATAATCAACTTTACCTGAAACTTTCAATAATAGTTCTTCTGCTTCACGTGCGTGAGATTGCATAGCTATTTGCAATGCAGTATCGCCATGGGCGTTCTCTTGTTTTAATTCAAATGATACCAGTGATATTCTTTTTTCCTTCGCTTCTTGGGTAAGGTTGTCCAATATTACTTGTATGATTTTTGAATCATTGCGGCGGGAAGCCATCATAAGCACTGTTTGCATTTCGTTGTTAGACATATGCAAACTTGCGCCACGACTTAATAAGAATTCCACCACTGGCACATGACCCCCACGAGTTGCATACATCAAGGCAGTATCACCTTGTACATTGTGTGCATTTATCCGTTTCCCTTTACTATAGCTTACTAACAATTCACATATCCGAAGATCACCATATTCTGCTGCACGCATGAGCGGTGTTTCTCTAAATTTATTTTGAGCACCAATTTTAACCCCTTGTTGGAACATCTTTCCAACTTCTGCAACATATTTTTTATGTTCTTCAGGGTTCTTTCTCTGCATAGCCTCTACCGCTTTCATAATTGTATGCATAATCGGCGTATCTTCTTCTTGTTCTAACCGTATTTCTTCTGGATTATCACCAACCTCTGTGCGTGGCCCTACTACAACAGGGCTCGGTTTTTTTGTCTTTCTTTTAACATCATGACGAGTTCTGCCTGTTGAACGACGACGTGGTTTATAAAACGATGTAGCAGCAGTTTTTTCTTTTTTCTCTTTTTGTTCAACCTCAGCAGCGCCAACAGACATACTCATACTTGCACTCAGTACAAGCAGATAGAAACGATAGATTGTGTTCATTGCTATCCTTACACATAACAGTTTTATTAAGTGAAAAAACCATACCAAGAGATAAAGAATGGTGTATAGAGATTGATAAACGAGTATTTACACTAAAATGGAAATCGCTTCCGGATCATCATGATTTCTCATGATACGTCCGGTCATTTCATTAATGCATAATGTGCGTAATGACGGATCATAGCTAAAATGGGTGCGTGTATACGGAAGCTCGCGCATTAATGATAACCAGATAGGAAATTCAGTAGTAACGGGGAATACATTTTTGCCCATGGGACTATTATCATCACGACCTAAATAAATGGCTGTTGTATAATCAGGCGTTGACCCAACATACCAGCAGGTACGCGAATCGTTGGTAGTACCCGTTTTACTGATTCCCTCTGTTTTAATCCATGGTCCTTGATGATACGAGCGCACGCGCTCAAGGCCAAGGGTTAATACTTTGGTAACTTGACTACAGATAACACTCGTTATCACCTGCTGCGGACCTGGTTGCCACTTCCATACTTTTTTGCCCCACCGATCTTTAATCCAGGAAACCATATGCGGTTCTACATACACACCATCATGGGCAAAGATATTAAACATACCAACAACATCTAACACCGTTGCTTCAAGGCATCCAAGTGCAAGTGATGGGTATGGATGACGCTCAGCAGATAAATGGCATTGTTGTGCTAATGCTATGACCTGATCTATCCCAACTGCCAGTAATGTTTTAATGGCAACAATGTTATTCGAATGGGACAATGCATAGGCTAACGTAATTTCTCCTTCAAATTCTCCTGTAGCATTTTTAGGAGACCAGATAGTAGGCCCTTGCTGTAATTCAAGTGGCTCATCAAGCGCTGTATCTGCAAATGTCATTCCTTCCTGCAGCGCCGCTACATACACCAGCGGTTTAAATGTTGAGCCCATTTGGCGTTTTGCTTGTAATGCACGGTTAAATTTTGACTGGGCATAATCAAAACCACCCACCATCGCTTTAATATCACCAGTAGCACCATGCATGGTAATTAATGCACCATCAATATCAGACGCTATAGTTTTTCGTAATAGGGAAAACTGTTCTTTAAAATAGTGTTCTGCTTTGCATTGCATATCTTTGTTTAATGTCGTTTGTACCGTAAGCCCGACCGTATACAATGCTGTTTTACCTATCTGATTTTCCAACCATACACGCAATGATTCACGTGCATGGGGCGCATATACTACCGGTTCATCGTGTACTAAATGCAGTGATTGTTTACATGCCTGCGTATACTCATCATGGGTTATAGAGGCTAGCGTACGCATGGAACGTAAAATTACATCGCGGCGACGCTGGGCCGATAATGGACACGTTAATGGACAATAACTACCGGGTGATCGTACAACAGCAGCAAGCACTGCCGCTTCATCAATGGTTACCTGCGCAGCAGATTTGCCCCAAAAGCGTTGGCTTGCCGCTTCAACACCATAAATGCCGTACCCAAAGTAGACATGATTTAAGTAGGTATTTAAAATCTGTTCTTTCGTAAATTGTTGTTCAACAATTAAGGCTAGCAACTGTTCTTTAATTTTTCGGGACAATGTTTTTTGACTATCAAAAAAGAGAAGTTTGATAAGCTGTTGGGTAATGGTGCTGGCTCCTTGCACAATACGTCCATGGTACAGATTAACGCACAAAGAACGGATAATGCCTTTCCATGAAATACCCGCATGCTTAAAAAATGACCAATCTTCTGCTGCAATAAAAGCATTAATTAAATGCTTGGGCATAACATCCAATGGAATGGGGTCGCGACGATCAAGCTGAAATCGCATAAGTTCAGTTCCTTGATCATCAAGCACGATGGTTGGCAATCCGGGGTTATAATTTTCCAGTGCTGAAAAATCGACGCTTTTGTTATGGAGAACGTAGAGCATCACGCCGCTTACAAAAGCGGTACTGATGACAAAACAGAAGATAAAAAGGCGGAGTAAGAGCTTTAAGAACATATGGCGCAACAATGGTGTAAAAGATTTATTAAGAGTTGTAGTTTAGCACATTATTTTCTTAAAATCATTGACCCTAAACACGTCCTCTCTCTATATTTTCATTTGAATACTATTTCATACTAAAAAAAGGGAACCGTGATATGAATAAAATTTCTTTAGTGATGCTCAGCGCACTCGTAATGAGTTCAAGCGTATTTGCTGCATCTAACAATAGACAATCAAAACAAGCCAAAAGCTATGCTCAGCAAAAAGGCGTTATTAATGGTGAAATCTCTCGAGCAGAACTGATGCTCCAAGAAAAAAATTTCAAAGTAAATGATATTAAACGCATGTTAGAAATGGCTAAACAAGATGTCCGTGACGCAATACAAAATGTTACTCGTTCAAAAGAAGAAAATCACCAGCTTGATACGTGGTTTACCAGTTTGCCGGCACGTTCTGGTGAAAAAAATCAGATAACTGAAGCGCATAGCTATGCAATTAAAAAAGAAGCTATTGATAATAAAATTATTGGTGTAGAAAGAATACTCCAAGAAAAAGATTTCAGAGTCCAGGATATTACACGCATGTTAGAGATGGCCCAACAAGAACAGCACGACGCTACACGAGAATTAGAAGTCGCAAACAAAAAACTTGCAGAACTTGATCAGTGGTTTAGATCTTTACCGCGTTAATAACAACAATTCATACAACTATTAAAAGCCTGCTTAAAACTGCAGGCTTTTTTATTATGTAGTTACAGTATCAGTAGTTGTATTTTCTTCTGTAAGATACAGGAGCTGGCGAATGCGTTTTCTAAAATTACTGCGATGATAATAGAGTATGCCACTTACTGCAGCAGTAATAATTAACAACGTTGTATAGGGATAGGTACGCACATAATAAAAAGATTCTGTTGGTTCACCCGGAAATCCGGCAAAGGTTTCCTCCCTTGGTGTGCTGACTTGATCAGCAAAACACACCTGCACCATCATGAACATACTTATGAGCACCATTATTTTTTTCTTCATGAACACACTCCCTTACACAACTTTCCCTTGATGGCAAACAAGCGACACTATACACTAGAACCATTTTAAAATTATACAGTTGAGCGATTATGAAAGCGATCACCAAGTTTTTTTATCCGTATATATGCGGCATTCTATTACTCCTCCTTGATATTGCATGCTGTGCTTTCTTTCACAAGCAACTCATCTATGGAGTCCTGTGTATTTTTATTATATCTCTGATGCGATTCCCTTCATGGATGCTCTGGCTCTTTCTTACCCTCCTGTTATTTCTTGAATCTTTCTTTTATTACAGTAATTGCTGGGTAGCTCTTATATATATACTACCCCTCACGCTGTTAGCGGCCTATATGCGCAGGAGTTGGTATGAGTCATATGCGCAGCGTTACCTATTGCTGCTCATCGCACTCGGGACCATATGCCTGTATATAGAACCCTGTATTTTAGGCCTTTTAAGCACTCCCACCTATATATTGACCAAAATTTTTGCTACCTTATGTGTATTAACCACCATCTCATGGATAGTTGGTTAGTCATTGACAAATATACAGGTCACTCAGGCAATCGCTTGCCTTAAGCAAGAGGAAAGTCCGGACTCCTAACAAACAAGGTACCATATGAGAGGTTCACTCATGTATGGGGGGCGTAAGCCCATGGAAAGTGCCACAGAAAATAACCACCCAATACTTGCTTTGGCAAGTTATTGGGTAAGGGTGAAAACGTGCGGTAAGAGCGCACGCGTAGTACGAGCAATCGTAATACGGGGCAAACCCTACCTGGAGCAAGACAAACAGTACGTTCGGTTGTTTGTTCCGTTTTAAACGTACGGGTACGTTGCTTAGATAAATGGTTGCCACATCATAAAATCTATGATGACAGAATCCGGCTTATGAGTGGCCTGTATCATCTATACCTACATTGGAACACCGCGTGAAAAATAGTCGACAGTATCTTTGGATTATTCCCTTTGTTAGTTTTGTAGGCGGGTACTACCTGATGAGTACCCTCTATACCAACAAAATCATACAAACACCCGTAGTTGTTGGTATGCCTGTTGCTCAAGCAGTACGGCTTTTATCTGATCATAATTTAAACATACGCATTCTTGCTGAAAAGGAAGATGCTGATCTTCCTGCTGGAACCATCATAAGTCAAAATCCTACAGGCGGAAGCTCCATAAAACCGCAACAATCAATTTTTTTAGTCGTCTCAACCACACCTCAACCAACCATAATTCCTCGTTTTATTGGCTGTTCTGCGCAAGACATTGAAAAGATAGCGCATGAGCGCAATTTTAAATATAAGTTGCATAGCCTCGAAAGCAATTACCCGAGCAATACCTGTTTTGCCCAATGGCCTGCACCGGGTACCGTTATTGATAAAGAGCCGCTGGTAGTCTATATAGCTGCCCCTAATCGCAAACCTATTATCATGCCCAGCTTTATTGGACGCCCTGTCCCTGAAGTTGCTGATTTTTTAACGAGTCATGAGATGGTTCCCCAGCTGATTCACCAGCCTGCAGTACCTGATGGGCATATTTGCTCGTCTGCATGCAGAATCACCGATCAACGCCCTATGGCAGGGTCGTTAGTCGCCCGTAATAGCACCGCTCCCCTGCATATTCACTTGCAAGTTGAAGAGCGGTAGAAAGCCCTATTTTATAGGGGTTCTTTACAATAAATGCCTATCTTGCTAGGTTAATCTATATAACGTATCCCCCTAAATGGAGATCTCATGAACCGCACTAAACTCTCTTTCCTGGTACTCTGCTTACTTGCCCTTACCTCCCTTATTAACTATGCAGCACAACCAGCCCATGAACCCTACACTCCTCAAAACACAATTCAACTTTTTGACGTTGATGAAGTGCTCGTACGCCGTACCATGAGCGTCAAAGATTTTTTATGGGAGCATATGGGCACTTTATTGTACAGTCTTCCCATAGGGCATAAGCTCCTACCATTATACTGCAGGGGTGCATCCGCTTCTGAATTCATTAAAGTGTGTGAAGATGCCGGTTACAAGGACACCGCCAATGCCATTAGAAACATGTTACTTGCTCGCGTCATTATGCCAGGCATGACAGAATTTATTGAAGCGCGTAAAAAAGAAGGCTATGAGTTGCATATTGCAACCAATCAGTTTCAAGAGGGAATGGATACGTATATAAAAATGTACCCTGAGTTCTTTAAAAATTTTGACTTTATTTATGTCGGCACGCCAGCACACGGAGACACTAAAGCATTACAAAAACCGGACGTTGATTACTACAACGATTATCTAGCAAAAAGACCGAAACCTACTAAGCCGCACACATTCTTCTGGGATGATCGCACTAAAAATGTAGCCGGTGCTCGCAAAGCCGGCATTGATGGTGCAGTATTTACGGATGCCGAGCAGGCTGAAAACGATTTTAAGAAGAATTTTTCAGGTACACCTACTACATGCGACGAGAAACACCCTGAAATTATCATGCCATAAGTACTTGAATAAGATCTGCAACTGATGCGCCCTTCATAACAACATCATGTATCGCATCACACATGGGCACCTCTACACGATGTTCACGTGCTAATTGATACAGAGATTGTACCGTGTTAATCCCTTCAGGCATCACGCCATTTTTGCTGCTCACAATAGCTTCACGATCTTGGCCGCTGCCAAATTGTTTACCCACGCTTACATTTTTACTCAATGATCCCATGGATGTAAGCACCAAATCGCCAACACCCGCAAGACCATATATCGTCTTACTCGTGCCCCCCATTTTTTTTACCAACAACTCTATTTCATACAATCCACGCGTTAACAGCAATGCTTTGGTATTATCGGTATACCCCGCACCATCAAGCATGCCCATACCAAGCGCTATAACATTTTTAAGTGCAGCACACAGCTGAACACCGGTAACATCTGATGAGATCTGGGTGCATACATAGTCTGTTGCCAGCATCTGTGCACAGGTGTGCGCTAATGCATGATTTGTTGCAGCAACAACAACACCGGTAGGTTTTTTCTGGGCAAGATCATGTGCATAACTAGGACCTGAAACCACAACGGTTAATACCTGGTGTTCAAATACGCTATTCATAATAAAACTCGGAAGAAGCTGCGTCTCTTTTTCAATACCCTTGCTGAGCATTACCCAGATCTGTTCGGCTCTATAATAAGGCTTTGCTTTTTCAAGAACTGATCGCATATGTGCAACGGGAATTGCTTGAAAAATCCAGGTAACATTGGCAAGCGCCTGCTCTAATGATGTTGTCACCTGAATACCATCACATAAAAAATGGGGAAAATAGAGCGCGTTATATCCTGTCGTACAAATGGCGTTAGCGACTTCCTCATTATGACACCAGAGGGTAACTTGATACCCTTTTTCAGCTAATAATCGCGCAATTGCAGTGCCCCACGCGCCATCACCAAGTACTGTTACTTTCATGTGCCAAAATTCCGTTTACCTGCAGTAAAATAAGAAAACGCTTCTTCTAAATGGTCTGTTGTTATCTCAGGCCACAAACAATCAAGAAAATACAATTCACTATAGGCAGCTTGATATAATAAAAAATTACTCAGCCGCTTAAATCCACCGGTACGAATAATAAGATCGGGTTCAGGAACATCACCCATCCACAAATGATGGGTTACCAGTTGTTCGGTAATATCATCCTCCGTTAATTCACCTGCGCATGCCTGGCGTACAATATCTTTGATGCCCCTTATAATTTCTTGGCGGCCACCATAATAAAATAAAATATTAAATTGCAATGCTGTTCCTGCAGCTGTTTGACGTTCAATATCTTCACATAACGGGATTAAATGCGCAGGAAATAGAGTACGATCACCAACAAAGCGGACGTTGATATTATGAGCAATAAATTCTTCTATACCCTTGGTTGCTTCACTAATCATGAGTTCAAAAAGATAGTTCTTTTCTTGATGAGAGCGCTGATGGTTTTCTATGGAAAATGTATAGAGCGAAAGATGTGAAATATGTTTTTTTAAACAAAAATCGACGGCACGTTTGACCGCCTCTACACCCTGCCGATGCCCATAGGCTGCTGCAAGTCCCTGTTTTTTTGCCCACCGACGATTGCCATCCATGATGCATGCAAGATGTTTGATCATAGTTTTTAATGCCTGAATTAAAGCGAGGTTTGGAAACCTTTAGAATAGCTGCTACCCATTTTTTTACGATATCCAATACCATACCATACTACCTGGTAGAGTATCACCATCCCAAGGGCAAAACACAACCGTTCAACAGCTACCACCGGAATAAGTGCCAACCAAGCAGCAGAGGTCATAGGCATCGTATATAACCATATAACTGAACCAACTGCATGTGCAATAAAGGTACTGCTCAGTGCTTGAGCAAATAGTGAGGAAGATTTACTGAGGTAACAGGTGATAGGAATCAGCCAATAGAGTGCATAGGGAAATGCATACATACCTACCGGATGTGCTATAAAGAGCATCATGCACAGCAAGGGTAGTAGTAAACGAATACTTTTACTCGTAGGATACGCCCAGGCAGCAGATGCAAAAAGACCGGGAATATGATATGCTAGGTAATGAACTGAAGGAATTCCTATCATTGCCCAGTGCCCTATCATACAGGTAAATACCGCAGTAATAACGCTCCCGAATCCCGTAAAAGCACCCAGCAGGGGTACTGCTAGTGAAGTTCCTGAAAAAAAGGCCATACATGACCCGACAATGAAACTTACTTTAAAAAGAGTTGCCAATTTTATTACGATAAAAGCAGTGGTTGCGCAAGTAGCTGCTTTAATAAAGGGACGATATACCATAAAAACCTCTTAAAAAAGATGTGCTGAGCGCACATCCGGATGTACTTCCTACCAACTATAGTACATCCTAGTCTAACAAAGGAAAAAAAAGATGAAATATAAAGCAATTATTTTTGATATGGATGGTACCATCATTGATACGGAACATATTTGGAGACAAGCACGTACCGATCTTATTACATCCCGTGGCGTTACCCTAACCCCTGAACTTGAGCATGAACTTGAAATTCGCACCCATGGTATTGCACTTAATCAAAGCTGCGCAATCATTAAAGAACTCACCCTCCTTTCTGATGAAATACATGCGTTAGTTGCAGAAAAAAGCAAACGTGCCTGTGAATTGTATGCTACCCACGTACGATTTATTAATGGATTTTTAGATTTCCATAAAAAAGTATGCGATTTAAACCTTAAAATAGGTCTTGCTACTAATGCTGATGATCAAACAGTACAGGTAACCAATGAACGGCTTAACTTACAGGCTCTTTTTGGTACACACATGTACAATATCACGAGTGTTAATTTCGTAGGCAAACCTCATCCAGCTATTTACCTCCATGCAGCACAACAGCTTGGTGTTGATCCCCAAGACTGTATTGCTATTGAAGATTCAGCGGGAGGCATTAAAGCTGCCCGTGCAGCAGGCATGTTCTGCATAGGAATTAATACATCAAAACGTCCAGAATTACTTCAAGAAGCTAACATGATCATTAATGGGTACCATGAAATTGATTTAGATAATCTCTTGCAGGAAGTACCACGCTATGAAACGTTACACACCAGATAACACCATCATCACGTTTGATATTCATGGGGTGCTGTGCACTACCGATTATCCGCGTGCACTCTCACTCATTTTTAACAGCAAGCACGTTATTCGTATACTTTCCTATCTTCGTTCTCCTTCCATCATTAAAATGCTTATCCGTCTCTGGCATAACCATGCCGTAGCAGGGCACTATGTACAACAATTAACACAAGCAAAACCAGAACTCGCCACCTACATACCATTACTCAAGCGCATTGCTAACGCACAAAAACCAAATAATACGGTACTTAATTTAGTAAATCAGATGAAGCAGCGGGGATTTGAGTTACATATCTTATCTAATATCGATGCTACTATTTTTGATGAACTTACCAAGATACACACCACGATGTTTACCCATTTTGATGCGGTACAAAGCACCCAATCATCTGATAAATATGGCAAACCCCATTCCTGGATATTTACCCGCTATTTGTCTACCCATGTTCCAGCGGGCAAGCAGGTTATTTTTATCGATAATAAAAAAAAGAATATTATCGCTGCACAAAAACTGGGCATTATCGGTATTCATTACAGAAATCCGCGCCAATTAGTACGCGCACTTAAAAAACTTCAGATACTTTTGTAGATACTATAAAATAGTGAATAATTATCATATTGTTTTTTATTTTTAGAGGATCCCATGAAAACATCTTTTTCTCTCATTCTTCTCATTCTTGCAACAAGCTGTATGTACGCGAGTGATTATAATCCAAAAGAACGTGGCGCTCATCGCCATAATCTTAAGAAACAAGATCTTAGAAAGCAAAAAGAGCGAGAAGTAAGAGCATACAAAGAATCGGAAGAAAAGAAGCGTAGTTCTGCTGAATTTACTCAAGCGATGTTAAGCACTCAAAAGAAAAGCACAAAAAGCGTTTAATGCTACAAAACTAAAAGGCCAATCGTTCATGATTGGCCTCAATTATTTATCTCCACAAGGCGGTAATAATCATTACTATCGAATTAACCGCAAATACACCAGACCAAAATACCTGATACTCTTTTGCATCGCGCATAAGCGTTGCAACTAATCCGCCAAGAATTAAAAGAATTACCGAATCCATAGACATAAGAATGCCACCAAGTACCATGATAGGGCTTACTTTAAATTCTTTCAGCAGTGAGCCGTAGAGCGCTCCTAAAACCATTGCGTAAAAATCAAAATTTTGGAATTGAATCGTAAGCGCTCGCGTTTGACTGCGCTGCGCTATAAGGCCTGTAGAGCCGAGACCAAACTTAGTAATTAAAATCCAGAAAATAATACCTACTACTAATGAGCTTATAATAAGCCCAAACCACTGAAATGCTTTCACTTTCTTCGATTCTATGCCCGCTAAATGCGCTAGCTTTCTACCAAATAATATATCAACAGCAACACCACCACACACTTCAACAAAAGTAGAAATAATCGTTAATTGTTCATAATTTGGCTTAAAAATAAAAAGCGCTGGCATCATGACAAACGTGGCAAAGCGACCCACTGGAGCCATGCCCATTTCTCCGCCGATAACTAATAATTGGTACGTGCACAGGGCAGTAAATAATACAAGATAGAGTTGCAGGGGAATAGAGAAGTTAAACCATGAAAAAAATACAACAGCCATCAACAATACAACAATCCATTCTATATATAAAAAGTTACTTGATGTCCTTAAGAT
>JBIOKB010000006.1:0-36237 GCA_044451405.1 Candidatus Babeliales bacterium
ATATAATATTGTATAAAATTTACTTTGAGCTCATTTTGTAAAGCGACAGCAAAACTATTGCCTTTGTCCTGGTTTTTATGCTCCTCTAGAGGTAATAAGGAAAAAATCTAAAGGGAGGTTATATTCATGTCTTTATGTTCCATTCTATTTCTTATACTCAGCATTATTACATGCCACGAATCTCATGCCGGGGGACTTCCAGCACTTGATAAAAAATATCAGGTTCCCAAGCATGCTACCACTGAAGCTCGCCCTTTAAATCAGTTCCTACCCTTTGGTAGAGGGAGTATGACCACCGTTGAACGGTTAGCTACAACTGCTGATGGCGTTACTAAAGTTCGTAAAACATCCCCTGATGGGAATTATACCCAATGTGAATTTGCTGTAACTAATGTTACTCCTCGTGACGGTACAGGGCCATTCCGTGGTCCCCAATATAGCTGCGCTGAGGGAAGCCTTGTATATGATGGTAACCCCACCAAGTATAGTGGCAGCTATAACCAACAAAAAAATCAAAGCCATGATGAGTATAATCAAGCAAAAACAGCCTATGAAACATTAATTAATGAATATAACGCACAACCTGCATCAGTTATTGCACTCGCAAACCAAGAAGCATCAAAGCACGAAAATATACGGTTCACCCTTATGACGTGGAACTGTTATGCATTTCCATCTGATTACACCAATGCATTAAAAGAAGGATCAAAAACAGGTGCGGAAACTAAATCTGCGCTCAAAAATTTTTTTACTCAAGGGCGTGCAACAGTTGATAAATCAGAGGGAATAAATTTACAAGAAGGCGTGCTGCAGGATGTTGGTACTCGTATATCTAATCAAGCTCAAGTAGTTAAACAAGTACATCCTGATGTGGCCTGCTTCCAAGAGTTATGGAAAAACGATAATAAAGACCAAATGGTCGCTTCATTAAAAGATAAATATCCATACAACTACTTTGAACCTTTCAGCACTAAAGAACAGGCTAATGAAGAACTACAAGCAGTGGGAAACACCATCAAAACTTTGTTTACTCATCCATCAGATGTGGCAAGCGCAGCAGAAGCACTTAACCCGTTCAAAGTAGACAGCGGATTACTCATAGTGTCAAAATTTCCTCTTATTAAACAAGGTTATTTAACCTATGGTGACAAAGCAGGTGACGAAAAAATAGCGAATAAAGGCGCACTTATTGTTTGGTTTAAAGACCGCAAGAGTAACAACGTATTGCTTGCTACAACTCACTTACAATCGTGGACTGACATTCCCTATGTAACTATACGTAGAAATCAACTTCGTGAGCTTGGTAAATTAATGAGCAAGCTTGTTAAAGAATGGAACATTCCAAATCCTACATTTGTTGTATGTGGTGACTTTAATGACCCTGTTGTTCTCAAGAATGAGTGGGTCGATCGCTGTTCACCATGCTGTAATCCTTGGGAAGATGATTGTAAGAAATTGTGTACCTGCTCACCATGTTGTAATCCTGCCAAGCAAAAAGATTGTCCTTCATGCCCTCCTATTCCAAAGGGATCAACACTCAGCAAAGATTGTCAGTGGATCTGCAATCTTTATGGTCAACCACCACAGCAACGAGAACCGCGACGCTTAGTTGATCGTACAGGATACATGACTCAAGCATTCCAAGATAATGGCGTTAATATATCGTATAATGAGGTAACAAATTTATTAATAAAGAAATATGGAATTGAAGAACATTTAATAATGGATGAAATAGGCGCAAAAATAATCGTACGCGGGCCAAATGGACAACTACTCCGTACCGTAGATAAGAATTCAACAAAAGATCCGGTTTGGGCATTTGGTTGGGGAATCGATTTACCTCCTAATGATACAAAGCACCAAAATGTTGTATTAAACTCGGGACTCTGTGAATTCACTCAACATACATTCAGAATGTGCATCATTGGTCTTGGTGGATGGGTAAATCCGTGGGAAAGTTCTACCGTACGCGATCACATACAACTTATTGATCACATCTTCCTTCCTCCTACACTCAAGATACTTGAATACCAAATAGAAAGAGAAAAAGCTTTTGGAAACACGCCAACGGTACAAGCTAAAGGATGGGATCCTGCTGTAGCCATCAGCGACCATGCGCCAGTGTATGTAATTCTTGGTAATTAAAGGAACTCGTATGAAAGCGGTTGTCGTTGCTATCATTTCTCTAACAGTTGGACTGAGTGTTGGCAGCATCTTTTATTATCATGCACCCTTTTACACGCCAGCAAAAAAAGCGGTTGCCCTTATTAATCCAACCAAAGGGAACAGCGTTGATGGTGTAGTAACCTTTACCAAAGAGTCACGTGGCATACGCATTGTTGCTGATATTCATAATCTAACACCTGGTGAACATGGATTTCATATCCATGAGTGGGGTGCATGTAATTGTGATGATGCAGTATGCGCCGGTGATCATTTTAATCCAACACATACACGTCACGGAGCACGGGAAAATAAAGAGCGACATGTTGGTGATTTAGGAAACATTAAAGCTGATGAACTGGGTAACGCTCGTCTGGATGTCATAGATACGGTTATAACGTTAAACGGGCCACAGAGTATTATTGGACGTTCAGTGATTATTCATGAAAAAGCAGATGATGGAAAAACGCAGCCGACGGGAAATGCAGGCAAACGAGTTGCGTGTGGGGTGGTTGGTATAGCGCGGAGTTAATAAGAAAATATACGCTTGTGCCCGTCTACGCTTATCCGGGCCTTCAAGCTCGGCAAGCTACGCCGGGCTGACGCCAGTATTGATAGCCAAGATATGAAAGAGTAGCAACCACTGCTACTGCTGCAAAAATGCGCCAGTATGAAAAGCGCTTTGGTTGTTGCAGTACTGGTCGTGGTTGTTTATCCCTAAAATAGTCGGCAATATCAATGGTATTTTTTAGTTGTTCTCGAACACGATCTTCTAGATATTGTTTCGGAGAAACTTCAACTCCCTTTGTTTTAGAAGCCTTATAACCAAGTCGTTTTAACACTTGAGAAATCTTTTTGATATGGACTGCGCCAGCACATACAAAAATAACCTTAGCTTTGCTATTAGCTATATGATGGGCTATACGACACTCTAATACATTACTTAATGCATCATAAGATTTATCTAGATTCCTAGCAACATCAGACGCATTATTTTTTAATTCTTCTTCCAAAATTCTTCTTGTCACATGTGAAAAAGTTTTTTCATAACACATCACATTCTTTTTTCCATCTTGTGCAATATTATATTCTATCGTACTAAGTATATGATTAAGAATATTCATATCATCTGCTGATAAAGTTGAAGCATAATAATCTTTTAGTTTTGCATCGTTATAGCTACTAACTTCAGTCAATACGCCTCTTAATTCAGTAATCACTTCTTTAAGACGTGGGTATGGCCCCTGTGTCGGTTCAATCCGTTCAGCAGGCTTTAACATCGTTTGATCCTGACCGTTTTTTCCCCTTAACAATACTTCTCCATAACAAATATCTGGAGATAAATAATGGCGAAACTCAACATTAATACATTTAATACTTCTATTGTTGCATGCCTTAGTTATACCCATTAATGGTGATATAGGTATACAAGAATTGCCTGATCTCTCTCGCATTTGTCTTTTAAGGGGTTCTTCCTGTGCATTACTTGCTTCAACTGATTCTCGTAATACACCCGAACATTCATATAGATCTTCCACTATAAGCGTTGCTTGTCTATCTTGTGCTGCAACAATAATATCTTCTCGCTGCTTATCAGTTATTTTTTGATTTTCATAATCACCATGCATATCAGATAAACAAATAACTATATCTTTACCATCAGCAGCGTCTTTGTCCCATTCTTCAAGCTTGTAAAAAACAGCATGCGTAGATGATGCTCCTAGGAGCATGCAGAGCGTAATAAGAAATGTAGTGAAACGGATGTTCATTAAATACCCCCATACTTTGGATCTTAAACCATCTATTTTCAGGTTAGCAGGTTATGGGTATTTAACAACCGGTCGGCTAAATCGATATATCGGACGATTTATAGGGTTGGCGCGAGTAGGTAAGCAATGACTGCAGCCAAGAAGTTACTTACGGCCACGATAACGATAAGCCGAGCCCTATTGGAGGTATAAACCAGGGAAAGGAGCATAAAAAAGAGTATTTGAAGAACTGCATAGATAAAGCCCAGGTACATACTTGCCCACCAGGAGCTTGGGACCTGAATCCGCTCCTGGGCAATTGTATAATCAATCTGCGTATCAGGGACCAACCAGGCTATGATAAACCCATATATAAACCAGGCAAAGATAATGGAACCAACTGCATTCACCAGGGTTGGGATCCATGACATACGCCCTACTCTTTTTAGAAGCATGACCATGAAGAGGAGTAAGAAGAGAATATGATAGAAGCCCCAGGTAACAGACCATAGCCATTCAGTTATTAAAAAATCGCAGAATGTATTCATTACGTCACCACATAGTAATAACCAGGAACACCAGCAGCGCCAAGACCACCACCAGCACTTTGCATGAGATACTTAGCATTATCATCGCCAAAGCGGAGACCCATACCAAAGAACGCGTTTGCGTTGTTACGGCTCACAAAATCATCTGCACCAAAGGTGACATAGATATTGTTCATCACATACATACGGTTAATCCATTTCAAGTGCGGACGTTCGTCGTCTCTACGGTTCCAACCAGCCCAATCAAAGATTTCAAAGCTGGTAACCCAACGGAATCGCTCTGAGCGTACAGGAATATCAAAGTCTATACCCATACCACCAGAACCTTCAAAGAGTCCAAAGCGTAATGCTATATCTTTAAATATTTTACCAATCTGTGCATCAAGTTTGAGTGTGTTACGAATAAAGAGATCGCGCTGTTGTGTGTATACATCTTGCAACTTTGTTTTGTCATCAAGGTCTAATACTGATGCATCAATTGGTCGCTCATCACCAGCAGTACCAACAAGGGTGTAGCTCTTTTGTACTTTATAACGCTCTGCCCAACCCTTAAGTGATGATACCACACCAACCATATAGAAATAGTCTTCATCAGGATGGATACGCACATCAAGATAGAATTTCTGATCGTTACGCGTATAGTTTTCTGCCACCTTACCCATAAACTCACTATGGCCGTCAAGCACTACTTGGAGTTTATCGACACTTGAGAAGTAGCTCTTAAGACCAGACACCGCAACTTTTAAGTCTTTGTACGTTTCATCATCGTTGACCAACTTACCAATGAGACCTTTTCCTTCATCAATCTTATGTGCAACAGCACCGATACTTGAGAATCCTTCACGTGCTTGCAGTGACGCTTCTTCAAGTGCTGAAGCAGTTGCTGTTAAAGTAGTAGCAACACGGTCAAAATCACGATCAAATGATTCAGAAATTCTTTCAATGCTTGTTTTTACTGACGGTAAAATATCATTTTCTAATTTATCAGTGACCCGTCTGATATCAGTACCAAGACTTAAAATGGCATCGATACCATCACTATTTTTTGCAAATGAACGATCAAGTACTTCAGAGAATGATGCCATATGCTCAGCAGTGTAATTTAAATTATTAATAATAGATTTGAGTTGTTCTTTGCCTGACTCTCCACCCATGACATCTTTGAGTGAATCGGTAATTTCCTCAACGTTGGTTGAGATATTTTTAAACTTATGCAGTAAATCATCAACTGATACGGGCGCCACACCTGGTTTATTTAAGGTATCTCCATACGCAAGCTTTGGTAACATTGGATCACCAGGTGCTATTTCAAGGTATTTTGGTCCTAACAACCCTTCTTGACGTACGACCGCATGTGCATTGTTATAGAGCGTATAATGCTTGCTTACCATCACGTCCGCTTTTGCTTTCATCTGGTGATCGCTGATGAGCTCAATTTTTTCAACCCAACCAACTTTTACACCCGCAATTTTTACTTCAGCTTTGCGCGTTAATCCTGAGATATCATTAAAGTACATGGTGTAGTTTGCATAGTTTGATCGATCAAACCGGAATGCTCCAATTTGAAAACCCATGTAACAGAATATGGCAAGCGCGGCTAAAACAAATAAGCCTACACGTGTTTCTAATTTACCTTGCAACGTCGTCCCCTTGCTGCGCGCACCTTGTCCGCCGAAGTTTGCCGAGCTGAGCGCCCGGATAAACGTAGGAGGAAGCGCATTATTTTAGCATGATTCATATCACAGCCAATACACTTTTTTCATTGTTACGACAACACCACGCTGAGCATCTTCAGATGCTGGTTTAAGCTCAATTATTGCTAATAATGTTTGTGTTATTTTGCCAACGCTCGCATAAGATAGCACAGAGAATGTCGTTGGTTCAAATGTTGGATTAAGCATAGCCATAATAGTTTGCGGCAATGCATTACTATCTTTGTCGTAGAGCGGTTTTAATTGCTGCTTCCAGTCTGCTGGCCACTGCGCTACGCGTTTAAAATTTTTTACTAATTCAGATATACGTTCTTTACTCATTTCATTACTTTCTGCTCGTTTTAAATCAAATAAGGCGCACAATGAATCGGATAGTAACCACGGTTGTAGTTGTTCCTTTGCCGACCATACGGTAAAAATATCAGTTAAATATAACGTGCGCTGCTCCTTTTTTTGCGATGATTCTGCTAGTGGCGGTTGATACCATACTCGATCCTTTTTAAAAGCTTCTTTAAAAGCTTTAATAAGCCACAGCTCAGAAGCATCGTTCACCATATACTGCCTGTCTTTCAAAAATTTTTCAAATCCAACAAATAAATCTTTTGCATGTAATTTCTTTTCTATACGCGTAAACAGCTCCTGCATGATCTTTTTGTAATCACCTTGTGCATTGCCTTCACCAACAAATTTACGTTTTTCAAAATCGTACATCTTATTAATATTAATTTTTCCGTCCTCACATACGATGCAGAGCTTTAATTGCGCGTTAATACCCTCGCGCTCTTTTGTTAATGTGATTGTTTGCCAACGATTTTTTATGGGCAGCAATGCGCTTAATAAATCTTTTGCAACGGCATCTTGCGATGTAGCTGGTGAGCTTGCTGCTTTCGTTTTATCAGCTTGCTGTTGCGCAGAAGTTTCTTTTTTCTTAGGCGTAGCTGCGGCAGCTAACTGACTCATTGCAATTTGAACACCACCAAATGCAAGTGCACGTGCTTGATAGCGATCAACAACCATATGTGCATACGGGAAATAAACTCTGCTTTTATGCGTAAGATACGTAACCAACACCACTGAAACCGAAATAATCATTAACGTTACTATCATGATGTATGCAGGAACTATGCGCTTCATGACGTTCCTCCACGAATATTCCCAACATAAGTTCTAATTGCTGAAGGTGTACGATCAAGAGCGCTGCCTCTCGCATTATACGTTGTTTGGCGCTTTCCACCACCTTGAGTTCCGGGGGCTCCAGGTTGCTGTGTTTGCTGCGGCTGTTGCGGTGTTATTGAAGTCTGCTGTTTCTCTTGTTCATATTCAACTGCTTCATTAAGCACCATAATTTTGAAACTGACTTTGTGTTCACGTTCTTTGCGATCATCCCAAAGCACACAATCAATATCAACGGCATACGGAATTTTTGTGTACTCTTTGTACTGCTTTTCTTGTTCCTCTTCCATTACCCATTCGTTAAGCACTTTGTATTCTCGTTCAATAGACGCGCCCTCTGCTGTGTTCGCTTTAGCCGAGGTGGGTTGTTCTTTTTTCTCTTTGAGCTCTTTATTAATAGCTGCTGTATACGCCACACTTAACTTTTTTACATTCCCGATCAATGCATACGCACGCACACCACCTTCTTTTTGTTCAGAATTGAAATCATTGAAATCCAGCTTGGATCCTGATTCTTGGCGCATTAACACATATGACGGTTTTTTAGGATTAAATGGTGATTCGGGCACTAAGCGATACGCTACGCGCACAACGCCAAGCGGATATTCTAATGTACTGTTATTGGTGATACAGGTGAGCACGTTTAATTGTTCATCTTTTGTGGTGCCGTAAAAAATTTTGGTCAGACGTTTTTTTTCTTTTTTTGCTTCGGGAAGTTTTGATTGCGCTTCTTTTTTAACTTTTTCATCCTCTTTGGTCCCAGCTGAAGATTTTTTCTTCCGTCCTTGTGTAGGAATAAACGCACCTGAAATATCTTTTGTTAGTTGATGTATCGCAACTGTTTCTTTGTACGAAACATCAACCATTCTATCAATCGTTTGCACTGCTCGATTGGTTTGTCCAAAAGCAGCAAAAAGCGCTATGGCGAGCATAGAAGAAATAAGCATTGAAACTAACAGCTCAAGCAACATAAATCCCGGGCTTTTCATTTTGGCACCTGTTTTGTTGCTGGTGGTGTAGAGGGTTTTTTCTCTTGTTTTGGTTTCTCTGGCTTATACAAAAACGTAACTAACGCATCAGTGCGCTTAATTTTATCTTCATGCCAGGTTAACGTTACCCGCTGCACATACAAATCAGGATATTTTTTGAGTGGTGAATCATCAGAGACTTTTTTAGCGTCAAAAACCATCTGTGTTTGAGGAAATGGCATCTGTTTCTCAAGATGCACATCTTTTGTTTCTTTTAATGCAGTAATTGCTGATTCTTGTAAAAAAAGATCCGCATATATCATACGTTGCACATAACGGGTTAAGCGTGAGACATGGTACACCATGCTTCCTTGGGCGATAAAAATAGGTGTAAGCACCGTAGCCATAATAGCCAATGCTACGAGTGTCTCAATTAAGGTGAAGCCACTATACTTAGTGTTGAAACGTATCATATTCTTTAAACAGCGCCGAAAATGGATTTAACACTAGACCTATCTGCCGCGGTTTTCCTGCAAAGCGATCTTTGGTATCGATCATATTAATAACAACCGGCTGTGCGCGTCCTTCAGGATAGACAAAATACCAGACTTCATGTGCTTGCCCGCTTGTATATTTGCCTATTTCATCAAAACCTTCGATGTAAAAATTACGTACATCAAGATTTTTGGGCCACGAAAATGAGGTCACCGTGTACGCTCCTTTAACTGGCACAAACAATGGTTCACCTTTATCATCCCGATCATCAGATTCAACCTGCAAAAACACCTTGCGTCGGCCGAGATCAAAATGAACTTTATGTATTTTATGTGTGGTTATCGCCTTTTGCCACGCCATGTTTGAAAGTGCATTAAGATTGCGCACACACTGTTGACGTTCATAGTAAGGCTTACGTTGCCAGAGATTAGGAACAACAACGGTTGCCACAATCATAATAATGACTATGACAACCAGTATTTCAATCAACGTAAATCCAGCTTTAGAGATTCCAAACACTAATTCTCTCCGCCTTTGGCGCACTCTTACCTTTTGGTCCATAGGAGTAAAGTTCATACGGATGTTCTTGATCAGGTGTTAACTGATACTGATATTTATTGCCCCACGGATCATTTAAACTTTTTTCATCTTTGATGTATGCAACAACCCAATTTTTGGCAAGCTCTTCATTTACCGGTCTGCGTACTAAATCTTTTAATGATTCAGGATACGCACCCGTATCGGCATTAAATAAATCGATTTGCCCGTGTAACGTGCGTAATGATGTTTTGGCAGTAGAAATACGGCTTTTTTGTACAGCTCCCATCAAATATGGCCCAACTGTTGCTGCAAGAATGGCCAAAATCGCAAACACGATCAAGATTTCTATAAGTGTAAAACCACTCTGTGTATGTTTCATAATATCCTCTTTATAAACCCGCGATATCACCTTGCTGAACCATAGGCACCGCGATTGATATAATAATAAATCCAACAATAACTGCCATTACTATTAATAATAGCGGACCTAATTTTGCCGTAAGCCCATCGGCTGCTTCAGCTAAATCCTCCTCATACGTTCGTGCCACGGTTAATAACATCGTATCCAACTGTCCACTTTCTTCACCGGTACCAATTAAATAAGTCGCCATAGGAGGAAACATATTTGTTTGTTTTAAATATTGGGTAATTTTACCTTGTTTTATAATTTTATCCCGTGCTTCACGCAGTGCATCTGCAAGTACACGATTATCTATAATGTTACACACAATATCTAATGCTTCTGCCAAATTAACCCCACCTTCAATGAGCATGCCTAAGGTGTAACTGAACTGTATCACTGCATTGGTTCGAGTGAAATAGCCAATGATGGGTAAACGCAATCTAATGCGATCAATGGTCAGCTGACCCGATGGCGTCGATTTCCAATATCTAAAACTGAGTACTGAAATAATTATAAGTCCAATAAGAATAATATAATGTCCCGTAATAAAACCTGAAATGCTCAGCAAAAGCTGTGTAGATACTGGCAGCTCTTTTCCTGAAGAAGCAAAATTTTCTGCCATTTGTGGAATTACATAGGTAAGTAGACCGCTGACAACAATACCCGCAACAATAAGCTGTATGATTGGTTCTCGAGTCGCATCTTTGATTTTGCGCGCTAATGCTTCTCTTCGTTCTAAATAACTGGTTAAGCGATCCAAAATAACTTCCAATTTGCCACTTGCTTCACCCGCACGCACCAGTTGTACATAAATACTATCGAAAATATTGGGATAACGTTTTAATGCATCTGCCAGTGATTGTCCTTCTTTAATGCTATCCTTTATTTGAATAAGAACGGTATGCAAAGTGCCAGTAAATTGTTCAATCAAAAGTTCAATTGCTTGTAATAAAGGTACGCCCGATTTTAATAGAATCGCTAATTGGCGAGTAAATAATATTTTATCTTTAACAGAGATGCCACGCGTTGAAAGCCATTGCCACCAAGATTGACGGTTTTCTGTAGGCGCAAGTAAAATAGCGGTAGGAAATAATCCTTGTTTTGCTAATTGATCTCTGACACCTTGCACAGACGATGCATCAAGGTATCCCGTAACCTTTTTACCGTCTTTAGAAAACGCCTGGTAAAGATATAATGCCATGCGCAACCTTTACAGCTATGATAGAAACAGACCCTGTGCTATCATGTATTGTTCTTGAATAAAAAATTTGTTTCATGGTAGGATATACAATCAGGTTAAAAAACACCTATCTTAAGGAGCTTTTTCACTATGAATGTTAAAACGTGTTATCCTATGTTACTGATATGTCTTACTATATTTGTTAACAACGCACAAGCATATCAAAGCACTGACCGTACGCAAGAGAAACTCCTCAAATTTTATACCCCTATCACTACCAATGCATCGGGCATCTCCCATTTTTTACGCTCCATGTATAATGAAGTTGAATACGCACAAGATTTTTTACCTAATGATTTTTCCCACGTACATCAACTATTAAGCCGTAAGCAAACTCGCGCCTATGCACAATCAGTGTTACGATTGTTTAGCAACGGACTAAAACGTAGCTCCTATGTTAACGCCTATGCATTCGCGGGCATCTTAGAACAGTTACCTACACTCCTTGAACCATACTTTATGGTATCACGCGCCCAAGAACTTGATGCATTCCGCACCAAAATTAACACGTTGTTATACGCGCGCTTTTTAGAAAAATTTACTGATTTTAAGAGCAACCCAACCTTATTCTTTAACGATTTGTCACAAGAAATTATTGATGCACTCAATTCAAATCAATTTGATGTTGGCGATATTAGTATTGAAGAACTACGTACAACAACACTCATCTTTTTAGAAATTGCGCTTAACAAATTAATTTGGAGTCCAAATGATACTATTGATACCTGGAAACTCGTGCGCAAAATATCTGATCATATCCTCAGGCTTGGTGAATATAACATAATACCTGATCCAGATCATTTAAATGATCTGTGCGTCTCACTCATTCAACGCTACTGCTACTTTTTAGATGTTACTGCGCATGACCTACCCATCGAATTTTATGCGCTGGTAAAAGAAGATCTTGCTAATGATATGCCAGTATTTTTAAAAATTGCTGAACAAGAGGATATTATTGACAGCAAGGTAAACCAGCTGCAACGCTCACTCACTCTATGCGAAGCGCGCGCACGAGCATTTAGATATGGCATTATTACAGGGTAACTGTTAATCTATCATGCTATTAATAAAACCGTAACTTTTAGGGACGTCTATGCTTAAACATTTAATAATGTGCAGCACATTCTTACTAACAAATTACCTACAAGCAGTAGAAGTTAAGAGAAAAGAGGTTAAGCCAGTCGGGCCATTAAAAACAACCTGGCGTGTAACACTATGCCCTTCAGATAAAGCAGTTAGCTTTGATGGACTTATCAAGCCATATCGAGATGAAATTACAACCCGTTTTGGACAACAAAAAGCTGATGAACTATGTGTTGTGGCTAGTCTCAATGTAACAAGTGTTAAAGATGCTACAAATACCGAAAGGATTGCTGAACTTCCAGGTCTGCCATCAGCAGCAATGTGGGTCCCATTATCTATTATTGAAAAAAATATTGCTTCTGGATTTTTTAAATATAATGAAGATGAATTTTGTATACCTACACCTCGAGAAACGATTAATGCGATAAGAAAAAGCTATGCTGCTAAACCTCGCATAGAACCAAAAGTTCCTAAAACTCAACAAGATCCTACTCCAGAAGAACTCGAAGAACTTAAAAAAAAATGTAATGGCGATCCTCAGTTATACCATATATCTTTAATGCTGCTGCAAAAAGACAAGGAAGCTGGCGAGGATTCATGTATTATCATGTAACAAGTCTTACACAATCAATCAAAGAAAAAATCCGACAGTACTTAGCCATACGATCATTTAAAGCTCTTGTAAAAAAAGGCAGAGCTTTGGCTAATAAAAGAGGGCTAAAACCAGAAGATTTTGGCGGACCTTTCGAAAATTAATGTGAATAACTATGAAAAGAAATAAAAAACTTGCTGACTATCAAGAATATTTACTTGAAGAACTCAAAAACGAAAAATTTGCCGCCGCATATTTAAATGAAGCGCTCAAAGACGAAGATCCACGCATATTCTTGATTGCCTTGAAGAATCTTATCGCAGCCCACTCATCCACGCACAAGTAGCCATATGGTTATCCCCTCTTCAAATCTTTAAATCCGTTCGTCCTGAGCTTGTCGAAGGATACCAACTCCTTAAAAAACTTACCCTTTGAGCCCCTACCCCCTTGTCCGCCGGTATCCCTCGAGAGCCTCGGGAGTAAACGCAACCCTTTGTGGGATACGCCTTTAGTCCTGAGCTTGTCGAAGGGTTGCCGAGCTTGAAAGCCCGGATAAGCGTAGGCTGGAACCACTTGCATCCCTGAATTATTCTATTAGAATAGTTATATGAGGTTATAAATCCCTATCTCTTTAAATGGAGTTAAATCATGGTTAAATGCTATTCCCTTCTCCTCCTCACCCTTATGGCACCTGTAATGGTGTTTCCTGCGGCACTGGATCAAGACCCTGATTTAAGTCCGGACAGAGAACATCAGCAGAAAGAAACTAAGGCAGCGGTTGCGGCTCAAGACAACGTGCCATCATTATTCGATTTATGTAAGCAGGAGTTACTCAAAAAAGGTGTCCCTGGGAGCACAGAACAGGAAAAAAAAGAAAATACCGCTACCATCCTTAATTTATCTCCTAACTTACGTACCAATTTGGGATCATTATTTGTACCAAGACTCATATTCCCTTCAAGCATATTCCCTTTAGAGGGAAAACACATAAGTACATTATTACATACTCAAGAACGAGAGCACGATTGGGTAATTGTTAACAAAAAACGAGATCGAATAATGCTCAGAAATGGTAAAACTATTTATGTATATGATCCTAGAAATCCTCCTCCTAGAAATCCTATTGTGTTCGCTTCACCTTTGTATACTTTAAATCACTCTAGTCAAGTTTTCTTGGTTGCTTTTAATCAAGATGGAACGCGCATAATAACTCAAGACATTGATTGCTCTCATCGTCCTGTAGTAGATACTCTCCATGTATGGGATGCGCATGATGGAAAACCACTGTATTCTTTCTCTAATAAGGGAATCAACGACATAGCTTTTAATCCATCCAATAAAGATCACATAATAGTTGCATGCGATGATAAAGCTTATATATGTGATATAAAAGAAAAGTGCGTAGTACATACTCTGCAACAGCCATATAAACCTACAAAGGCAACTTCGGTTGCTTATGTTCCCAATAGTAATCTCGTTGCAACAGGATTTGAGTCCCATATTTTTTTATGGGATACCAATACAGGCAATCTCTCCTCATATTTTTATTCTGGTCACTGTGGCCACATTAAAAAATTATCCTCCAGCGCTAATGGTTCTCGTCTCATAATCAGTGAAGAGCGTTCAGGATCTGTTTCTATTTGGAACATACATACGCAAGAGCTCGTATGTTGCATACGCCCCTACTCATACGATAAACATGTTGTCGCTATAGCACTTAACGCTGATGGAAGCCTAGCAATAACAGGACATGATCATGGAGAAGTATGCATTTGGGATGCAAATACCGGCCACCTTCTTTATGTATTACCTCACAAAGATGGCGCCTTTGATTTGAGCTGTTATATTAATTCCGTATCTTTTGATGAACACAATAATGATCAGATAGTAGTAAGCACACATAGTGGAGTATGGATATGGGATTTATCATCATTAAAAAAATTAGCTCAAGGTGATGTTACTCCAGAACAATCCAAACTACTCAAACTACTTTCTGATGAAGTAGAAAAGGAAAGTCACCATTATTGGTTACGCACACATTATTATCAAATCAGAAACACCTGCTATGAAATAAAATGGTTTCTTAAAGCCTTTGCAGGTGTTATTTTCTTAGGCCGTCCACACCTACATGATTATTCACTTCAATATCCGTGTGCCCTCTACCCCCTTGACCTCTCCATCCTTGCTCGCAAGCACAACATCCCAGTACAAGATTTACGCAAAGCGCTGGATAGCTTTGATCTAGAAGTTAAGCAATACATCATTAAAAAATATAATATACAAACTGATTGGTTTTATTGGCTTACCAGACCAGTGGTGTTAAAGAGCACAGCAGGTGTAGCACTTGCAGGTCTTACTACCTATCTTGGCTGGAAATTATTTAAAAGATAATTAAAACTCGGCGGCCAATAACACACCGGCAGCGGTAAAGAGGATTGAATTTTTACCATTGAACGGCATTTGCGCGAAGAATGAAATAGTCGGTGTTACCGGTGCATCCTCCCGCAACGTTCCTTTAAAATCATACCCCAATTTTACAATCACATCATGAGCCGTCCATTCTTCAAGATTGCGCCCGGTGTTAACGATGTTGATAGGAAATGCGGTTGAAAGTGGTGTTATCTGCGCGCTGCCCTGTTTTAAAAATTGGTAATCAACATCGATTTTAAAACCCTTATAAAAGTCAGCAAATTTTACAAAGATATTAAACTGCTGAATCATAGCCCAATCGGTATACACACAGGTTTTTTCAAGCAACAATGATTGTGTTTGATTAAAGTTTGTTTTAATACGGCGAGAACTCACGGTACCAAATAAAGGTAACAGTTCAACATCTACCCCTGCCCGCATGTAATCACCAAAAGTTACGGCAAGATCAGCGCCGAAAATAATCCCGGTTGCACCATCACAGCCAAAGGCTAATGCAAACAGCTTGTCTTCATCCGCCTTTAATCCCGTAGGAATATTAAGCCCTAAGCGTGCATTTAAACGTACATTTTTAAGCAACGGCCGCTGTTGGGGAAAATCACGATCCCATTCAAGTAACGCAACTAAATCGCCAACTCCGGTGCGATGCCAACCTTTTAAATATAACCCATCACCTAAAGCAGAGACGTTTGCAAAAAAATTATCAGTTAAATACTGCTTAACACGTACATCCGGATCAGCCGGTGTTGTGCTTGGTGTTTGATCCTGCCAGCACACATTTTTTAACCGCATGCTGTACATGGGTAAATAAAGACCTATAGAAAAATCATTGGGGAAAAAATAGCGCCAGCCAAAGCCAATGCCATAATCCAATTTCACATCACCGCTTACTAAAAAATTACCCCGAATGCCGTTATCAATTGGCGCAACATTCACCCCTTGGATTTTATCAAGCAGTTGCCCTTGTGGACTTGATTCACTAAATCCTTGCAACATTGCAATACCATCTTCATGGCTATTAAATATGCGCATAACATTAGCACTCCCATCTTCATCAAAGCCTTTGGCGTGCCCTATGCCACCTTCAACAAACATGGTAAAAAAAGAGCGCGTATCTTTTTTTCTATCAGGTTTAAAAAATATGTTATATGGACGTGAAAGATTAGTGTTCATGGCACATACATTAATAGCAACAGTCACTGCTGCCAGTATCATGCAACCATGTATGTAGGTAGTACGAGAAAGCATTATACTCATCCTTACAGGCTCATTCATTGAATCTTACAAAATCTCCCGCAACCATCCAGCTGCCTGAAGCAAAAGTACGGAGCATACACGAGATAGTAGAATTATTAGCAATATCAAAAATCACCGGCACATCATTACGCGCTGATCCTGGTTGTATATTTTTTACAAACGGCATGCTGCGTATGTTAGCGCTCCGGCTATACAGATTTAACGATCCATCAGTAGCACATTGGTTAGCAAACGTTCCTACATTTTTAAAGCAGGAGGGAATATTTTGGATAAATATATCAGGGTACGGCTGTATGGAACTATTTGTTATAGGGCCACTGGTAACATCTGCTACGGCAAAACGGTTAATTTGACCTCGGCTTTGTCCGGTATACCCATTTAATGCGTAAATGCTACCACCACCAGAGCGTGCAACATCTTGTGATCTTCCAGTTGGTGATACCGCAAGCAATTGAATCACTGATCCAGCACTTTCATTTACTGTCACCGGCGTCCAGCTCATGGCAGTCGGGGAAGAAGCACTGCGCACATCAGCCCCATTACCCACTCTAAATAATCCTCCCGTTGTTGAAAGCAGTGCAAATTTTTCTGATACCACCGATGCAAGCAGCGTACCATTACCTAATGCTATCTGTAATGCTTGGGATGTAGCTAACGTAGTTATTGAAAGTGTGTTAGTTGCAAAGTTACTTGCACTCATATCAATACGATCAAACGTAGTATCTGTTAACACATATAAGAAGTTACCATCAGCATGCAGACAACGCACAAACGTATACGTACCAATGGTTTTAAAACTCATACCATTAAGATTCGTAAATGATGGTTGTATCCCCGTTGTTGCATTCCACCCCGTACCATCAGGGTTTGCAAGTACCGCTAAACCACCCGTACCACCAACAAAAAACCAGCCATTATTATTTGCTGTTCCTATTTCACTAGCAACAATCGCATCAAGGTTATTAAGTACATCACCACCTATGACTAAAATCTGAGCGTTAGGATTTATCAGTTGGCCATTTAAAAATGATTGATTATTGTTAACCCACGCTTGCCCCGCATTAGGAACATAGGCGCCTGATCCATTAATAAACCCTGTTTCAATAAGTGTTACACCACGAGAACCTGTCGCTGCCATAACTGATATCGATGAAAGACCGGGTGTTGAAAGCGGAAAATCCTGCAACCCTTGAATACCACCATTAGCACTCACAAAGTAACTCATTAAAAAAGTTCCTAATGGTCCCAGCTCATTGGGATCCCCGGATGACCAGATTGTTTTTTCAACCGTATTAATAGACGATGCATCTGTACCAGTTAAAAACGTAATATTACCAACATGAGGATTATAATTCATACCAAAGATAGGCAGCGTAGTACCACCAGCACGTCGCCACTGCGTCCAATTTTTAACAGCACCATTACTATCAAACAGCGCCTGTGAATAATAAATACCCGGAAGTTGTGCTGCACTTACTGGCATTGATACTGATACAAATACCGTATCTTGCGCAACTACCATATCACTAATAGCACCTGCGGGTAACGCACCTTGTCCTACCTGGGCCTGTATGCTTCCAGAAGTAAAAATTTGTGATGGAGTTGTTGCTGCTTGAGGAAATTCACGGCGTACTAAACTGGGAATACGAGAAGGATCTGATACAAACACCGATACCGGCGTTGATGTTACATCCGCTAACGTCCCTTGTATAACAGCATCAGTAATTTCACCTCTATAATCCATCGTATTAACCAATGGTAAAGCATAAACATTCGATTTCATTGCATCTGGCCCCCCATTGCCACCCACCACAATTAAATAATCTAATTTGGTGCTTGTATGCATCACCGCTACTTTTTGAATAGACACTTGAGCACCTGCAGCAACACCACCAATAATTTCATTCTGTGCCCCTGCAGTAAAAATAGTTGCTGGTGCAATTTGACTGAATGCCACTTGAGCATTATTAATTACCTGAGCTACCACAACCCCATACGCCCCATCGTTAGCATTAATACCTGCGCTCGCTTGCACCGCTATAAACAGACATTGCAAGCCGGTATCCCAATACATATCAACCACGTTAGTTAATGAGGTAAGAGGATCAGTTATTGCAAGAAATGTAGAAGTTCTGTTAAGTGGAGCAGCGGCAATAGCAGAACTATCAACCTGCGCAGCAACTTGGGTAAACGTGTACGTTGTTTTTTTAGCATTATTACCTTCATCAATAGTAACTTGGGTAAAATCAATCAGCGCAACGCCACTACCTGGATCACCAAAGGTAGAACTTCCTTGTGGCAACACGGTTGCAAAAACCCCTGAACGCCCTGCATCCGTTGCTGCTATGCCAATAATACCATTACTTGGATTACCGCTTGCATCAGCAATGTTAGTAACGGAATATACCGATAAGGGATTATTTTGAGTTAATTGTTCAACTAAATAGAGATTTGATTGTTGTGCTGTAGTAACAACTACCGGCCGCTCTTTGCCCGCAGCGGTTAGCACATCCAATAATAAAATTCCCTGGTTGTATATAGGGTTAAGCTGCCCTGCTTGAAAATCAAGCGTTACCGTTTGAGGTGCAAAAGAAATAAATTGATTTCCTGATGTATCACTCCCATTGTTAAGCCCTGGCAACAGTTTTGACAGCGCAAATGTTTGCCCTCCGGTAGCAAGCGCTCCTACATATACAGTATCATCAAGAGGACTACTTGCATGAGTTAAAATGGGAAAAGAAAAGGATGTACCTGCTGTAGCAGCAGGGTCTCCTTGAATAACAATTGCTCCAAAAGAAATAGCCGTATTCAGCACTGCACAAAGAAATAGGCGATAACGTATCGCGTTATAATAGCGGATCATAGGGCATAGCCTTTGATTGGTCATAGTATTGGTGCGGACAGGTCAGCACGTCATTTTTACATATCAAGCCACTATTCTAAGTAATTTTTTAAAAACTACTACTCCCTACGCTTTCAATTTCTTGCACTATCGCTATAATACAAAAATATAGATATTTATTTTTCATCATTTAATCACAGTTGAATTTCCATCATGCATGCAAAACTTTGTTCCGCAACAACTATTGGCGTTGATGCTCATCCAGTGGATGTAGAAGTTGACGTTTCTCCTGGGCTCGTAAATTTTTATATTGTTGGTCTTCCTGATACTGCTATTAAAGAAAGCAGCAAGCGTATTTGGACCGCACTTAAAAACACCGGATTTAGATTACAAGCAAAAAAAATCACGGTTAATTTAGCTCCTGCTGATTTAAAAAAAGAGGGAACACTCTTTGATTTGCCTATTGCACTGGGCATTTTATTAGCAAGCCAACAACTTGAAGTTCCCGCCTCTTTTTTAGATGAGACCCTATTTTTAGGAGAACTTTCTCTTGATGGGAGCATTAAATTTATTAAAGGCGCTCTTGCTATTGCCTATGATGCACAACGGTTACATAAAAAACGTATTGTTGTACCACAAGCAAATGCGTATGAAGCATCGTTAATTGAAGGGCTTGAAGTCATTGGCGTTACACACCTTACTGAACTGGTTGCCTATCTACGCAAAGAGTTGGTTATTAACCCCACACCTCATACATTCACCCATGTTTTAGAATCACCAGAACTATCTGGGGTTGATTTTTCCCATGTTAAAGGACAAATGCAGGCAAAGCGTGCCTTGCAAGTATGCGCAGCAGGAAGACATAATATCCTCTTTATTGGGCCTCCAGGATCAGGTAAAACAATGCTTGCAAAGCGGCTACCAAGCATTATGCCTCCTATGACGTTTGATGAAGTACTTGAAACGAGCAAAATTTATTCTATTAGCGGCAAATTAACAACAACACCGCTCATTGGACAACGGCCGTTTAGAGATCCGCATCATACCATATCCCAGGCAGGATTAGTGGGTGGTGGTTCGTTTCCCCAACCGGGAGAAATTAGCCTTGCCCATAATGGGATTTTATTTCTAGATGAGTTAACTGAATTTAAGCGGACAACGCTTGAAGTATTGCGCCAACCATTAGAAAATAAAATGGTGTCCATTTCACGCGCTGCACAATCAGTAACCTTTCCTGCATCATTTTTACTCGTTGCGGCCTTAAATCCATGTCCGTGTGGATTTTTAGGTGATAAAAAACGGGTATGTTTGTGTAATCAGCATCAGATTGATCGTTATTTGGAAAAATTATCAGGGCCGTTACTTGATCGTATTGATATTCAAATTAATGTACAAGCAGTTGATTATGATACGGTAAAAACAATTACACCCGATACGCAAAGCTCTACTTCCTTACAGGAACGTATTAATAGAGCAGTAGCACTCCAACATGCGCGCTTTGGCACCTCAACTATGTGGAATGCGTATATGACACCGGATCTTCTTGAAACGCACTGCAAGCTCACGCCAGCTGCAGAGCCTATTATGAAAAAAGCGTTTGATAAACTTAATTTAAGCATGCGCGGCTACCACAAAGTATTAAAAGTTGCGCGCACCATTGCTGATTTGGATGAACAGGATCTCATTGATGTTCCTCATATCCAAGAAGCAATTATGTATCGCTCCCTTGATCAAACTCTTGAAAAACAACACTCATGATACGGGGCGTTGGCATTGATTCAGTTGAATTAGCACGATGTGCCATCTGGCAACACTATGCAGCACAACAACTAACACGCATTTTTTCTTCCGCTGAAATTGCTTACTGTTTTGATCATGCACCAAGTACCATTCAACGCCTTGCCGCCCGCTTTGCGGTAAAAGAAGCTGCTTATAAAGCAGTATGCGCTGCATATCCAGATACACACATCCCTTTTTTAACATTGTGTAAAGCAGTTGAACTTGTTCAAGTTCCTCACCATGCACCAACGCTTTATATTAACTGGTCTTGCTTGCAGCAATACAATACAAATATTACGGCTCTTGTGTGCCACGTATCCGTTACTCATACACTTATATATGCTACAGCAGTGGTTATATTGGAAGATCCACCCACCCGCTTGAAACTTCATCTTTAACTCTAACTTTTATTTGACAAAGCCTCAAAAGACTTTAATCTGGTAAAACTATTCATCTTAAAATCTGAATATTATAATTTCTCATCGAATATATCGCGGGGTAGAGCAGCCTGGTAGCTCGTTGGGCTCATAACCCAAAGGTCGCTGGTTCGAATCCAGCCCCCGCAACCAATCTATGCCTTTTCTCCCCCTCCTACCTCTTGACTTCTCCCTTCTTATTGTTACTATTAGTAAATAATAAGCTAAAAATCTTTAGAAATGGAGAAAACTATGAATACGACCCCTATTAAAAACACCCTATATGCCCTCATGATACTCATGAGTACTGTGGCACTATCTATGCGTGGAGCAGAGGCAGAACAAAAAGAAAAAGCTGCTCAGACTCTTTCAAAAAAAGAAGTGTATGCCGCTGTAGATGCAATCAAGCCCGAAACTAAAAATGCGATAAAAGCTTTTAACAAAAATCCTACCGATTCTTTTGGTGATAATAATGAGGCAAATAAAGCATTAGATAAAATACACAGAGCTTTAAATGTTGCTTTAGATGAGTTTGATGTTCCTAAAATTAAAGAACTTGTTGATTTTGGTCTAGTAGCTCAATTAACACTAGATTTGGAAGTGACACTAATTTTAAGAACAGCGCTACACGAGAAAGAATTTAAGAAAGCTCAACAAATCATCGAATCTGGTCTTGCCAAAGAAATCCATATAAATAGTGAATTGAAAATGTGCATATATAAGCAAAATGTAGATGCCGTTGAATTCCTATTAACCCATGGTGAGGGAGATGTAAACAGTCCCTTTTACGATGAACAACCTCCATTAATTTACAGCCTTGTGAATCTACACATTCCTACACTTAAAGTAATCCTAAAACATAATCCTACCCTCAATGTGGTGAGCAATATTGGTGATTCGCCTCTGATACACCCCATACTTTCAATACTTACTGAAAATAGAGATCTAGCAGAAGATCTAAAAGCAGCTCAGCTTTTATTAGATGCAGGATGCACAGATCTCGTGGTTGGCAAAAAACCATATGATACCCTTGTCGCACTGCTTGACAATTTAGCGCCTATATCAAAAAATTCTTCTCTCAACTTACCTACAACAATGGCAAAGGCCGCCATCTTCGACCTTTTCCGTGAACACGCACTTAAACAAAAATCATTGAATCAACAATTGATAGCAAGAATAGATGAAGGTGACGCAGAGGCTGTTGCAGATGTATTAAGCAGAGGTGCTGACGTAAATCACCGCATAGATGAGTATGATAAAACTCCCTTAGGTTGTGATAGCAATACTCCTTTATTGCGCGCTATTCTTACCGGAGATGTTCCTACCGTTCGAGTAATATTAGAACACAAACCAAAGCTGGATGTTCTTTCTGGTGATGGTAATTCACCCATATGTCATGCGGTCGTTCATCTTAAGAAAGATAACGAAAAATTAGCTCGGAAAATGATTCGAGTCCTAGCAAACGCAGGATGTAGAAATATAACAGGGCAACACCTAAGGTACTCTGTACTCGAGAAATTTCTTGATGACTTTAGACCGGCATGCAATACGTGTTTTAAAGAAGAAACTGCAATCCGCAAACTACTGCAATGTTCACAGTGTAAGACAACATACTATTGCTCGCGAGAATGTCAGACACAAGATTGGCCAGAACATAAAGATGAATGTAAGAAGTCTTAATTGATACAGCAGTTACTAGTTATTGTTTAATAGTAGCAGCTGCCTTTATAAACACCTTTTTAGCATTATCATACGTTAATCGTTCAAGCGCTTGTTCATATGGCAGCCACGCAGATCCTTGATGTTCATGGGATAACGTGACCTGTTTACTCATGCTTTGACCAATAAAAAAATCAACCGTCTTTTGAACGGTTTGCCCATCAAAACTTTTAAAAAAATAGGTAATACTTTCACGAAAATGGGAATTTAAAACTGCATCAAGGCCCGTTTCTTCTTTAAGCTCACGGAGTGCTGCCTCTGTTTCAGTTTCATCTTTTTCTAATTTTCCTTTAGGAAATTCCCAATGCCCAGAGGGGTAGTGCAATAACAGATACTCTGTGTTCCCATGGCTCTGGTAATATATAATTATGCCCGCTGAATGAACTGTCTTCATGTTCTACCTTTGTAATAAACCATACAGTTGTTGCATGTAAAAGAAGTATCAGCGTACCTGAGGGCAATATGAATGTAAAAAAGAAATGGGGAGCGATAAGTAGGGTTAGATTTCAGGCCCTACTTCGCTTATCCATGCCTACCAGCTTGGCAAGCTTCGAAGGGCATGCTTTTGACCTTATTCCTTATTATTGTTACGGTTAGTACTAGTAATCCCAAACCTCATAAATGGAGCTGTCATGGTGAAATTACTCATAAAACCGTTACTGGCGATCATGCTTATTAATACTTCTATACCTATTCATACGGCCTCGTCGGGGTATGCTACCCCTCATCAAGCCTCTTGGTTCAGCTCCTCTAAAAATTTTTGGACCTGGCGTACTGCATCTTTGGCGATAGGGTTATCGCTTATAGGGGCCTACGGGTTATATCGTTGGTATACAAAAATCACCCCTCCTTCATTTACTGAATGGAAGCAAGCCTGCGACAAACTCCCTTATTTCAAACAAAATCCGTACAATGTTGCCCACACTATGATCAAAGGCTTTACGCACGATGAATTCGAACGAACTCTTGATCAATTTAGTCAGATGATGGCTACAAGTAGTTTAAGTGATCACGATGCATGGCTTAAGGGATGTGCTGCGCCACAAAAATCATTCTTTAATCTTGCTCACAATGAAAATCGTAATCCCTATGTTCAAAAGTATGAATGCCCTCAAGGTTCAACTTTTATTCTCCATGGTGATTTACATGGCGACGTCCATTCATTGGTCACTGCAGTTGCAGATTATATAGAACCATCACAAGGATTTAGATTAAAACCAGGAATATCTATGATTTTCTTAGGTGATTATGTTGATAAAGGATTATATGGTTGTGAATGTATCTATACACTCATGCGCCTTAAGCTTGATAATCCTGATCGCGTCTTTTTGCTCCGCGGCAACCATGAAACACGTCTTATATCTTCTGCATACGGCTTTAAACTTGAGCTAGAACAAAAAAGGTTTAATGAACACATTATTGATAAAGTATTTCGTTTTTACAACCTACTACCAGTAGCGTTGTATCTTGGATCAAACAATTCATTTGTGCAATGTTGCCATGGCGGATTTGAAGTAGGATTCAATGCAGGGCCTTTGCTCAACGCACAAGAGCCACAACAATTTCAGTGGGTAGATGAACAATCGTGTAACCGCCAAGAAGTTGCAAACAAACTTAATATTTCTCACTGCTGTTCATCTTATTTACAAAGTAATCCTAATGACGAAAATGAGTCAGGATTCATGTGGAGTGATTTTATTGTAGATAAAGAAAAAGAAACATTTTATTTTAATGGTCGCGGCTTAAATTTTAGCCACAAGACCACTGATGATCTTCTAAAACTTACTAATAATACGCGCGGTCCCAAAAAATTACGTGGCGTATTACGTGCTCATCAACATTCTCCTATGCTTGATCCTATGATGCGATTGATACTTGATCACGATAAACTTGATCCCGAAAATAAAGGTGTCGCTAAATTGTGGCGTGATAATCCTAAAAAAGGTACCCGTTTGTGGCATGGCATCGTCGTAACCTTTAACGTAAGCCCTGATACTCCCTATGGTAATCCTGGTTTTGATTGGCCAGGGTATGATTTTGATACCATAGGAACATTGAAGATTAACGGTCCTTTTGAACGATGGACGCTTGATATAACACGAAAAATTATAGGTTAATTTTTACAAAAAAGCAGGCCTTACGATCCACGTTGGTATCGTAAGGCCTGTCATATTTTAATCAGTGAAAATTAAAGCTGTAAACTATTCTCCACTTTTTTGCACAGCTAGCTGTTGTGCTTGAGCCTCTTCAACTTTGCACACTTGCCCTTTTTGTGCAGCCTCAATCAATCTCATAACACTTAGACTCTCATCAATTTTACGTTGCTCTGTGCTTGCAATAGCTTTAAATTTTCCGTCTATTTTAGATTTTATATCAAGCAAGCGCTTAATATGTTTAGGCTCAAGAGAATAATGATCTAAAGTAAATTCACAATTGCTCAAATTTATAGTGCGTGGCGACATTGGTTCATATAACTTTCTACTTGCTTTACTTTTTTCACTCGCATATGCACTGCATCCAACTATTCCCGCAAGAACAAGCACCAGACCATTAAGCTTTTTCATAAAAACTCCTTGAAATAAGCAGTGATGAAATAATAACGGCGTGTAATATAGCACGGATCTAACGTCTAATCCAGGAAATAGAGCTGCACCTTAAACCACTTGCGTGTGTAGAAAATAATAAGAAAGCTTAACCCGCACAATGGCCCAACCCAGAACCAAAACCCAAGACTATTCAAAAAAAAGTGGGTTAAAGAAGATGAAAATAAAGAAGAAATAAGCCACGAAATGCCATAATATACCCCCACCATCGGCAGCAGTATCACGAAAAGTTGGAGGCAATAGGTACGCGCAAAATCCATGAAGGGGTATGCATAGATCTTAAAATCAAAATGAATACGCAAAAAGAGAAGTAACAACATAGTTTGCATTAATCCTGCAAGTGATGTTGCAAGTGCCAAGCCGGTCCCCTGATAATAATTCATTAACAATGCATTAAACCCAATGTTAACCAGCGTACTTGCAAACGCTATAAGCGCGGGCGTGCGGGTATTATGTAATGCATAATAAACGCCGAGTAAAATCTTATTTAAAGAGAAGAAAAAGAGGCCAAGTAAAAAAGCAATGAGTATATGACCAGCCTCATGTGCTTGGATTTCAGTAAATTTTGAAAAAAGTGTATGGAAGATGTTGCCTGCAAAAAAGCTCATCATGATAACTACGGGAACGGTAACCCAAAAAACAAATTTTGCTGCTTCCAGCATATAAAAGCTTAACCGCTGCGGTGCATAGGTACTAATTCGGGAAAAATGGGGCAACAAAATAGTTGAAAAGGCAACGGCAAACACACCCAAAGCAATCCCCATAAATCTATTTGCTAAATAAATAAGGGTGATGGATCCTGCAGGTAAGTATGAAGCAAAACTGGTATCAATAAATAAACTAATTTCCATAAGACTCATGCTCAGTAAGCAGGGGAAAAATTTGATAAGCACCTGCCTAAAATAAACCTCTGCTTGAGCATCATATGCGGTTGAAAATCCAAAACCGAGTTTACAATAAACCCAGAGGTGCATAAGAAATTGCACCAAACCACCTAATAAAATAAACACACATAACACAACTGGTGAATAGCCACCAAGCCATCCAATAAGCACACCGGCAATAAAAAAGAGATTTAATAAAATAGGTGAAAATGCAGGAACAAAAAAATGATTCACTGCCTGCAGTACACTTGCTAAGAGTGCACTACTGGAAATAAACACGATAAATGCAATTAAAATGCGTAAAAACAGTACGGCGGTAGCAACTTGAGGTAGTGCTTCTCCCAGCCCAAGCCATGCAGCTGGTATGGGAAATCCACAAAAAGAGACGCTCTCATGCCCTATAAACCAACCCGGCATAATACCACGAATAACCCCTTGTGCTTGCCAAAAAATAAGGGCACACACCGCAATTAAAATACCTTCAATCACTACAAAAGAACGGGTCATAAACGCATTAGCATGCTCTTTATCCCCCGATTTCATCATGGTCACAATGGTGGGAACAAATGAAGCAGATAATGCTCCTTCAGCAAAAATTTTACGTAATGAGTTAGGAATTTTAAATGCGGTGATAAACGCATCAAGAAGAGCTGAAGCTCCCAAATAATTGCCCAGCAACACCTCACGCGCTACGCCTAATAAGCGACTTATTGCAGTACTGCCACCAACTTGAAGTGTTTTGGTAAGAATTGATTTTTTATGAAGGGTGCTCATGGGGATCTCTTATTAAAATTTTTATATGTAGTTTAATAAAAAAAGAGTCGCTTAGCTAACGAACCTGCGTAAGATGGCCATTATGTAAATGTAAAACATGCTGCATGGCATCGGCAACATACGCATCATGGGAACTAATAATCATCCCCATGCCCCATTCCTGCTGACACTCCAATAAAAAATCAATAATGCTGTGTGCAGTACGCTCATCTAAATTCCCCGTTGGTTCATCAGCCAAAAGAAACGCTGGCTTATTAAACAGCGCGCGTGCAATAGCAACTCGCTGCTGTTGCCCTCCTGACAAACTTAAAGGATTACGTGCAGCTTTTTCTTGCAATCCAATACGGGCAAGCAATTGCTGTGCTTTTTCAATACACATATCATGCGCTTGCCCTGCAATAATTCCTTTGAGCATCACATTTTCTAGAACTGAAAGTTCTGCAATAAGATAAGGAAGCTGAAACACTAATCCAAAAGACTGATTTAATAGGTGCGTGCGTTTTTGCTCATCCAAGGTATTAAGCAGCTCATTATTAAAATAAATATTTCCCGTGGTAGGCGTATCAAGGCCAGCAAGAAGATACAGTAGCGTTGATTTACCTGACCCTGAAGCACCAGTTATAGCGTAGGTCCCACCTTGGGTAAAAAGAGCGTTCACATCAGTAAGCACGTAGGTAGCAGTTTCCCCCTGCTTAAACTGTTTACTTACGTGCTCAATACGTAGCTCTCCTTTTACCCTACTACGTTTATCCGGGCCTCCGGGCTCGGCAAACTTCGAAGGGCTGTCGTCAAATCTTTTCATTGTGTTCCTAACAGACTCTCATCAATAATCCCTTAATACCTAGCTCATCACAATATCGTTTACAAAAAGAATTTTTACTGCCACGTACAGATAAGTATTGTTTTTAAAAAAAGGCATACCGTAAACTTGATGATAAGGGATATCACATGCAAAGACAAATGCATGCACTATACACACCATGCTCATGACAATACATAAAAACTTTAGGGGGAGGCTATGAAAACGTTAGCAAACAAAGGAGCAGACAACATTCCGGATATGTTACCAGTCATTCCAACTATGGATGTTGTTGTATTTCCGCACATGCTTGTACCATTGCTGGTACTTGATGAAAAAATCATCCAGGGAATTAACAAATCATTACAAGAATCGAAAATGGTATTGTTATTGGCAGCACAAAAACAAGCTGATAAACAAGGCGCTATTGGAACTAAAGACCTTTATGCTACCGGAACGGTAGCCTCTATAATGCGTTTAATAAAAATCCCTGAAGGCGGCGTTAAAATTCTTGTACAGGGGTTGAGCAAGGCGCGCGCTACCTCTATTTTTGCTGAGAATGATAGTTTATACGCCCATATTGAGCCTATTACAACTATCCCTACTGATAGTGATGAAATTACTGCACAAATTCGCAATATAAAAAATCTTGCAGAAAAAATGAGCATTTCCGGTCAATCGTTTAGTCCAGATTTTCACCTCATTCTTTCAAAAATGCAGGATCCAGAAAAAATAGCTGATTTTATTTTATCCCACTTAAATTTGAGTGTTGAGCATGCACAAGCGCTCCTTGAAACCCATGACCTATCAGAATTCTTAGCAGGAATTTATGAGCACTTAAACAAAGAACTTGAAGTCTCTGAAATCCAAGAAAAGATACGGGCCCATGCACGAGAATCAATGAACAACTCGCAAAAAGAGTTCTACCTACGCGAACAACTAAAAGCTATTAAAAAAGAACTTGGTGAAGATGATGCGCAAGATATTGATGTAATGCGAGAAAAATTAGCTCACCTTACATTACCAGAAGAAACGTATGTTGAAATTAATCGCCAAATTAACCGTTTAGAGCGTACAGCACCAGATTCTATGGAAGCTGCTGTTATTCGCAATTATTTAGAATGGATTTTTGCATTACCGTGGAATAAAGAAACACCAGACAACCTAGACATAACCCATGCAAAACAAATCTTAGATGAAGAACACTATGGACTTAAGGATATTAAGGATCGCATTCTTGATTTCATTTCGATCCGTATCCTCAAACAAGATGGCTATACGCCCATTTTATGTTTGGTTGGTCCTCCAGGAACGGGAAAAACATCGCTTGGTAAATCAATTGCTCGCAGCATCGGCCGTGAATATGCACGTATATCACTGGGCGGCGTAAAAGATGAAGCTGAAATACGGGGTCACCGCCGCACCTATGTTGGCGCTATGCCCGGACGCTTTATACAGGCAATGCGCAAAGCAGGTTCTTTAAACCCAGTTATTATTATCGACGAATTAGATAAAATTGGATCAGATTTTAGAGGTGATCCATCAGCAGCGATGCTTGAAGTGCTTGATCCACAACAAAATAAAACATTTTACGATAATTATTTAGGTGTTCCCTTTGATTTATCAAAAGTAATGTTTATCGCGACAGCCAACACCATTGATTCTATTTCTGGACCACTACGCGATCGTATGGAAATAGTTGAACTTTCAGGATACACCCTTGAAGAGAAAATGAGCATTGCCAACAAACACTTGGTACGTAAGGCTGTATTTGATGCAGGGCTTCATGACCACCCAATCTCATTTAACGATGAACTCTTAAAAGATATCATTGCTAACTACACGCGAGAATCGGGGGTACGTCAATGTGATCGCGTTATTCGCACCCTATGCTCAAAAATAGCTCGCTCATTTGTAGAAACACAGCAACTTATTGATGTACAAACAAGCAACATAGAGAAATATTTAGGGCCACGAAAATATCTTGAAGAAGAAATGGATACCATAGATCAAGTTGGTATCACCAACGGTCTTGCATGGACCATGTATGGCGGCGAGATGCTTAAAATTGAAGCGGTTCTCATGCCAGGACGCGGGAAACTTATTTTAACCGGACAACTTGGCGATGTTATGAAAGAATCAGCACAAGCTGCCCTCAGTTATGCCCGTGCCCATACCAGCGATTTTGGCATCGATAATAAGAAGTTCACGCACTACGATCTTCATATTCACGTACCCGCTGGCGCTATACCAAAAGATGGTCCTTCTGCGGGTATTACCATGCTTACCTCAATTCTTTCAACACTGACTGGACGTCCAATCAACGCGAAATATGCTATGACAGGCGAATTGAATTTACGCGGAGAAGTGATGCCTATTGGTGGGGTGAAAGAAAAGGTGTTAGCAGCAAAACGTAACAAAATGCTTCATGTAATTCTGCCATCACAAAATAAAAATGATTTAATTGGGATGGAAGAGATTACTAAAGATATTAATGTTATTTGGGTAAAACATGCGCAAGAAGTTATTGATCATGTATTAAACCCAGTAGCTGAACTTAAAGTCCGACGCAGTTAAGATATAATCCCAGGCAGGAGAATCCCCTGCCTGGGATTATATTTATCCGAAAGCTAAAATATTAAAACTACTCAACCACTCCCAATGATCGGCAACTAAACACTCTGAGCAGTAAAAAATAGGCGACAACGACAACGAGTGCTAGTGTTGGTACAGCAACAGCACATCCTCTTCGACAGCCCAACCCCTCTTGCTCCATATGCCTAAATCGAGCGTTTCCTGCTTCAATATCCTGTACATTTTCTTGCGATCGCCGCTGTGCTACTGTTGCTTCCATGGCATAACAGACAGGATTACATGCAATGCTGAGAATAATTATTATGCGCTTCATGGTGCGAACTTATTGATCAGAATATAGGAAACAACACCCCCTACAAGCGTAACCGCAGCGCATATGGCAACATGGCGGCAGCGATAGGGGCAAAGCCAAGAAGCTACTCTGTTTATTGTGCGTGGGACTGCAACTTCCCCTATTTCAATTCCATTAACAGAAGTTGTTCTTGAAGGAGGCCTCATGTCTTCTGGAAGTAATTCTAGCTCTAAAGAATTTGTTCTTGAAGGAAGCCCCATGCTTTCTGGGGGAAGATCAGGTTCTAGAGATGTTCGATCTAAAAGTTGTCCGTCTGAACCAGCATCACTGCCATTTTGATCTCTTATGCCTTGATCTCTTACGTATAATCGATAATGAGCTTCCGGACTTTCATTTTTATAAATATCACTGAGCCTTTGTAAATCTGCTGCAACAACCGGCAATACACCCAAACATCCCATAACTATAAAACTATATTTCATATAATCCCCTATGCCCGTACTTTACCTGTCACCATGGCCCATATAAAAAAGCTAATACACGTACCTGCTATGAAACAGTAACATGCATTAGCTCGTGTACATATTCCCGAACTAGGTGCTTCTGTTTCTACTTCTACAGCAGCCCATTCAGTACTCCATGGGACCACTTCCTCTTGCACATTGTGTAATGGTGAAAAAGAACGGCTATCTAATCGATCTTGATTAAACGCTGTAACTTTATTTGATCCCCTTTCAGACTGAAGCTGAAACGCGTTACCTGTTTTGATGATGCTCATCATACATACAATGTAAAAGATTTTTCTCATGATATCTCCATTATTTTAACCTAACCCAACTCCAAGCATTATTGAGTGTATCAGCTACCCATAAATAAATTCCAGCATCTGCATACTCGAACGCGATCCTTATTAAATCTTTACAAACAGAACTGCTTTCATTAGCTTAATGAAACATAGTATTGGTCCTTTTCCTGTTTTCAAAGGCATACAATCATGGTTGCAAAGTCCAAAAATAGTGCGTCTACGCACACCACTACCAAAAAACAACCTACAGGATACGTACTACGTATTAGCGGTACCATCGTCGATGTTCAATTTCCTCGTGAATCTACTCCCAATATTTTAAACGAACTTATTATCGTATTTCCTGCACATGGCAAGGAGCCTGAGAAACATGCAAGCATTGAAGTTGAACAACAATTGGGAGATGGTATTGTTCGCTGTATTGCCATAGAAAATATTTTTGATATCAAACGAGGACTACCAGTTATTGATACAGGATCTCCTATTAGAGTACCGGTAGGCAACCAAGTACTTGGCCGCATCTTTAATGTACTTGGACACACCATTGATGATAAAGAACCATTAAAAACAGAGATGCGCTGGAATATTTACCGCGACACTCCCGCCCTTATTGAGCAACAACTATCAAATGAAACACAAGAAACCGGCATTAAAGTTATTGACTTGATGTGCCCCTATATTAAGGGATCTAAAATTGGTCTTTTTGGTGGTGCAGGGGTTGGTAAAACTATCTTAGTACAAGAACTTATTCATAATATTGCAACCAAACACGGGGGCGTTTCAGTATTTACCGGTATTGGGGAGCGTACCCGTGAAGGTAATGAACTCTGGTTAGAAATGAAACGTACCGGTGTTCTTGATAAAACAGCCTTAGTCTTTGGTCAAATGGGAGATATGCCTGGCGCTCGTCTGCGTGTTGGATTAACGGGGCTGACCATGGCTGAATATTTCCGTGATGAGCAGAAAAAAGATGTGCTTCTATTTATTGATAATATATTCCGCTTTGTACAAGCAGGTTCAGAAGTTTCCACTCTTCTTGGTCGCTTGCCTTCTGCAGTTGGCTATCAACCTACCCTTGCATCAGAACTTGGTGTTTTTGAAGAACGCATTACTAATACGATCAATGGTTCAATCACTTCGGTACAAGCAGTGTATGTTCCGGCTGATGATATCACCGACCCTGCACCTGCAACTACCTTCCAGCACCTTGATGCGAGCACCGTACTTTCACGTAAATTAGTAGAACTTGGTATATACCCAGCAGTGGATCCTCTTGAATCATACTCTAAAGGGCTTAACCCTGATGTTGTTGGCACACGTCATTACACCGTAGCACGCCACATTCAACAAATCTTACAACGCTATAAAGAATTGCGGGACATTATTGCTATTTTAGGTATGGAAGAACTTTCAGAAGAAGATAAAATTATTGTTAATAGAGCAAAGCGTATTCAACGCTTTTTAACTCAACCTCTCTTTACCGCAGCATTTGCAACTGGTCTTGCAGGCCGCTATGTAACCCGAGAACAAGCAATTGCTGATTTTGAAACAATTTTAAAAGGTGAAGTTGACCATCTTCCTGAACAGGCATTTTACATGGTAGGAACCTTAGAAGAGGCGCGAGAAAAAGCTGTTTCACTCCAACAAGAAATATAACTGATATGCACCTTATCATCGTAAGTCCTTTTTCACAAAAAACTATTGATATTGAGTGGATCGAACTCAATACTCCTGTGGGAAATTTTGTTATACAACCTGAACATGCCCCTACCATTATCACGCTGACTCCTGGGCAACCAGTTATCTATATGATCTCCAACGGAAAAGAAGAATCGTTTATAGTACGTGAAGCTATTGTACAAGTAACCAGAACTGCCGTTACCCTTTTAATGCAAGACGCACTATGAAACACCTACTGGGTTCTATTGTTTCCGGATCGCTGGTTGAAGGGCTTGTTATGCGTATTAGCCCGCACGCAAACATCGAAGATATAAAAACCGGAAAATTTGTATCGGTGCAGGGAGGCAAACATACTTTCTTTTCACTCATTACTGATTTAAGCCTTGAAGTTACCCATACAGATATTTTACTTTTTCCTCCCAAAGAGCAGGAAAAATTACTCAACGAGATTTTAAAACAAAAAGATATCTACGCTACGGCAACGTTAAAGCCTATGCTCATGCTTAATCATGAAAATCGACCTATCCCGGTAAAAACGATACCACCCCATTTTTCATCAGTATATGAAGCAACAAAAGAAGATGTTGCTCTCATTTTTGGCAACGAAGATGATGTGAGCAAAAACTATTTTAATATTGGGTGCCCGCTTGATATGGAAACACCCGTATGTCTTAATCTTGAACGGTTAACTGAACGCAGTAATGGCATTTTTGGAAAAACAGGGACGGGAAAAACATTTTTAACCCGCTTAGTACTTGCAGGGCTTATTAAACAAGATAAGGCAGTTAATTTAATTTTTGATATGCATAGTGAATATGGGCTTCAAGCGCGTAAAGAATCCTCTCAGTCCTTTGTTAAAGGCCTTAAAACATTATTCCCCGATAAAGTGGTTATCTTCTCCCTTGATCCGGAATCAACGCGGCGCCGCGGCAGCAGCCCTGATGTTGAATTAACCCTTACCTACCAATCTATCACGGTTGAAGATATTATGTGTTTAGAGGAAGAGCTGCGCTTACATGCTACTGCACTTGAAGCTGCCTATTTATTAGCAGCAAAATATAAAAGAGACTGGCTCCAAGTATTGCTTGATAAAGGAGATTCGTTAAAAGAATTTGCACAAGAGATCGGCGCACACCCTGAGTCCCTTGCAGCGCTGTATAGAAAATTAAAACGTATTGAAAAGTTGCCTTTTTTAAAGAAGGTAACGTCAGGAGCTGCCTACAAAGACGCCTCGGTTATTGATCAAATGCTTGAATATATAAATAAGGGCATGAGCATCATCATTGAATTTGGCAACCATACGTCAACCTTCGTATATTTATTAATTGCTAATATTATCTCACGCCGCATTCACACCCACTATATTGAAAAAACAGAACAGTTTTTAGGCTCAAAACAAAAAGAGCTTGAACCAAAAAAGTTGATGATCACTATTGAAGAAGCGCATAAGTTTTTAAACCCCTCAGCTGCCCGACAAACGATTTTTGGCACCATCGCACGTGAGATGCGCAAATATTATGTTTCGTTGCTTGTCGTTGATCAGCGCCCCTCTGGCATTGATGAAGAGATACTATCTCAGATTGGAACCAAGATTGTTGCCCAATTAAATGATGAGAAAGATATTCAAGCGGTGCTTACTGGGGTAAACAATTCCTCTAATCTACGGTCCATTTTAGCATCGCTTGATAGCAAAAAGCAGGCACTCTTGCTCGGACACGCAGTTGCCATGCCGGTGGTTATTCAAACGCGGGAATATGACGAAAAGTTTTACCGTGCCATGCAGGATGTGGTTACCAGCAAAAAAATTGATGAGTTTATTAATGAGATTTTTTAGTACTCTTTGTACACGAGATAACTTGCAACAATATTTGCTGGATCACGAGTAATATATTTTTTTAATTCTGTTGCCTTATAAATTTCTCGTGAATAATGCGTATAATTTCCCAACTCCTTAGCTATTAACGTATACCTTAATACTTCTTCCCGCTTTGCTTTTGGAGCTTTTTCACATGCACAATCTAATGCGCTTTTTCCATCTTTATTTCTGATAAAGGGATCTGCCTTACGTGTTAATAAAGTAGATACTATATCTGCATACCCCCTACTACTTGCAATAATAAGCGCTGTGTTATTCTGCTCTCCGTATGGTCTATTAATAAGATCATCACTCATAAAATGCTTTAAAGTAAACACGTTTCCAAACCATACCGCATTAGTAAGTGCAGGATTGTTATGATCATCAACCAATAATGGGTCTGCTTTATGCTTAAGCAAACACTCTGTTATTACACCACTTCCTTTAGCAGCAGCGGCCATTAATGGTGTTTGGCTTATTGCATTTCGTTCATTTACATCAGCCTTATGGGCAAGCAGCCATTCAACAAACGTTGGTATAGTAGTATGCTGCGCTGCATAGTGCAAGACGGAATTTTTATCCTGCCCACGGCAGATATTGGGGCTTGCACCACGAAAAAGAGCGTCGGCAAACATTGTTCCATCGTCATTTAAAACGGCATGCAATAAGAGAGCGTTTGGTGTTTGGCCCGCAGCAAACTCAGCCTCTGAAACCTCATACGGTTTTGGCTTTACTTCAGCCGCTTGAAGACCCACAGATAGGCCTAATATTATAATAGATAGATATCGTCTCACCTTGGTTCCCCCTCAATAAATAAATGTCCCTTTATTTATTGAGTATAGGGA
>JBIOKB010000007.1:0-32007 GCA_044451405.1 Candidatus Babeliales bacterium
ATGATGCCTACAGCACCAGCAAAAAAACGTGATGCCGCTTATGAAAAAGCTAAAGCAGAACAAGAAGAAACAAAAAGACAACAAAAATAGGCTCAATCAATTCGTAATCGAAGCAAGAAATGCATATCAGAATGGAAGCTTTGAAGGACTTCAAGCTCTCAATAGCATATATAATGATGCGCGAGCAATTCTCCCACAATTAAATCTCATTCCCGAAGAATATCGACAAGGAACATTGACATCGATTCGAGGTATGAGAGATGGATTAGAAAAAATATTAAAGGGAGGCAAAGAGGGTAAACAAGCGCAAGTACAAGTTCTATCTCCAGCAGAAGCACAACAAGAATTAAATGATATTATAAACACACTTAGAGAAGCTTGGTTTAGTAACGATGAAAAAACCAAACAAGCAGCAGTAAACGACGCCGTTAAGCGTATGATGGAACTTGCAAAACAACCAAATATCACTCAGGAACAAATAAAGAAAGGGCTTAGTGATATTGAAGAATTTATGAAACCACCACAAATTGAAACGGGTACCACTCCAGCATATGCACCTGCCGGCACATTAACACCTGGAGCAGGAGCAGGACAACCAATAACTAAACAAGGCGCACAACCCGGATATGCGGCTATATCAGGAACAGAAAAAGCAAAAAAACAATTTGCGGCTTTAGAAGTTGCTTTTTTGACAGCCCTAGAAACTGCTGATGTAAGCCAAATGAAATCAACATACAATCAAATGATAGCGCTATTACCATCTATTGGTTACACAGCTGCTGATCAAGAATCTCTTAAAACTGATTATCAAAAGTTAATAAATGCCGCTACCATCATTGAGAATAGAAGTAATCAGTTTTTCAAATTATTACAAACTAAAAAACCATCCGAAAATATTGTTAAATTAGAAGCATTTTATGCTGTAACAAGAAATTTTGTTGAAGGTAAAGTAAAAGACATTAGTCCTTCTCTTCAATATATGAAATCTATAGATGACTCAATTAATGGATTACTTGAAAACATGAGAAAAACGATTGATGCTCGAAAAGAGGAAGCTCAATTAAAAAGTAAGAGCTCATTCCCATTAGACTAGTCGCACATAATTTCAGCAAGCGCCATGAAATACCGCTCATGGCGCTTGCTGCTTGCAATCCATTGCTTGACCAACTCAATATAAAATTGGTACATATAAAGCTAAATCATGTTTTACCCTTTTTCTAACTCTAAAGGAGAGAAGAAATGAGAAAATTTCTCGCGTGTGGATTACTGCTACTTATGAGCAGTATTTCTACGGCAACAGTAGTGACATCGGTGTGCGAATCAAGCAGCAGCGGATGCTCACAAAGTATCCCAACTATCGAATGTGGTGCATGCACCTTTAAAGCAACAAGCCAAACATTCTTCTCTTTCTATCCTGCATACCAAATTGGTCGTCCTGAATTAGAAACAATCTGGCGTGATCGCATGCAATCACGTGAAGATGGCCGTGATGGCACATTCCAATTTGTACCATTTGGCAGCCGTACCACTAACGCAGCTAACCTCGCTTCCTACTTCATGCCATTTAAACCACAATCAGCATTGGTATTAGATGTTCTTGAAAAAGAAAACACTGACCCTCAATTTAGAAACAGCTTACTTGCGCGTTATTTCAATATTGAAACAGCACAAAACAACTTCCACAGCCAAATCACTTTCAATCCCGTGCATGTTGAAGCCGGTATGGGTATTTCCTACAAACAAGGATTTGCTGAACGCACTGATGGCAGAGCATTTTGGTTCCAAATAAACATGCCTATCAGCCATGTAAAAAATAGTTTAGGATTTAGTGAAAATGTCATTAATGATGGTGGCGGCGCATTACCAGTACCAGCAGACTGTGCATCTATCACCCAAACAGCATCTCCTGTAGCATCATCATCTTCTTCTTCAACTGAGATCTGCTTAGGCTCAAGCTCAAGCAGTGAAAGCCTCTGTTTTGATAGCTGCAATCCGCGCACATTGCCGGTAGTAACAACGCCAGTTGCAAACATGACTGAAGCATTCAAACAACCTGGTTGGGATTTTGGCAGAATTGATCATCCATGCGGGTCAAGCAAAACAACTATCTCTAACATAGACGTAGTAGTTGGATTTGAAAGCGTTCGCTGTGATCGTTGCAACTTAGAAAACTTCATTGGTGTATCATTACCAACTGGTAACCGCGTACACAGCCGTGAACTTTTTGAACCAATCGTTGGGTTTAACAAGAATTTTGGATTTATGTTTGGTAGCCATGCTGATTTAGAAATGTATGTCAGCAAAAATGGCAAACACAGCTTGTGGCTTGATTATGCAATCAACGGTATCTACTTTGCGCCAAACACCCAAACACGTTTAATGGATTTAAAATATAAGCCATGGTCACGCTACATGAGAATGTATGCAAACTTAGCACAAGCAGAAGAAGCTGCAAGCACCTTATGTGACACTGTGCATACACCAGGCGTAGACATCTTGGCACAGCGCGTAAAAGTACACCCTGGGTTCATTCGTTTATATAACTCAGGTGTAGTGTATAACTGTGGTGGTTTTGAAGGGGAAGTTGGATACAGCTTCTTAGCACGTTCAGCTGAATGCATTTCATTAAAATGTGAATGGCAACAAGGACCTGCATTAGTCGCAAATAACTTAGATATAACAGGAGTACCAGGATCAACTGACCGCGTACAAATGATTAATGATGACTTTGGTGGTGCTAATGCGGTGACCGTTGCTTCTTATAGTCAAAACTTGATTCAAGCGTCAGATCTTGACCTTGATTCAGCAGCACACCCAAGCATGGCAACTCATACCGTGTATCTATCATCTGGCTATTGTTGGAATCATGTTGAATTCCCACCATTTGTTGGTATTGGCGGCTCCTATGAGTTCTCCCGTGACAACACAGGACCAGATCGTTGGACTATCTGGGGCAAATTCGGACTTTCATTCTAGAACTTTGCATCATAGATTTGTGTAATAAAAAACCCGCACCTAAAAAGTGCGGGTTTTGTTTTGGATATATTTTCTCAGAGCTTATTTATTTGTAGTTTCACGCTCTCGTCTGATAGCGTCCATAACATTATTATAAGCATTAATAAATTCACCGTATGAAGCAGCATCCTGCACATTAACCTTACCATAACTCTCAATAAATTCTCGCGCTGGTTTTTCTAATGATGCCGGAACATCCTGCAACAATGGCAATACTTGTTCCACTAAGCTATCGGCACGGCGTAGATTATCAAAACGGTCACTGTACATCTTATTTTTATCTTTAATTACTTTATCTTCTAAATCATCAAACGCACTTCTTTTTTGCACACGCTCTGGCGGTAAATTATTTGCATTACCAAGATCTACCACAGGCTGAGGCCTTGGATGTACGCGTGGCATTGGTATTGGACGTACACTACCACTATCAGAATCTGATTCTTCTTCCTCATCATCACCAAGATTAATATAAGGAATTAATCCTAATGCAGCGGTTCCTGCCACCGGTCCGCCTATTCCTGGTCGCACAGGTGCTCGATGACGTAGTCCACGGCTGCCACCATTATTATTTTTATTACCATCGTTACCGCGGCGTGCATCTTCTACAAGTGTGCTACGTTCTAATTTTGGATTTGTGGTCGCACCTCTGCGAAACTCATGACTCGCATCTGGTGCTACATTTTTCACGGTCCCACGATGACGCGATTCGTTTAATCTGTTTGTTGCATCTGCATTACCTTTTTCTGCTGAAAAAGTTGTTGTGTCAGGCTTAACTACACGTTCTGCTGTGGTACCTGCTTGTGGAGCTGCTCTTCTTATACGATTTTGTGATTCTGTATTCACAGCCGCACCAACAAATATCGCCGCTGTTCCAGCCGCTGTTGTTGCTGCGGTAGCTGTTTCTGCATTACTTGATACTGCTCCTGCCATTTGTTCTGGTTGAGGAGTTGCGCCATACTCAACTGCTGCACGAACTTCAGGTTGTTCTGTTTGCTTGTTTGTAATTGGCGCTGCATTTGTTTCTGTAGATTTTAATGCCGTACCCTCAGATACTTGTTTAGCTGTACCCGATTCAAAAATAACTGATTGTTGAGTTTCTGCTTCTTTTGTTTGTTCTGGAGTAATTGTTTCTTCAGACATCGCAGAAATTGCTCTGCCCAATTCTCCTTTAGATACTTGTGTACCACCCATAACAGGCGCGTATTCACGAACAGCCTCGGCTCTATTTACTAATTGATGTGTATCAGCTGGCGTTGGTGATAGTACGTGTCCTGTTTGTTGGGTTTGTGGTATCTGTGCTTCTCCTGTTTTAATATCAGGAGTTTTTTCTGGAGTTTTTATGGTTCCATCTTCTAAAATTTCTACTATTTCTTCTTCACCGTATTTTGGTGCAGGCTTTGCTGGCAATATAACTTTAGGCTTAAACGAAGAAGCAGTTTGAGTAGGTATTTGTTCTTCAGCTGCTGGTTCTTCAATAACTTCTTTCTCGCTTTCAGGTTTTGCTTGTTGTTTAACGGGTATTTGCGGCGCTCCAAAGGCTGCACCCGGTAGCAATGCCGTAGCTGGAAGTTGTGGCAATTCTCGCGGTACTTCAGGTACTGGCTCTAAAATAGGCGGTTCAGGAAACGCTGGTTTTACACCAAGAGTTCCCATGGGATACGTTTCTTCCGAACTTCCATTATACCTAGGATACGCTGACGGTGTATGCGCTTGAGGAGCACGTAAACTTGGTTGTGTGGCTAAACGAGGTACTTTTGATACTGCAGGCACTGCCGTTCTACCAAGTTGTACCCCTGGCCGAGCCAATGCTCGTACCGCTCTTGTACCCATACCAAACATAGGTACCATTGAAAGGATCATAGAAACCAATACTAAAATTCCGATAACTATTTTAAGGGTTCTTATAGAGATAGACATATTATACCTCCGATTTAAAAGGGTGCGTTACGCACACCTGAAAATAATCCATTTATCCTCAGTATAGAGGAATCTACAGGGATGTCAATTGGGTTATTTCAAATAGAATACTATTGATATCTAACCTTAAGATACCCTATAATAAGGGTAGAAAGCAAATTTGAGGCAATTTGGGGGATTTTCGATGATTTTAACGTTTCTAGGTTTTTTATACGCCCTGGGGCTGGTATACGTCCAGTACCCGGAGATCGTGGCTTATAGCTTGAACCTGGTACGCCTAGGCCTTAATCTAAAGCCGGTATATCTTACTCTTTTAAGCTTGCTGCTCCCATACAACCTTCAAGCTGCTGGCCCAAAGGCCCCGCCTCCCGTGTTAATAAACGTAGTGCCAACCCCAATGGGATTTGAAAGCGCGTACATCTATTTCACTGGAAAATATATGGTCAGAATTGATAAAAAGGCAAACACAGTTACTGTGTATGATGTATCAGATCCTCAACATCCCGAGTTAATTTCTACAAATGAATATGAAGCAAAAATAGAAGCTGGCGCTGAGTAAAACTATTTACCACAGCATTTCTTGTACTTCTGCCCAGATCCACATGGACACGGATCATTGCGCCCAATTTTATCAGAACGTCGCTCTTGCGGTGCTCCTTGCCCAGTACCGCCAACCTCAGTAGTTTGACTGCTGGAAAGCATGTTAAGCTCATTAAGCTCTTGTTCCCGCTTGTATTCAAGCGCGTGGGTATCAAACCGTTCAAGATTGAGATGGAATAAGTGATGCACCACATCAGAGCGCACTTGACGCATGGTATCTTCAAACATACCAAATGCTTCTTTTTTATACTCAATAAGCGGATTTTTACTTCCCCACTGACGCAAGCCGATGCCTTCTTTTAAATGATCAAGGTTGAGCATATGCTGCTTCCATGCCTGATCAATAGTTTCAAGCATGAGCCATTTCTCTGCATCGTGGATTATCTCTTCTTTTTGTTGCCCACGATAGAGCATGTATTTTTCTAATAAGAAGTTCATAAGATCGCGCTCGAGCGCTTCACTCGTAGCTGTACTTATTTTTATTGTTTGAAAATCTCGTGCTGTTAATCCCGTTAAGCTAGCTGCCGCTTCAAAAACACTCTGCGCTTGTTCAGCAGTTACTGTGCGGTTTGGCGCGTAATACGCAACAACATCTTGTACCGTTTCAGAGATCATGTCACGAATAAGGCCAACAATCTGCTCTTGCCCCTCAAGAATTTCACGGCGATAACGATACACTACAATGCGCTGCTGATTGAGCACATCATCATATTCAAGAAGATTTTTACGAATTTCAAAATTATGTTTTTCAACTTTTTCTTGCGAGCGCTCGATAGTTTTTGAAACAACTGATGATTCAATAACCTCATCTTCTTTCATACCAAAAAGCTGCATACGTTTTTTTAACGTATCACCCGCAAATATGCGAATTAGATCATCTTCTAAGGAAATATAAAAGCGTGATTCACCAGGATCACCTTGTCGCCCTGATCGACCACGCAACTGATTATCAATACGTCTGCTTTCATGACGCTCGGTACCTAAAATATACAAACCGCCAGCATCTTTTGATTCTTGTGTCAATTTAATATCAGTACCGCGCCCTGCCATATTTGTTGCAATAGTTACCCGCTTTACTTCACCCGCATGGGCAACAATTTCTGCTTCGCGCTGGTGCTGCTTTGCATTCAACACTTCATGAGGAATACCATTGGCGGTTAATATCGTGCTCAACAATTCAGATGTTTCAATAGCAATGGTACCAATAAGCACAGGCTGCCCATTATCAAAGCGTTCTTTAACATCGTTGACAATCGCTTGATATTTTGCATTTTTAGTAAGGAAAATAAAATCTGCTTTATCCTGACGAATCATTGAACGATTGGTTGGCACTTCAATAACATTGAGTTTGTAAATCTTGTAAAACTCTTCTGCTTCAGTCATTGCAGTACCGGTCATACCAGCAAGTTTTTTGTAAATTCTGAAATAATTTTGCAAGGTAATGGATGCTAACGTTTGGCTCTCGCGTTCAATATCAACATCTTCTTTTGCTTCTAATGCTTGATGTAATCCATCACTGTAACGACGGCCAGGCAATATACGTCCGGTAAATTCATCAACAATCAACACTTGTCCGTCTTTAACTACATAATCAACATCACGTCTAAAGAGCGCATGGGCACGCAATGCTTGTGTGCAATGATGCAATAAAGTGAGATGTTCAATGTCATATAAATTGGTGATGTTAAATGCCACTTCAATCTTATCATTCCCACTTTCAGTAAGCTGTACAGAACGGGCTTTTTCATCAACTTCGTAATCTTCATCTTTTTTAAGACGGCTTACAACTTTATCTGCATCTACATACATGCGGCTACTTTTATCTGCCGCACCTGAAATAATAAGTGGCGTACGCGCTTCATCGATCAAGATTGAGTCTACTTCATCAACAATGGCATAATTTGCTTCGCGCTGCACATAATCTTCAAGTCTGAATTTCATGTTATCGCGCAAATAATCAAAACCAAGTTCATTATTGGTAGCGTAGATGATATCAGCTGCGTAGACTGTTTTACGTTCTTCATCATTCATGCTGTTTTGTAAGCATGCAACCGTCAACCCAAGCGAGGTATAAATTGGTGACATCCATTCAGCATCGCGGCGCGCTAAATAATCGTTCACGGTAACTAAGTGAGCGCCTTTGCCTTCAAGCGCATTAAGATACAACGCCAATGTTGCGGTTAATGTTTTACCTTCACCCGTTCTCATTTCAGAAATTTTACCCTGATGAAGTGCAATGCCGCCCATTAACTGCACATCAAAATGGCGCTGCCCTAACTCGCGCTTGCCTGCTTCACGCACCACCGCAAATGCTTCAGGTAGAAGATCGTCAAGCGTTTCACCTTTGCTTAATCGTTCACGAAATTCAATTGTTTTTGCTTTTAACTGCTCAGGAGAAAGAGCAGCAATAGATGGTTCAAATGCATTGATTTGATCAACAATTGGTTGTAATTTTTTTAATTGGCGGGCATTATCCGTGCCAAAAATTTTTGCCAAAATACCTGCTATCATGAAATCTCCAGGGGGATAAATATCTACGATACGTAGAATTCCAGTGTAAGGGCATGCAATTAATAAAGTAAATAGAACTTGATGCCGCTATAATTTTTACAAAAAACATTAGTTAAACGTACCATAAAAGCCCCTTCTCAACAATAGGTTATATGTGTGGGAACACATTTATTTGAGCCATGCAACGGTCATTTGACGTCCTGCATGAGCACCCTGGCGTCTATGGGAGAAGAAATTGTCATTACAGATGGTACACACGTTATAACTGAGGCTAATAGCATCAGATTTAATACCATCTTTTTCTAATAATAGTGTATTAAATAAGGGAAGATCAAAATGATAATCTGATCCTATCTTTTGCATGGTTCTATCAGCCCAGGGAAACGTTGCAATATGATCACGAAATTCTTCAGTTACCGTATAACAGCAAGTTTTTGCACAGGGACCAAATAAGATGCATAGATGGGCTGGGTTCGTACCAAAAGCCTGCTCCATATGAGCAACTGCTTTTACAGCAATTTCTTGAACTGATCCTCGCCACCCTGCATGCACCAAAGCAAGTACATGATGCACTTTATCGTACATAACAATTGGCAAACAATCAGCGGTTAACACCCCGAGAGCTATTTCTTTATTCGTAATTAAATAATCACCGTCAAACAAAAAATTACAAAAGGGAGACTGAGAAAAGGGTGTTTTATCTTGCTCATCTGTTATAAGTATCCCCTGATCACTATGTGTTTGATGTAAAAATGTAAGACCATCAAGGCGCATTACTTTTTTAAGCTGCGTACAGGATTCATGATCCAAAAGGTTATTTTTCGCTGCAAAAGCACGAAACTGATCGGGGTACACACTATCCTGTGCATCGCCAAAATAGACGGAGAATAGCGGATGGGTATGCAGTAACATGGATCTTCAACTTCCCGTGGGTTAATAAGCGTTGTAGCATACCACGGGAACACTGCACAGTAAAATGGGTTGCGTTGTTATTTGGTCGCGGGCGCTGGTTCAGGGTTGGCCTGCTCAAGAATTGCCATCATACCTTCTACGCGTGAAAATGCCCCTAGGATAGTGCGTTCTGCACACTATTTAGGGGCATTTATAAGCTAAAAAATCGATGTGGTAGCTTACTCGAGATTATCCTTTAATGAGGCTTCTCGACGCATGAAGGCTGGTACGTCAAGATCGGTCACATCAACTACCTCTTCCTGAGCTATGGCTGCCACTACTGGATCAGAGTCTCTTCTTGTATCTACCTCTGTCTCTCTTGCTGGAGCTACTGATACCTCAACAACTTTCTGTTCAACAGGAGAAGTTTCTTCTTTTACCACAGATGCTATCTGAATTGGAGCAACTTCTTTTTTTACCTCTTGCACTAACTGTTGTGCCAACAGCGCAGCTGACACTGTTTCCAGACTCACTGGTGCTGCTGGTCTTTGTACAAAACCTGTGGCAATAATGGTCACCGATACTTCATCACCCATTGCTTCATCAATAACTGAACCTAAAATAATATTAGCCTCTTCATCAGCCCGTTCATAAATTAATGATGCTGCTGCACTAATTTCATGCAACCCTAAGTTGCGGCTTCCGGTGATGTTTAGTAAGACCCCACGCGCTCCTTGAATACTCATATTTTCAAGCAGCGGAGATTCAATGGCTTGTAACGTTGCTTCACGCGCACGGTTAATACCTATCGCACGCCCAGTCCCCATGACAGCAAGGCCACGGTCTTTCATAATGGTACGCACGTCAGCAAAATCAACATTAATATGCCCTGGCTTAGTGATAATATCTGAAATACCTTTAATGGATTGGCTCAATACTTCATTAATACGTGCAAACGCATCAATCATAGATGATGATGCATCAACCACTTCAAGCAACTTTTGATTTGGGATTACAATCAGCGTATCCACTTCTTTTTTAAGTATATCAAGTGCCATATCAGCAACGCGCGCACGCCGTTTACCTTCAAATAAAAACGGTTTAGTAACAATAGCAATTGATAAAATTCCTTGTTCTTTCAGCGTACGTGCAACAACAGGCAATGCTCCTGATCCAGTACCACCACCCATACCTGCCGTTAAAAATACGATATCAGCATCACCAACAGCTTCTAAAATTTTATCCATGTCTTCTTCGGCTGAGCGCTTACCTAACTCTGGGTCAGTTCCTGATCCAAGCCCTTTAGTTGATTTCACGCCAATTTGTATAACATGTTGTGCGTGTGACTGCTCTAACGCCTGTGCATCAGTATTAATAGCAATAAAGGTAATATCCTCTTGCCATCCTGAAGCAATAATACTGTTAATTGTATTACCGCCAGCACCACCAACACCAATTACTTTGATGGTAGCCACTTTTTTTACTCCACGCTCTTCGCTTACTAATTCAATCATGGTGGTACTCCCCTTTTTGGTGCGCGTAGCAGCGCACTATTTAACATTAAAAGAAATCTGATACCCAAGACTTCATTCGTTCAAATACCTGCTTAATCACTGGAGCATCTGCTCGGGACAAATGACCTGTTTGTTTTTGTTTAAGAGCGTGCACAATTAATCCATAACCTGTTGCGTACATCGGATTATCAAGCATGTCTGGTAAGCGATAATCAAATCGTGGATTACCAATACGCACAGGAACTTCAAAAATAGTTTCTGCCAGTTCTTTCATGCCACGCAACAATGATCCGCCACCAGTAAGCACTAAGCCTGCGGTAATTGAAGATTGCATGGAGTGTTTTACAATTTCTTGATACACAAGGGTTAAAATTTCTTCTGCACGTGGGTGTACAATACGCACTAAATCAGCAACATGCACTAACTGCTTTTCATTTCCTTGTACTCGATCAATTTCAATGAGATCGTCTTCTTTTAACAGATCAGGAAAAGCGAGCCCATACTCCCGTTTAATACGCTCAGCTTCTTTAATGGTAGTACGCATTCCTAGCGCAACATCATGCGTAAAATGGTTGCCCGCTACAGGCAATACAAACGTATGCCTAATGCTGCCATGCTGGTAAATTGCTAAATCAGAAGTTCCTCCACCAATATCAAGCATGGCTACCCCAAGCTCCCGTTCATCAGCGCTCAGCACTGCATCAGCTGAGGCAAGTTGCTCTAAAATAATATCGTTAACCTTGATGCCTGCCATTTCACAACAGCGCACCAGTGTTTGCACGGAAGCAATAGCACCTAAAATGATATGCACTTCAACTTCTAAACGGATTCCATACATACCTAAAGGATCTTGTACACGATTTTGTGAATCAATAACAAAATATTGGGGCAATGTATGGAGAATTTGTTGTCCTTCTGGGATAGGAATTGCTCGTGCAGCAGCAAGTACGTTTACGATGTCAGATGAACGAACCTCTCCTTGTTTTATAGGTACTACCCCACTTGAATTTAGCGATGTAATATGACCGCCAGAAATACCTATGTAAGCTGATTCAATAGAAATGCCCGCTGAAATTTCTGCTTCTTTAACCGCATTTTTAATGGAATGAATAGTTTTTGCAACATCAACAACAACACCTTTTTTTAATCCATCAGATGGCGCTTTTCCAATACCGATAATTTCAACATGATCATCATCAAGTTTATGGGCGACAATGACACAAATTTTAGTAGTCCCTATATCAATTGAAACAAGTACTCGATCCATAAATACTTTAGCCATGCGCCTACCCCTCCCTGGCAAGAACAATTTGATGCTCAAAACGTATATCAGCAGACCACTGCTGCGTTTTTGATACTTTCTTTGATAGTGTAATTTCGTGCTTAAGCTGCTGACAGCACGCTAACATCTCTTTATTAGGTACTGTCTGCGCATTACATATAATAGAAAAGTGTGGCGCATCTTTTTCTTGCACTATCATTTTTTTATCATCAATCCATCGCGCATCATACTGATCAAGTATTCCACGAATAAGGGTGTTAGCAGTAGCTATAAATGCATCTGACATGCGCTCATGGTCATTAAGAGCATCGACGCGCATAGTATGCAAGGTGCGCACTACCGCTGATGAAAAACAATCGGGTGTTACCAGCACACCATGATCACTCACCACATATGCATCATTAACGTGTATGAGCGGATTTACACCGGTAACCGTACAGTGCACAGTGCCCGGCGCACAGTGATGCAGTGCTATTCCATCAATACACGGAAACGTTTTTGTTATAGCAGCAACGATATCTTTGTACTGGTTGCCGGCTTGTACTTGTTGTTCTGTGGCCTGCGCTATGTATTCAGACACATCTGATGACAAGCGACTATCAAAATTAAAAACACACTGGGTAACAGAACCTAATCGAGCAACAAGTACGTGCATGCTCAAGCCACATGCTATGAGCATAGTGCCATAAAAAAAAGCACGTCTGTTTGTACTAAAAAATATGTAAATGTGTCTGCCCCACTTCATCGCCTACAGCCCCCAAAAGCACTTGTACTAATAAAAATCTTACCTCTAGTAGTAGCGTTTTCAGGTTGCAATAGTCAATAATTTTATCTGAAAGAAATCAGATTCGTTTCTTCTGGTAATTATGCTAGTGCATTTCACGTGTTCATAATTTGTTTTTGTTGTGAAAAAATACGCCGCTGGCTAGAATCAAGATCCTGATGTATCGTACACGTCTTATAGAAAGGAATACCATGGACGGCTTACGTTATTATGTCGGGTCACTTCTACTTATTGCGTTCGCAATAAATGGCGCGGAGAAAGAAAAAACATCTCTATCTCCAAAATTAAAAATTAATGCCGCGTTACCCGCAGGCAAGCTATATATATCATCACGTGTTTTTTATATCCCGTTATCGGGAGATACCATAACCATTGCTGCAATAAAAGAATTATTTAAACAAGAAATAGAAGAATTAGCACACAAAGAGATAGGAAATTGTTCTTGTGGGGGCCCATGTGATGATGCTCGAGCGGCACGATTGCTCATGCCCGACAAAGATAAACCATTGCAGATTGTTTACTGGGGAAAGCTCGTTGAAGATAAAGCTACGCTCTCAGAATTAGATAGCTTTAAACTTGAGCATAGTGTTCTTCATGCAATGTTTAGCAAAAAAACAAAAACAGAAACAGACGAGAAAAAGGCTTAGCCTACTTGTGCAACGCGCCAATCTGCGATGAAATAATAAACAACAAAATCCCTGCAGCAACTGATGCGTTGTAGGAAATGTCTTTTGTTCGTTGTGGAATAGTAATGTGTGTTCCTGAACGCATAACCTCTTTACTGATACCAAATCCTTCACCGCCAATAACGAGACATACCGGTTTTTTATACGCACACGTTGCTGCGTTTTCTCCATCAAAAGTAGCTAAATAAAGTTGATAGCCAGCAGCTTTTACGTGTTGCACGCCATCAGCTGCTGAATTGGCTATATATACATCAACATGCTCTGCAAGTCCCGCCGATGCTTTAATAGCTGAGGCATTTATTGGTGCCGTATTTTTCTTGGTGATAATAATTCCCTGCACACCCGTACAATATGCAGAGCGAATAATAGCACCGAGGTTACGCGTATCTTGAATGCCATCAAGCATCACGATAAACGGTGCTTTACTTGGTTCAAACATCTTTTTACGGATAGAAAACGGATTAGCCCAGGCAACGATCCCTTGATGATCAGTGGTACCTGCAATTTTGGTAAGAACGTCCCGACTTACATATTGAATTGGTATAGGGCGTGATGGCAACTGATCTTCTATCTCTTTCCATGCTTTAGGATGCGGCTTAGTGGTGTAAATAGAAATTAATGTGCGACGTTTAGCTTTTAAAAGTTCAACAATAGGATGAATGCCGTATATCAGTTCACCAGTTTTTTTGTCCGCCGAAGCTGCTTTTTTGCTCATTTCTTTTTCGCTTTATGTTTCTTTTCTAGTTTCGCCTGCTTTTTACCTTGCTTAGGATCTTTGTATTCATACACATGAACCGGCGAACCACCAATGTCTTTAGACCAGGTCATTGGCAGACGATATTCTTTGATTTCAACAAAGCCAAATTTGGTTGGTTCTGCAAATGGCTTGAGAGTAATAACACAAGCACCTTTTTTGAGTGTTGTTGCAAAGGTTGTTATTAATGAGGTCATGAGATCTGCTGAATAACAGGTTGAACACATGTAAATAACACTCGCATCTTTTGGCTTAATTTCTGCAAAGTCTTTATTTAAGAATTCAAGCTTGCGTCCTTTTTCAAGCAACCCCTGTTTGCCCATTTCATTTTTAATTCTTTCTGCGCTGCTAAAACGTTTATGGGATAACTCAACGCCTACCACCCGTTTAAATGGATAATCAAGGTATGCTTGCACACACGTTTTACCTACACCAGAACCAAAATCATAAAATACGCCGTTTTCTTTTAAGTCAGCAGGAAGATCATCTAATAATGTTTTTTCTGATTCGTATAAAATTTCACCGTACGTTGGCGCGCCACCTTTTTTTACAATCTTCTCTTCATCTGATTGAGGGATACCAAACCCACTGACCCCTGCATAAAGCCCATCAATAAGCTTTTCTGTATTGCGCACTGGTTTTGTTTTAGCAGAAGAAGCTTTTTTGTCTTTTTTCCCATAGGCAGGAATACCTACTAATACAGCACATGAAGCAAGAGTCAATATTAGTCGTTTTAAGAGTGTATTCATCAATATTCCTCGCGGCACAAGATTAAGTCACGCTCAGATCTATCAATAAAAAAGCGATAAATCCGTTCGTCCTGAGCTTGACGAAGGATACGAACTCCTTATATAAGCATTTATAGTACTCAACTTAGGGTATAAAAGTCAAAAAAAAGCTGTTACACTGCGATAATTATGATACATACTACCATGCCTACCCGAATAGAAATTTCTCAGCGCGCATTTGAACATAATGTTGCTACCTATAAAAAGCTCATCGGCCCATCAGTAAATCTTGCCGTGGTGGTGAAAAGCAATGCATATGGCCATGGACTTACTGAAATTGGTAAACTCTGCCAACAAAGTGCTCACGTACAATGGCTCTGCACCAGTTCATTATCGGAAGCACTTACGCTACGCGCACAGGGGATAACAAAACCAATACTGGTCATGAGTCTTATTGATGCTGACCCAGCACAAGCAATTATGCATGATATTGATCTCATGGTGTATACCAAAACCATGCTCACTACATTAAATAATATCGGTGCATTATTAAAGCGCCCTGCCCACGCTCACATTAAAATTGATACGGGCATGTCCCGATTCGGGGTACGAAATCAGGAAATTCTTGATCTTATTACTTATGCACTACAATTACCGTACATAACAGTGCGTGGTCTATATACCCATTTATCAGAATCTGATAATGAAGATGAAACATTCACCCGAGAACAGCTTGCTCAATTTGATCATATTGTTCATATGCTCAAAACTCACACTATCTCTATACCCATCATCCATGCGAGCAATTCAACCGGAACTGCCAACCTTATGCACAGCCATTTTAATTTAGTGCGTATTGGTGCTGGAGCGTATGGTTTGTGGGCGTCACCAACAAGTAAGGCAAAAATACAGGCAACTATCCCACATTTTGATCTTCAACCGGTAATGACCTGGAAAACAACTATCATGGATACGCGCACGTTGCCTGCACACGCCTACGTTGGGTATCGCAGAACGCATCAAACTACACAACCAACGCGCATGGGCATAATTCCAATCGGTTACTATGAAGGATACGATCGCCGCTTGTCTAACAAAGGGATCACTGTCATTGCTGAGAACGATCAAGAAATAAGCTACGCACCCATCATGGGCAGAATTTGCATGAATATTAGCATGATTGATATTACCAACAGCACTGCTGACATTGGCAGCACCGTAATCTTGTTAGGTGATTATGATCAGGTTCGCGCTGGTGAAATTGCAGACCGTATTGAAAGTTTTAATCCCCGTGAAATTACTACCCGACTCAATCCCCTTATTCCCCGTATTATAGTTCCGTAAATTTTTAAACCTATCTTAAAACTTTTTTAGATTTTGGCTGTTTGCCCATAAGCTCTTCTAATTCTGTCCACCTAATAAAGACTTCTTGGGGATTTTTTCCAGAAACATCCTCATGTTTTTTTGCAGCTGCTTCTATCATTTCACGCAAACTTGGTTCCTCAACATTTTTTTTCGCATCAAGATTTAATATGTCAGGAGTTCGTATATCTTCAAGAAGACAATACACGTCCCAATCTGTTATTTTTTGATTCATACGATTTACTATCTTGAGCGCATCATCATGTCTTTTCCCCCAGAGCATTGAACCTTCACAATATTCAATAACAATATCTGCCAATGTTTTAGGCAAAAAAATCTGAATGTGCCCATCTTCTTGCATTTTACTGATAATAGATTTGCGTAGCCCTTCATGAATAAAGGCTGCTCCTACATATCCATACATCCTCGAACCTCTCTCTACAAAATATCTCATGTCATGGTTTTTATAATCTACCATGTAAGGATTTGCGCGAGCGCTAATAAGAAGTTTTATTAATTGAATAGAATGCACCTCTACAGCCAACATTAAGGGAGTTTCTCCCTTTTCATTCACGCATTGGGGGCTAGCTTTATGTTGAAGAGCACGAATCGCTCGTGAAACATCAGGAAACCCGACTGCAGAGACAAGCTCCTTGTCCCATTCTTCTTGAGACCGTATAGATACTGATGTTGTTACTTCAGATGCGTGGCACGACTGGAATAGAATAATTCCTAAGAGAATGCTGAACTTTTTCATAATTGGTCCCTAAGTGTATTAATGGTGAAGTTGTTTTATTAAAATATTTTATATCAATAGAAATTATAATCAAATAAAAAATCCCAGAAAATTCCGAAGCTTTTGATACGATCTTTTTTTTGCCTCACATCTTTCCGCATGCTACACTAAATGCCGTTCTTTAAACACCATACACTTAGTGCACCATGACAATTGCTACGCAAAATATTCAATCCACAACTTCTATTACACAACAATCACAAAACCATCGTCCCTCTTCATGGGTTGAAATTAATTCACAGGCACTTGCGCACAACATCCGTATGTACAAACAGATTATTGGCAACGCATTACTTGCACCCGTGATTAAAAGCAATGCGTACGGCCATGGTATTGAGCAGATTGCGCACTTATGCAACAACAATCCTGATGTCGATATGTTGTGCACCGTAAGTTTATTTGAGGCGCTGTTATTGCGCTCTCGCGGCATTTCAAAACCATTATTGGTGCTTAGCATCATTGATGCACCACTTGAAGATGCAGTTACTCATAATATTGAACTTGTAGTGTATGATATTGAAACTGCGCATGCATTAAACGAGTATGCTCAACGGTATAACACACGTGCTCGCGTACACATAAAAATTGATACGGGACTTTCACGCCTTGGCATAATCGCAGAACACGCACTTGAATTTATTACTTCCATACACACACTACCACATATTATTATCACGGGTATTTTTACCCACTTATCAGAATCTGAAAAAGCAGACCAAACATTTACCAACTACCAGTTAGAACGCTTTGAGCAGTTACTACAACACCTAGCAGCACAGGATATCTCTATCCCTTTAATACACACCACCTGCTCTGCTGCTACCACAGCAAACATAAAAAGCCACAACACCCTTGTACGTCTTGGCATTGGTATGTATGGGTTGTGGCCATCAGCAGAAAATAAACAGATAACACACGTCCAGTACCCCAATTTTACCCTGCAGCCTGTGTTAACGTGGAAAACGCGCATCATCCAAATAAAAGAAGCTCCTGCAGGTAGTTTTGTTGGGTACGATCGTACGCATAAAACTGAACATATAACACGTATTGCCACACTTCCTATAGGATATTGGGATGGGTATGATCGCAAACTATCAAATAAAGGATGTGTGTATATACAGGGGCGTCGGGTACCTATACTCGGGCGCATTGCCATGAACCTTATGATGGTTGATGTTACTGGAATTTCAGTACAGGTAGGAGATGAGGTGACGCTGCTAGGTAATTATCCATGTATAACTGCTGATAAGCTTGCAGAACAGTGCGCCACCATTCATTATGAAATGGTCACCCGCATCAACCCATTGTTACTACGTATTATTAAATAACAAAAATTATCAATACGTAAAAAATGTGGTATGCTATTGTTCCAGTATTATGAATAATCACACGACTCTCTTATCCTCTGGAGATATCTATGGTGAAAAAAATGCTCGGGATTACCGCAATAATACTGTTCAACTTTCTAGCGCACTCAGCTTCTCATTATTCGCATCATGAAAAACAATCCCTGCCGCGCTCTAAAAGAAAAAATTCCCTCGACTCCTGCCCCCACCAAACAGAACCCCATGTAGAAACAATTCATGAACACAAAGCTAAAAAAAAACTCTAATTTAGGCGACGCATGATCAAACAGCTATCCATAATAATGCTCTGTCTGACTATCAGTACTGCTTATGCCGCAGAGCTAGACCCGCAACCCCTTGATATGAATAAAATTAATCGTATGCTTTCTTCCAGAAGCAAGCCTAAATCTCTATCTGTAGCTTTTTATTGTATGCCAATCAACAATCCAGCAATAATCGAAGAATTATCTGGCATACAACCTGAAAAAGATAGGTATGCATATGCGGTTAAAAAAGCCCGTAAAGAAGCACAAAATGAGTATTGTCAACAATGCAAAGCTATTGATAACCCTGATTGGCTTGCAATTCTTCATGCTGCTCGTAAAAAATGGGGAACTTTCGGGTTCTCTGAACAAACAATTAACAGGTAGTTGATAGACTACTTTTATATCTTCTTACCAGCTCTTCCATCTCAGCAACGGAAATAAGATGCGGTAATACACTGCCACCCGCAATAAGATCCGATAACGTAACTGCATGTGCTAGCTTAAATGGACCGATCTGCATACGTTCAAGTACATACGTAGTTGCACAGCTTCCCAATCGAACACCAATATCATGCACTAATGATCGAATATAGGTTCCATGTGATACGTGGGCGTCTATGGTAAAAAAAGGTGCATTGTGGGTGTAAAGGGAAATGTTGTATAACTGCACCGTGCGTTTTTTATCTACTGCTACTGCAGCAAGCTCCTCCATTGAAAGTCCCTTGCGCGCTAACGTTGATATACGTTCACCCTGATATTTCAGGGCAGAAAAAATTGGTGGTATCTGCTCATACGTAGCACCAAATGATGCCAATGCATTACGTATATGTTCATGAGTAATAAGCGTTGCCTGCCCGCCGTAGCTTGCCGAGTCTGAGGACCCGGATAAGCGAAGGCTGGGCTCTAATTTTAATACAACCCCGGTAGGATCAAACGTATCGGTGAGTTCACCTAATTTACCGGTAGCACGATAGTGCTTATCAAGCGTGAGAAATGTATCCATGAGTCGTGTTGCAGATCTGCTAATACCAATAATCATAAGACCCGTGGCAAACGTATCAAGCGTCCCTGCATGACCAACTTTTACCGTACGGCCAACTAAGCGCTTTACCCGACTCACACACTGGGTTGAACTGATACCAGCAGGCTTTGCTACCAACACAAAACCTTGCATTGTATTCATAATAAGTACAGTAATTGTGTTATTTTAATTGATAAATCTTATGCTTACCTGCTTTGACAATCATACCTGATTTCCAGGTTATCTGGGCTTTAAAATCAGTGATAGATTCACCATCAATGGTAATTGCACCAGACTCAATGAGTCGTTTTGCCTCAGAAGATGATGTTACAGCACCGAGCTCCTTAAGAAATTCTACAATCCAAACGGGATTCCCCTGAATCATATCAAGCGGCATCTGAAATTCTTGTGCCTGTGAATAATCTTTTTTCTGAAACAGATCTTCAAACGTTTGGCGTGCGCGCTCAGCTTCTGTTTCTGACCAGAATTTAGCAACAATATCATACGCCATGCTTTTTTTAAGTTCCATGGGATGGGTAACACCAGCAGCAACACGCTCTTGAAGAGAGCTAATCTCTTCCGATGATAATCCTAATAAGAGATGGAAGTATCGCCACATTAATTGGTCAGGCATCGACATTAATTTACCAAATGTCTGATCAGCCGGCTCAGTAAGCCCCACGGCATTACCCAATGATTTAGACATCTTTGCATGACCATCAAGCCCTTCAAGGAGATATGTGGTCACAACTGCCTGGGGCTCTTGTCCATATTGTTCTTGTAAAAAGCGACCCATGAGCAAATTAAATGTTTGATCAGTACCGCCAAGCTCTACGTCTGCTTTGAGCGCTACAGAATCATAACCTTGAAAGAGGGGGTATAACAATTCATGAAAACCAATTGATTGATGTTCTGCAATACGGTTAGCAAAATCCTCACGTTCAATAATACGCGCTAAGGTAACTTTGCCACAAAGTTTAACCATATCCTTAATAGAAAGTTGATCAAGCCACTCTGAATTGTAGCGTATCGTCATCTTTGATGGATCAAGAATTTTGCTCACCTGTTCAAAATAGGTTTTGGTGTTATGGACAATGTCTTCTTCACTTAATGGTGGGCGCGTTTTTGATCGTCCGGTAGGATCACCAATACGGGCAGTAAAATCACCAATTAAAAAAACAACATGGTGTCCCAAATCCTGAAATTGGCGCATTTTGGCAAGCACTACCGCATGGCCTAAGTGCAAATCGGGTGCTGTAGGATCCATACCCAATTTAATAACAAGCTTTTTCCCACTTTCCAATTTTTTAAGAAGATCTTCTTCAGGGATAATATGGGCCGTCCCTTGTTTAAGAAGTGCTAATGTTTCGTGTGCCGTTGTTTTCATATACATTCTTTACGATTATTGGGCGCCTAAAAGATGTGCAATCCAATTGCCGATGGTTGAAATAATAGCAAGCATGAGATACCTAATGCTTTCTCCAAAAAGTAACAGCACTACAATAGGAGCCAAAATAATAAAATAGAAAAAATAAGGAGGAAATTGTACGTTACGCTCTGCTATAACAAGCCCTATAAGCATAACCGCATTAATCACCAAACTAATAGCAGCTAAAAAGATATTTAAATTAATAAAAGCAATGATAATACGCGCAAGAGATATAGAAAGTGACGATATCTGCGCTGTAGCATAGAGCCCCAACGATTGTGGTCCTACAATAGTGATAAAAATAAGGAGCGCAAGCGTTGCTAATACCATATGAGCAAATGTGTCAGAAAAATACGCAGCCAATAATTTAGGCCAACGATATGGGTAGGTAATATTCATAGGATTAATGGGTATGTGCTTTCCCCACCCAACACCAAAAAAAAACAACACTAAGATACCAACAAAATCTATATGGGGAATAGGATTTAAGGTAAGAAATCCTAAATCTTCTCCGGTCGTATCGCCCATACGGCGAGAAACCCACGCACGAAAATATCCGACAGGGGATATAACAAGGAAATAGGCAAGCAACAGAGTGAGTGCCGTAATAAGTTGCTGAACAATTTTAACACTAACCATAAAACTACTTTTAGAAATGGGGTTGTAAATATATCTGTAAGACTAAAATAAATAGGAAACACGGTCAAATTATATAGCACCATCAGCTTATTTTAAGCCTTTCATTGAAGCCGCAGAGCACCGCTTGCTATGCTGTGTCTATAATTCCAGATGGATGAGAGGTTATACAATGGGCATATACCGTATACATATGAACATGGGGTACGCGGTACTTATTTTTCCTTTATCTACCTATGCAGCAGAATTACACCTCCTATCGCAATCAACACTTTCTCAAATTACTGACGCACAAAATATGTCCCTTGTTGCTCTTACTCAAAAAAAACAGCAGTTAGAGAACACAATTACAACTATTACACGAGAGCAACGAGAAGCATGGGGGGAAAAGCTTAAGCTTCTTAACCAAGAATATGATCATCTTCAGGCTGAAATTAATCTTTTTGATGATACAATTTATTCTATAAGTTCGAAAATTGATTTCTTAAATTCAGTAATAATAAAAATAGACAGTCAGGGCACATGTATTATTGACTGTGTAGATATTCGAAAATATTGTGAACGAGCTTTTGTTCTTATCCCCAATAATGGCACATTCGCCCAAGCATCTACCGTTATCAAGAAAGTATCTGAAATTCTTTCTTCTCTTATAACAGAAGAAGCCCCTACTCATATCATTACTCAATGTTTTAAAATGTATGTAGACACTCAAGCAACATGGTGTGTACAAGCAAGTAAAAAATTTGACATGGACCAAAATAGCGAGTTTTTTATCTCTACAACAGCAGAATTTTTTACTTACATACGGCAGAATAATCCTAAACAAGCTCAATCAGCCATGCAAATGTTAACAACACTATGTACCGACTATCAAAAAAAATTTTTTACAAAACAAAAAACTCTCTGCAAAGCGTTTGCTTTCCATCTTTCAGATGTTTTTAATATACGAACGCATATCAATGAAAAAAAGCTAGAAAATAAAAATAAAAAGAAAAGAGACTCTGCCGGAGGAATAGGTGCTGAAATCATGTGTCGGGATTTTTATCGAGAAGAACTTCGTTTAAAAGCACAAGAGAGACCACAAAGAGATCTTCTTAATCAAAAAAAAAAGCTTCTTGCTGAACAAATAGCTCACATTGCTCGAAAAATAACACGATACGCTGATCTTAAAAGAGAGCTCAACGATACCCTCGATAAATTTTCATTCCACTCTCCCTCTCCTCTTTCTACACCCGCATTATCCCCTGATGATCCAGCAATCATACTGGCCCTACACAAAGCTCTTAAGGCGGACCCTTTACCTGCTTTATCCCTAACTCCTCCTGCAGACCAAATAGAAGAACAAGACTCCCAACAGGATGCTGGCCCTAATGTGCCACCACCCCTTATACTCACGCCGCGCCATATTGATTTAGGGACAGAAACACGCGTTGTTACCGAGCCAAAACCACCACGACAACCATTTAGATCAAAGGTATTCACCTTCCAACGTCCTATTGATACAGCAACAGATACATTGCACTCTAAGGGCTAGCAGTGGTATGCTAAGAACAATGGAGTAAGCGATATGGAGGTTATATGCGTGCTTGGATACAAACATATGGCATATTGTGCATAGTGCTGGGTATTCATAACTACCTACACAGCGCTGAGCTTCCATTTCATCTTGTTCCTGCTCCTTTACAACAACACACCAGCACTGATGATCTTGCTCCTGCTCGGTTGGAAACACACAGATCTTTTACTTCAACCGGTTCAGCTACTTCAGCCGGTTCATCAGGAGAAATATTACTTCAGGAACAAACTAGCGGAAACAGCGGTACACCCTCTGTATCAACCTCAACCCCTGGACACACTCCACCAGCTTTTAAAGAATCTGAAATCATGAATCCTGATGGAGGAGTTTATGGTAAGAAATTTGGAGAAAAAAGGAAAGATGAGAAAAATACAGTAAAAGTAAGAACACTGAGCGACGATTTATATTCTGCTAGAGACGAACAACTAAAAAGATTTGAAGAACAGAATATTGGGCCCGCTCAATTGCAACAATTAAAGCACGAAGAACAAGAAAGAGAGGCTTTCGAAAGAAAAAAAGATGCAGTACTGGTACGTATTGCTGCTTCCACAAAACGTCAATCACCCACAAAAAAAGAAGAAATAGAAAGAGAAAAAGAAAAATCACAGCACTCCCTGACTATCTACATGGAAAAGAGAAAATCTCTTATTGAACAGATCGCAGAAACAGATCCCATTACTGCAGCACTTATTATGCACAAGCCTAAGCCCAGAGATACAGGGGATGACTTTTTTAACATAAGCCCAAGTGAATCTCCAGGGTCAAGTCAGACACCATCTTCAACCTCATCAACTTTTTCTTCTGTAACTCCATCACCTGCTACCAGAAGTCCTGCATTGCCTCCCATCAAAAAAAGTCCTGTCGCTGCACCTATGAGCCCTTCACATGGACCGGCATTACCACCCTTGCCGCCTTTAAACCCATCTCCTCTGAGAGGTCCTCTATGGACACAGTCTCAATACAGAGAAGCCCATGACAAAGAAAAAGATCGATTACCAGCTCTTGTAAGCGCTACTCAATTGTTGACTCGGCAATCTCCAAAAAAAGCTGCGCGATAAACACGCTATTGGTGTGCGATAAGCACTCTGTTTGGTGTGCATTGAGCACACTATTTTGACCCTATAAGCTTTTGCCAGTATCTTTAACACATAGATACCAATTCAACAGATATCATTCGACAGGCTTTTTACCTATGATAGATAAACAGTACGATCACAAACAGGCACAAACCGATGCGCAACTCTTTTGGGAGCAAGAAGGCACCTACAAAGCAGAAAACAATCCTGGCAAACTCTATAGTATTGATACGCCACCACCAACAGTATCAGGTTCTTTACACATAGGTCACATATTTTCCTATACCCAAACTGATATCATTGCCCGCTATAAACGCATGCATGGTTTTTCCGTATTTTATCCCTTAGGGTTTGATGATAACGGCCTTGCAACAGAGCGGTATGTAGAAAAAAAATTGGACGTGCGCGCGCAGACCATGGCCCGTTCTCAATTTATTGCCCTCTGCTTACAAGAAACTCATCATGCTGAAGAGCAGTTTAAAAGTTTGTGGCAACGTATGGGCCTTTCTGTTGACTGGAGTCTTTCCTATTCAACTATCTCAGATACAACGCGCGCTATTTCCCAAGAATCATTTATTGAGCTGTATAAAAAGGGATACGTATATCGCAAACAAGAACCAGCTCTTTATTGCACTACCTGTAGAACATCGGTAGCACAAGCTGAACTGGAGGATGTAGAAAAACCCTCCACGTTCAATGATATTGTGTTTCAAGATGAGCAGGGTAATGATTTAATTATTGGTACAACACGCCCTGAGTTGTTATCTTCCTGTGTTGCTCTTATTTATAATCCCAACGATTCACGTTATCAACACCTTAAAGGCACGCAGGCAATTGTTCCTATTTTTGGCTACAAGGTTCCTATTTTTGAAGATGAAGCGGTCAGCATCGATAAAGGAACCGGTCTTGTTATGTGCTGCACCTTCGGTGATAAAACCGATATTGAATGGTATAAAAAGTTCAAGCTTCCGTATAAGCAATCAATTGGCCTTGATGGTAAATGGGTTGCTGATACCGGTATTCTTGCAGGGCTTAATGCGACACAAGCACGAGAAAAAATTCTTGAAGCATTGCGTGCTCAAAACTTATTACTTACCCAACGCCCTATAATCCATGCGGTAAACGTCCATGAACGATGCAAAAAAGAAATCGAGTATATTGAACTCTCCCAATGGTTTTTAAAGATTCTCCCTTACAAACAAAAGTTTCTCGATCTCGCTGACCAGGTTACCTGGTATCCAGCGTTTATGAAGACTCGCTATAAAAACTGGGTTGAAAATATTAGCTGGGATTGGGGTCTTTCCCGCCAACGATTTTATGGTATTCCATTCCCCGTATGGCATTGTATTTCATGCAAAGAAATTATCCTCGCTGATGTTTCCCAACTACCTATCGATCCACAAGAAACTGCATATCCAGATAAGTGCCCACAGTGTGGTAGCACTGATATTAAGCCTGACACTGATGTTATGGATACATGGAATACCTCATCGCTAACACCCTATATTTGCTATAAATACTTTAATCCACAGGTTTCCTCAGTATTTACCGACCCGGGCATCACCACCTTCTTGCCCATGAGCATGCGCCCACAAGCCCATGATATTATTCGCACCTGGGCATTTTACACAATAGTAAAAAGCTGGATGCACCATAACACCATCCCATGGAACAATATTGTTATCTCTGGCCACGTGTTAAGTGATGCAAAGCAAAAACTTTCAAAATCGCAGGGCAACGCACAGCTAACGCCAGAAAAACTCTTAGAACAGTACCCGGCTGATGCCATCCGCTATTGGACCGCTTCGGGCAGCTTGGGGCATGATGTAGCATTTTCTGAAGCACAACTTAAAATCGGCATACGTTTAATCACTAAGCTGTGGAATGCGTTTAAGTTCACTGCTGAACACACCGTCAATATTAACCCCTCTGTTAAACCCACCCATTTTGGGGAGGTAAACCAGTGGCTGTTGGATGCTGCAAGCAACACCTTCACCACCTACGAACGCTATTTTGTCCAGCATGAATTTGGCTTAGCACTGCAAACAGTTGAACAGTTCTTCTGGAAAGATTTCTGTGACAATTACCTTGAGCTCATTAAACATCAGCTGTTTAACCCTCAGGAGTACAGTGAGCAGGAAGTGCATGCAACGCGTTGGACGCTCTATACAGTTGGACTCAGAATACTGCAGCTCTATGCACCGTACACGCCCTACATCACTGAAACTATCTACAAACAGATGTACAAAATAGTTGGTATACCCTCTATCCATCAAACCAAATTTATTGAGGTGCAAACCGGCTTTAGTTTCCCTGAAAGCGCACAAAATATTGCTACGTGCATCGAGATCATCTCCCAAGTGCGTAGGCTCAAAACAGAAAAGCAGCTTTCATTAAAAACGCCGTTAACTACCCTTACTATCGTTATTAATGATCGGGAAGTTGCTGATGCGGTTACAACCCAGACAACCCTTATTAAAGGGATAACCCAAGCACAGGAGCTGGTATATACACAGGACGAAAATGCACAATCATCCATTGAGCAGGTAGGGGAAAACTGGAAGGCGCAGGTAGTGTTTCAAGCAGGTACGCATGATTCTTATAAAAAATAGTCAGCGCACAATTGCTATTGATGTTGGGCAGCTTAAAAAAGATGCCCAGACAATCTTAGATGCATTAAAGTATAGTGATTTTGACCTAGGCATCTGGCTTACCACCAACCGCACCATTCACAAATATAACCGGGACTACCGGCATAAAGATAAGCCAACTGATATTTTATCATTCCCCTTTTACCCCAATTTAAAACCCGGCAAGCGCATTGTTGCTCCCAACGATGAGGATAAAAACCTCGGAGACCTTATTATTTCATTGGAATATGTACAGGCTGACGCCAAAAAGCTCGGGGTGCCCTTTGAACAACGCATGAAGCGGCTGCTCGTTCACGGTATCTGCCACCTGCTTGGCTATGACCATATTAAAGATGAGGATTACAAGGTTATGTACCGTAAAGAGATGGCGTTGCTGAAAAAACTCCGTTAACAAGGGTTTATTTATGTGGTATATTGTGCTTTGCAACAGTCTTTTTTATACTGAAATCAATACGATCTTCTTACAGCAAGGACCTCTTATGAACAACAGATATATTCTTATAGTAATAGTAGCGTTAGTACCGGCGGCAATGAAGGGGATGGCATCCAAACAGCCATGGGATGCCCCATTTAATATAGCAGATAGAAATGAATTCCCGGCAGCAACAGAAGAGGAATATAAAGCTGTCTGCGAAGCTCGTGAAAAATTGATGGCGCACCACAATAATAATAACCACTTCTTGTCAACTAACGTAAAAAAAACTCTAGATAATTTAATCAACCCCCACCAAAATGAACCCTCTTTTTTAAGCAGATTTGGGAATCAGATCGGACTCGGGGTCGCATTAACCTTCGCTGGCCTTATCACTACTATGCTTGTTAGAAAATACCTAACACCAAAGTCAGAGCTTGATAGAGAAGCAACGCAAGCAACCATGACTGAGCAAACTATTCTTAAGAACTTAGAAGCTGATATCCAACGATTAATGCAAGACTTACCGCAAGTTCAAAAAAACCTTGAAACAGAAAAAAATCTAGAAAAAGCTGAATATTTAAAAATGATAATAGGCCAAGGGCAAGAGCTACTGCAAAGAAAAATGACGATGCATGCAGCATTGAGCCAAAAATTTAATGAAGATCAAACGCGCAGATATGCAGAGCAATTGCAAAGAACTACAGCAAAACCTGCTCCTGCGGCATAACGGAGAACAAATATGAATATAAAATATCTACTACTTATAACATTAACACTGCCTGCTGCTCCTATGTTTGCTATGCAAGGTGGCGGTGCACCTGCAGCAGCTGCGGCTCCCAATGCTGGGGGAAACAATGGTGCAGCAAAATTATTCAATTGGGAAAATTTTGCAATCGGCTGCACTGAAAAAGTTGTTGTTGGCCTTGTTGGTGCTGCAATAGGAGTTGTAATTAAAGAATGGATGAATCCTGATGATAAAAACAATTCAATTTTAAACCAGGACAAAGTGATTGAAAACACGCGCCAACAAATACAAAATCAACGTCATTTAGCTGCTACAACCACTGATAAAGAAATTGCTGCGCGATGTCTTAAAAATGCTGAATTTGCAGAATTATTACTTGCACAAGGAACTGCATTACGTAACAAAGATTTTGCAAACATATGTGAAAAGAAGGCGCTGGATACTGGCAATGCCGCTCCTGCTGCTTAACAGAGTGTGAAAGGAAATTATGAAAAAACTTATCTATCTTTCACTTATACTAGTAAGTGTCTCACCTGTAGCTCATGGAGCTAATTGGTTCTCTCGCTTATTTGGATTTGGAGGAAATTCTAGTCCAAGTGACGCTGATCAAGCATCCCATGCACTTGCTGGAGGAGATCCAATTTCTGAACGCAGAAATGCCTATATAGCAGACGCATTACATGACTTACCAGAAAGAGATCGTCAAGATGTGCTACGGGATGTTGCAAAGCATAATTTAGTTCAAGACAGCGCATTGAATGAAGAAAGAGCAAAACAGATAGGTGAATATCGTGCTAGAGAAAAATGGCATGAATATCAAGCCAGCCCAGGTTTTTTTGCAAGGCTTCCAGGTCGGGCATCCGCGGGAGCTCTTGATGGATTTCAAGAAGTCATAGCACAAGCTACTGCTGCTGGTACTCGTATCGCCTGTAATAAAGCGATTGAAACTTACCAAGAGAAAAATTTTTCTCCAGAAAAGCGCGCTTATTACGAAGGTTTAAAAAAGCTTCAAGAAGAAACTGAAGAAATAGATAAAAAAACATTGCTCTTAAATGTTCGAGCAGAACTTATCAAATCAAAGTTTGCTCAGGAAGCCGCTCAAAAAGAATTAGAGAAGCTTGAAAAAGTTCATCAAGAACACATGAAGAAAAAAACTGAGGCCGAAGCAAAGGCTAGAGAAGAAGCAGAAATGGATCTTAAGGTTGCAATTGCTGAACAACAAGGTTCAGTAACTGCTTAATAACTGTAGCTTATTTAGAAATTAATAAGGCCTGTATGAAATTCTCATACAGGCCTTATGTTTTATTCTTGAATTATAGTCTACGCTCGAGCAACAGACATTTTGCCGCGTAACCAGAAATAGCTTTTAACAAGCAATGCTATGGTTGCTACTGTAGCAACTCCTACACCAAAAACTTTCCATACAGGTCTTGTTTTTTGTGCAGTTAAATCTGATAGCTTATCTAGTTTTTGCTTAAATTCTTTATTTAAGCGCTCTTCACGTTCTTCATGCTCTTTTGCTCTTTTTGCTTTAATTTCTTCTTCTGTTTTTAATTTAAGATCTCGAATGCGTATTGTTATAATATTCTCACTACGTTTGCGATAATCTTCAAGCTCAGGAGAACATATAGGATGCACTTTCCCTTTACATGATTTTTTTAAATGTTCCAAATTTGGACATCTAAAAGCAAAAGCTTTTAAAGTTCCAAGATTTGACTCAAGAATCTCAAGTGCAGCAAGTTTGTCATATAAAGAGTCTTTTTTACTAATACGATCTATTTCTGAAAACATATTTTGTTTTTGTTTTTCTATTTCAAGCAATTCTTCTAAAATTAGACTTTGATGAAGCCTACGCGTATGAAGCGCTTCGCCCCGATCAGAAGTATGTTTTTTTAATTCTACTGACCTTGCTCCAATTTCCTCTAAACGACCAAGAGCCTTTTGGAAATAGTTAATTCTATGACTGGAAAATAAACGCTCATCAATAACTTCATGTCTCATATCAACAAAAGAATTCATGCTGTCATTAACGATTGTAGATCGCATAGCAAACTGAATATCAAATTCTATAAATGAATTAACTTTCTCACTAATTTCAGCTTTTAAAAGAGCCATTTCCCTTGTTAAAGGTTCTAATCCATCTTTCGATGTAGCTGCAGCTCTTTTAGTTTCCACTTCTTTGTGTTGTTGCTCATGTTTTTGTTTTTTTTCTCGTTGTTCCAATAATGCTAATTGCTCTGAAGCTTGATCAATATACCGTTGAGCCTGTGTTATTCCATTTTGCAGACGTCGTGGATTATGAATACTTCTTCCAAGATCTGTCGCATATGCCCCAGATAAATGACTATGTCCAGTCATATTTAAAATCTCATCTGAAGATGTTTCATCTTCACTGGCAAGCGCAGGGTTATGCCCCGGTAACACGTGCATCATCCCCCAGGCGTGCCCCATGGGCAAGAATAAACCAAGGGCTAATAAATACATAAAATATTTATAATTCATAGGAAACCTTATCATTTAAAAAAAACATCAAATATATGGGATATAATTAGTTATTAGTTTTAATAGTATATTTTTTTGAATTTTTTACCAGAGCCCCTAGAGATAGCCTTCTAGATAGTCATTTTCGAAAATTTTACCCCTAAAAAGGGGGTTTTCAGTCATTGATCACATCAGATCGAGTATAGGCAAGAATTAAGAGAGCTATAAGGTTGGGCACCGCCACTAAAAAGAGTAGCGTATCCATAACCTCCCATATCAACCGCACGGGCGCAATAGGCCCTAAAAAAACTACGGTGATGGCAAACCCGAGATACCAGCGTATCCACTGCTTGGTGCGTGCCACGGAAGTAACCGCTTGTGTGCCATTAAAAATGTTGCCAATGATGGTGGTAAGCACAAATAACGTCACTGCACCAATTAAAATAAAGCGCCCAAACACGGGTGAATTCATTTTAAATACTTCATAAATGAGGGTGCTTCTAAAACTCCCACTCATCCATACCCCCGTCACCAGCACGAGTAATCCTGAAATTAATGATAAGCACGCATCGGCACCCATGGAATAGAGTGCAAGGATCCCTTGATCAGTTGGCCGCTTTGCATCAGACATTGCATGCGCTATTGATGAAGTACCAAGACCTGCTTCTGAAATAAAAATTGCTTGAAACGCCCCTGATTGCATCGCTTTAAGAATAGTAGCACCTGCAAATCCGCCCATGGCTGCTGCAGGAGACATAATACTATTGGCAACAAGCTTAAACGCCTGTGCAAGTGCGTGCAGATCACGAAATAAAATGAACAATGAAAAAGTAACATACAATACAAACATAATCGGCACTAATCTACTTGCAATAGAACCAACGCGGGAAGCTCCTCCTTGCAATACTACATAGGTAATGCAGGCAAGCACGGCGCCCACTGCCCACACAGGAACCGCTTCTTGCGCAAATATCTGCGCTAAAGTATTTGCTTGTAATCCAGACCAGTACACAAAAAGAAACATCATCACGCCGATATACCAATATGCTAATACTGGATGCACGAGCTTAAGATATTGCATAGGACCACCAACAAGAGATCCGTCAGCCATTTTTACCCGCGTATATAATCCAAAGGTAACTTCAGTAAATTTAGTAGCTGATGCAAAAAAGATATATACAAGTAACCAAAATAATGCACCTGGGCCGCCCGCATAAATTGCAATGGTTGGCCCTACAATGTTCCCCATGCCAATGGTTGTTGCCATAGCTGCAAACATTGCATGAAAGGGGTTGATCGTCTTACTTCCCTGCTCAGCTGCTTGACCACGTGCGTGTCCGCCGGAGCTTGCCGAGTCCGACGACCCGGATAAGCGTAGGCTGGAAGCACGAACCAATTTTAATAAACGTGGAAAGCCACGGAACTGTATAAAGCGGAGCTTGAGTGTTAACAAAATTCCTGCACCAAAAAAGAGGATGGTAGATGGCAGGGCGATAACCTCATTAAAATATTGAAAACAGGCAAG
>JBIOKB010000008.1:0-29744 GCA_044451405.1 Candidatus Babeliales bacterium
ACTTAGAGATAATAAAAATGGTGAAGTTGAAACTAAAAAATAAAGATAAATTAAAAGTATATAGCCCTACCGAAAAACTTCTCGATGAAGATTTTATCGGCAAGGGAATATTAGAATGTTTAAAAAATAATGATCCAGAAGGTGTTATAGAGATACTCTCTATTTATTTAGCAACGTTAAATAAGATGCGTTATGCGCAAAAAGCAAAGGTTCCACGTTCCACATTGTATGCAAGCCTTAAACAAAAAAATCCTACAATAAAAACACTCGCTAAAATGGTGTATGCTACAAGTATGCCTACTGCAAAGGCACGGTAAGAATATTATTTACCAACTTGGTGCGCTATAGCGCACTATTGGTATGCAGGCCTCACTACTATGCGAAACTCTACTTACCAACTTTCTCACCCGTTTGAATACGCCAGAGCGCCGTATATAACCCATTTTTTCTGACCAGCTCTTCATGGGTTCCCCGTTCAACAATGACCCCTTCATCCATTACAAAAATCGTATGCGCATTACGCACAATCGATAAGCGGTGGGCAATTACAATCACCGTGTGGCCTTGCGTCATTTTTTCTAACGAACGCTGAATATGGGCTTCTGTTTCATTATCAACCGCTGATGTTGCTTCATCAAAAATAAAAATCGGCGGATTTTTTAGTAATGCGCGCGCAATAGAAATACGCTGCCGTTGGCCCCCTGATAGTTTACCACCACGTTCTCCAATTAAGGTATCATACCCCTCAGGCAATTGCATAATAAAATCATGCGCTTCGGCTATATGCGCTGCACGTTCAATAGCAGCATCATCAGCATCAAACGTACCATAGGCGATATTTTCTTTTACCGTATCATTAAAGAGAAACACTTCTTGGCTTACTAATCCAATAGCTTTACGCAAATCATCAATGTTAATGGCGGCAATATCACGACCATCAAGCAGAATAGTACCACTCGACGGATCATAAAAACGCAAAAGCAATTTAATCAACGTACTTTTACCCGATCCGGTAGCACCAACAAAGGCAACGGTGGTTCCTGGTTCTATCTCAAGATTTAAATGATCAAAAATATGGACACCATTCGGGTAAAAAAATGTGACTTCTTTAAATTCAATATGTCCTTTCACGCTGCTCACATCAAGTGGCTTATTTCCACGAATTTTAACCGTTTGCTTAATCTGTAATAACTCCATCACCCGGCGCGTTGAAGCCATAGCGCGCTCATAGCGGTCAACCATTTCAGCAAGCTCGGTAAATGGCCATAAAAAGCGCTGTGTTTGGAAAATGAGCATGCTATAGACGCCAATATCTAATACCCCTTTAAATACTTGCAACCCGCCTAAGATAATAGTTGCAATAAATCCCAATGCTAAAATAAGACGCACGACCGGAACAAATGCAGCACTCACTGCTATAGCGCGTGCATTAGCTTCTTTATACGCTTTACTCTCCCCTTTAACACGCTCTATCTCATATGCCTGTGCCGTATAACTTTTAATGGTCATAATACCCATGATGTTATTTACTAACCGTGCTGCAATCATGCTTGCTTTTTCACGCACCTGTACATACCGTGGCTGTAAACTACGCTGAAAAAAAAGCGTGGTGAGCACAATAAATGGCACTGGGATAAGCACAAACACCGCAATCATGGGTGAAAAATAAAAAAAGATGCATAAGATAATGGTAGTGCTGGTAAATAATTGAATGAATTGATTAATTCCTGAATCCAAAAACCGCTCTAATTGATTAATATCATCATTGAGTATGGAAAGCAATCGTCCGGTACTTACTTCTTCATGATACGCCATTTCAAGTTGTTGAATATGTTCATACGCATTTAAGCGAAGTTCATGCTGTACCGTTTGCGCTAAATTACGCCATAACAGGTAATAACAATATTCAAATACTGATTCAAAAAACCAGACAACAAAGGTTAAGCATCCCAGAAGTATCAATTGTGTTTTAACATCAGTGATCCCCATGCGCGATAACAAGGAGTGATCTTGTTGTACTACAACGTTAACAGCAATACCGATAAGAATTTCGGGCAAAATATCAAAACACATATTAAGAATTGAACAGAGAGTAGCAAGCGCCATCTTAATGCGATAGGGCCTCATATAATGCAACAAATTTGCTAATGGGGATGCGGTGGTAACCATCACTCTCTCCTCTTAAATGTTCTATGATTGTTGATGTAATATGTTACATCAGCATGAGCATAGCAAAAATGTCTATTAGAAAGAAAGTATCGAGAATTGCTCTTTACAAACATATAAATGATACGCCGTTCGCACTGAGCTTGCCAACATAGTGGGCTGGTGTGCATCAGCACACCAGCGTCGAGAAATAGAGAGTATGGAGTTATTAACCGGTTAAACGAGCAAGCCCTTCAGCGCGGCTTTTTTCATACATACGACAAAAAAGCATAAGTGCTAGGACAAAATAACCAACATTGAGTACGATACTCATAATAAGATACTGAGTAGGAAACGTACCCGTTTCAACTACCATACGAATGGCATCAAAAATATAGGACATGGGTAACATACGCGCGATACATTGTGCCCAGACTGGTAATACATCAAGGGCATAGTAAATACCGCTAAATGGCGCAAATACCCAGCCAATCATATAGACCAGTGGCTCGATACGTACACCCCAGTAAATGAGTAACGATGCGGCAAAAAATCCTATAGAAAGTCCCGAAACAAAAAGACAAATAAGCATCGGGAGTAACGACCACCCTAACGATACCATAGAAAAGGCGTACAACAACCACACAATGGTGGTAAGAAAGAGCGTAATCACACTCAACGTAATAAAGGCTAACAAAATAACCGCCATGATCCACTCAGCAAGTTGCAGCGGCGTTGAAAAGAGGTTGCCTACGTTGTAGGACCAAATTTCTTCAAGCAAGTTAAGGGAAATATCATAATTGGCGCGTACGGTAATCTGCCATAACACAGCACCAATAAGTAATGAAAGACCAACATGGGACAAACCGCCGGTATCAGATTGTACCCACAGTCCGGAGTATCCCCATAAGATAATCTCTTCAAACGGCCAATAAAAAATAACCGTTAATCGAGAAAAATCATGAATTATGTGACGCAGGTGGCGGAGAGTTATGGCCCACACCCGGTAAAATTCCATGGGAATCCTCTAATTTTATAAGATGAACAAAATAATCTTCTAAGGTCGGTTTTTGTATAGAAATATGGGAATATTCAATCCCCATGCGCGCAAGCACGGTAAGAAATTCAGCAATGGCATGTTCTTCAAGTTCAATAACAATGGTATCTTCCTGCACCGTATGAGGAAGCTCTAATTCACGCGCGTAAGCAATAGCACGCTCCCTATCATCACCTAAGCGTAATTGTATACGAGCACGTGCAATGCTACGTGCTAAAAATTCTGGCGTATTATGCGCGATAATGGTGCCCTTTTTTAAGAACATGACCCGCTCACATACTTGTGAAACTTCGTACATGTTATGTGATGTAATCAAAAATGAAACACCAAACTCTTTTTGCTGTTGTAATACAAAGCTACGAATATCATAGGCAACATCAGGATCAAGTGATGCGGTCGGTTCATCCAGCAATACAATTTTAGGATCGGCAAGAAAGGCTTTTGCAAGCATAACACGGGTAGATTCACCAGCAGAAAGTACTCCTACTTCTCGGTCACGCAAATGCCACATACCAAAAAAGCGTAAATAATGTTCTATTTTTTCAGCCCGACGTGCATGAGATAATCCATATAAACGGCCATAAACGTCCAGATTATCCATGACCGTTAAGCGAGGTGGCAATTTAACATAGGTACTGGCAAAGCCAACATGTTGCAAGATAGTTGAACGATCAGTAAAGAGATTTTTGCCAAAATAATGTATGGATCCGGCCGTCGGTGTTAACGTAGAAAGCAACATGTGAATGATGGTTGTTTTACCTGATCCGTTAGGACCAAGAAGCCCGAGAATTTCCCCTTCCTTGATGGAGAAAGAAACATCTGAAACAGCGGTACACCCTTGGCGTGTTACTGCCCCCCATAGGTTCTTTTTTTCTGGGAAAATCTTAGTTAATCCATCAACCTGTAATACTGCCATTCTTTTTACCACGCAATTTGAGTGCGTTAACGTCCCTACTGATCATATAGTATGTTGTTTATTCTATTATCATAAGATTATCAAGAAATAATAGAGTTGATTTGCAAACCCCCGTCTACGCTTCAGCGAATAAACAGTGCGCTCATGCGTACCACGTTGAAGCATAGTTAAGCTTCGCCGGGCTGCGCCTCCCTCGCCTCCTTACTATTGAGTATTAACCCAATTGTAAGTATTTTAAGATTAAATACAAGTTTATTTGCTCCCTATGGACCTATCCTGCACCATTTGACTAACTGGCATAAATATTTAAGCTTGTAAGTAAGCAAATATTCAAAAAAGTGGAGTTATCCCATGGTTAAAAAAATTACCCTATTTAAAGGAGCACTTATAGCTCTGGCAGCCGGATTACTCGGCCTATTTGCCCTCTATAATCCTTGTACCCGCGCTATTTTTACTTCTAAGCACACAGCTCATATGACTGCTAGTCAAAAATTAGCTAAAAAAGTTAAGCCCTCTACCGTAATTTTTGACCTCAACGGGGTACTCTTTACCATCAGTAAGAAAAAGGCTATGGGTCAGTTAGGATTCCTTGATATTATTTCCTACACTGCCATGGGGAGAAGTCTGACCGATTTAGAAGATACGATCTTTGATGTACTCGATCAATTAAGGCCTTACTTTAAATGCTACCATTGTGCGCACGAGAATGATGAACATGATGAGTTAATCCCGCTCCACAAAGGTAAACCTTTGCCGCACATCATGCGTGATTGGATGCAAGGTGAAATCAGTGGTGAAGAAATTTTAGCAAAAGCATTACCATACGTTGACAAACTTGATGCTGAAAAACAGTTCTGTAACAAACAGGAAAAGCGATTAGTTAAACGCACTATAGAAATGTTATTTGATCCAGAAATTCGCGCTGATGTCAGCAAACCAATAAAAGCAGGTGTAAAATTAGTTGAAAGATGTAAGCGATTAGGACACAAAGTGTATCTCATGTCTAACATGGATATAGAATTTGTGGATTTACTCAAAGAAAAATACCCAGAAATTTTTGATCAATTTGATGGCGTGATTATATCAGCTGATGTTAAAAAATTAAAGCCGTATAGAGACATCTATACGCATACACTCAAGAAATACAAAATCAATCCAGCAACCTGTTATTTAATTGATGACCAAGAAGAAAATATTCAGGGCGCCCATCGTCATGGCATTACCGGTATTTTGTGTGATTTCCATCACTACAAAGAAGTGCGTAATGAATTGCGGAAGTATGGCGTGCTGCCACCGCTGAAGAAAAAGAAGCAACATTAAGCGTCACCTAATCGTAGATATCCCTTAATATTATTCCTATGCAAGAACAACCCCCATGCAGCCATGCAGAATACAAACAGCACCATGGGTTTATCGTCATGCAGAAACAACCATGAACAGAATGGCGCTATCAGCAGTATTACCACTGAAGCAATGCCCACAACTTTGGTGTACCAGAGCATAAAAAACCAACTGAGTGCTGCGCAGCATAACAATGGTGGGTTAAGTGTTAGCAAGATGCCAAAACTAGTCGCTACCCCTTTTCCGCCACTACCACGCAAGAAAATTGAACAGCCGTTGCCAATAAGTAACGCCCCAGCAGCGAGTAAGCAGACTGTAGTTGCGTACCCACAATGCGCGAGCAGCGTAAGCCATGCGTAGGCTTTGAGCATGTCAGCAACAAACACAAGCACAAAATAATGTTTGCCTAACACACGCGCTACATTAGTTGCGCCAATATTCCCTGATCCGTGCGCACGAATATCAGCAATGCCAGCTAAACGTGCAATAAGAAATCCAGACGGAATTGAACCAATGAGATATGAAATAATAAGAATAAGAATTTCTGCTATCATACACCCTCGTTATGCTCCCTAAGCTTGGTGATAAACGCTCTGTAATAACAGTAGGCTGAAACTAACGACAACATCAGCGTCACTGCCAGCAACCCGGTTTCTACGCCATTCCACCAGATCCCGTTATCAACAAATCCGAGCCCTTGATAGGGATTAACAATTGCTACCGTCAAATAAATCATCTGCAATGCCGTTTTTAATTTACCAAGCCAAGCTACATGGACCATCAACCCTTTTTCCAGCGCTATTTGTCGTAAACCCATGACAAAAAACTCACGCCCAATAAAGATGATCACCCAATAAAAGTAGATTTTGTGCACTGCAAGTAAAGCAACAAGCACTGAGAAAACCAAAAATTTATCGGCCAGCGGATCTAACGCTTTGCCCATGGCAGTTTCTTGTCGCAAGCGGCGCGCTAGATAGCCATCAAAAAAATCGGTCAAACTAAAAAAGATAAATAGCAGTGCGAGCAGACTGTTGAGGATGATGCTATTGAGGGGAAGCAAGTATACCAAGAGTAATGGCAATATGATGGGAGAAAGGATTAAGCGTATGAGGGTTAGGAATGTAGGGAAGTTTGGTTTCATGGAGTTTTATGGTATCCCTCGTTACATTTTCAAGCAAGCTTGAAAACACTCGGGACGAACGGGTTTATAAATCTTTTCACTTAAACAAAGACATGGCGCTAGCCTGACGGAGCCTAATCACACTTCAAAGTCATTCCCTAAGGCGAAGACATGGCGACGCAGGGATTCGAACCCCGGACCTACGGATTATGATTCCGCCGCTCTAACCAACTGAGCTACGTCGCCAAAAGGTGTAAAATGTCTCTGTAAAATATCTTAGTAGTATACTAAATTCTAAGCTTTTGAATATTAAAATTGCTCAGCATAAAGTTGAAAATCGACTTCAGGAAGAACAATCCAGTTACCAAGGTGGAGATGATACCAAGCATCATGGTAACGGCAAATCCTTGAATTGGTCCGGTACCAAATTTATAGAGCACGGCACCGACAATAAAGGTGGTAATATTAGAATCTAAAATTACTCGCAATGCATCAGCAAACCCTGCATCAACCGCTTTTTTAATCGGCATGCCTGATTTTATATCATCTCTGATGCTTTCAAAGATTAAGATCGATGCGTCAATAGCCATACCAACCGTAAGCACTATACCCGCAATACCAGGAAGCGTGAGTGTTGCTTTAAGCCAAGCCATGCCAAGCAAGATTAAAATCAGGTTACAAATTAAGGTAATAAAGGCAAAGATGCCACATACTTTATACACGATAACGCTAAAGAGAAATAAGAGTGCTAACCCAACTAAGCAAGAAAGCATCCCTTGGCGAACAGATTCATGTCCTAATGATGGACCAACTTGACGCTCTTCTTCAAACGTTACGGGTGCAACAAATGAACCGGATTTTAATAACACAGAAAGTTCACGCGCTTGCTCTGGGGTAAATGAACCACTAATTTGGCCATGATCACGAATACTTGCTTGAATAACTGCTGCAGTAATAATAACGCCATCGAGTTCAACTGCTAACGTACGTTGATAATTGCGGCTGGTAAGTTCATAGAATTTGTGACCACCTTCTGGTGTTAAGGTAAAGGCAACTACCATTTGACCATGTTGAGAATCAAATTGCGGATGTGCATCTTTTAAATATTTACCCGATAATGCGGCACGTTTTGAAACTAAATAATACCGTTTATAATCACCACTTTCTTTGCCCGGAAGAATTTCCATACCAGCAGGTAATTCACCATCATATTCATAGAGAATATCATCGGGTGTGCTTCCTTCTTTTTCTACAATCTTAAATTCAAGCACCGCTGCGGTACCAATCATTGCTTTTGCTTGCTGAGGATCAGATACGTCAGGCAATTCAACCACGATATTTTTTTCACCATGGGATGCGATAGAAATTTCAGCAACGCTTAATTTATCAAGACGGGTACGCAATACTTCGATATTACGCAACACCGCATCTTCTTTAATGCGCTTTATCTTACTTTCGGTAAATTTAATAACAATATCATTACCAGAGGTGGTAAGGGTAATGTCAGGAGATCGTAATACGTTGGACGCTGCTTGTACGTGCGCTGCAGAATCAAAGGTTAAAATTAATGAATTTCCTTGAAAATCAGCCGTTTTTGGTGCCGCATTTTTGGTCTCTTTTAATTTTGCATGCACCTGTTCAAGACGATCATGCAATTCTGCTTCAACGGCTTTTTCTGTTTGCACTTCAAGCGTTATATACGTTCCGCCAACTAAATCGATACCAAAGCGTAACTTCTCACGCAGGGGAAGTAAAAAATAAAGGCTTAATGCAAGCCCTGCTATCCACAATCCTAATCCCGAAAACGCCATCTTCTTTAATGATATGTTCATGCCTGACTCCTCTTATTGAATCCCTCGCTACAAATTTCTACGAAATTCACTCGGGATGAACGGTTTTATATAACTTTTTTAATTTCAATTCTTATTGGGTGAAGATTGGTGCCGAGGAGGGGACTCGAACCCCTACAGGATTTCTCCCACAGCCACCTCAAGGCTGCGTGTATACCAGTTTCACCACCTCGGCAAAAGCAAAAATATGCTGGTAAATGTAGCACAATTGAGGCTAAGGAGCAATAAGAAATCTGTTCACACTATTTAGATAACGCCGGCTCAGTTGCAGCTTCTGCTTCTTCAGAAGATGAACTACCAAATAAGCCGCGAATTGAGGAATACGCACCACCTACTAATAAGCTGATCGCATCCCATGCTGATGAGAACCATGACATGATCCAACCATACCAGGTATTAGCTGCGGCAGCTTCCTGTTCTTCCCGTTCTTTTTCTTCCTGCTCGCGTATACGGCGTTCACGTTCAGCGTGCTCATCTTTTTTCTCAAGTTCTTGGGCCTTCTTTTTAAAATCTATGCCCTTTTCTTTTAACGCATTAATCGCTGATTGTATGCGACCAATATTTTCTTGTGCCAGGGTACCAAGTTGATCAAAATAACCAGTAAAATCATGTTTAAAGTACTGCCCAATAGCGTTTATGTTTTCTTCACAGGTAACCATACTGTAATAGAGTTCCCGTGCTCGCTTATCGCTTAATTCTTTTGCTATCGATTTAAAATCATCCCACGCACGGCGTTCATAGGAACGACATAGGTTTAACTGTTCCATTAATTTGCCCAGTGATTCATCGACGGCACTATCTAATTTATTAATAGCATCCATATCTAACTTAAGCTGATCAAGCGTCTCTTTTTCTTTATTCATGATACTTAAAAATGCACGCTCTTCTTCATTTAAATCACCCTGTTTTTGTTGCTGCGCATTCATCTGTTCTATCAAATAATTGAGAATTTCTTCTAATTCACCACGACCAATACCAGCGTTAATATAAAACGGATCAAATACCGTACGCGCAAGTTCAGCGCGACGTGCAAAGAAAATCATTTGAGCTTCTAGGATACGATCTACTAATACTTTTATAGTCTCATATTTTGCTTCAGCTTTTTCCCACCAGATACGTTTGTAGAGCCAGTTACCGCTGCCCTCTTGTAATGAAATAGTATCAATGCCCTGTGGTTCGTCAGCTATCTGCTGCGCAGATGTTTCTTGAGATTGTGTAGGTGCGGGTGATGGGGTAGGTTCTTGAGCTGGAGGTGTTTGCGGCGTTGCTGCTTGCTCGTTATGTGATGTATCGCTAAATACTTCGCGTAATTGTTCGTTACCAGATACCGGTGTAGCATGTTCTAGAGTTGATGAAGGAACTTCTGGTGTAACCAGCGTAGCTATTGATGGCTGAGGAGCTGATTCACCTTCAGTGGTGATACTGCCACACCAGATAAGACCCACAATACCAAGCACCATATAACGATACATAACAGCAACTCCTTTTTTATCTATGTTATAATACCTTTGCAAGATCCTTCAGCTCATTAATCAATGCTTTTGAAAGTTCTTCCGCTTCCCATGAGGTATAACTCCATCGAATACCAGCGTCTACTTTAGTAAGTACTGAACGATCGCTTTTAATATCAATAATATCAATGCGCACGACGTTCATCAGGGGATGTACCGTTGAAGGGGCACGCACAACACCAGCTCTTCCTAACACACTGTAACATACGTTACCTTCATCCATAAAACAGAGCATCACTTTTTTTTGCCATACCATGTTGTGGTAGCCAGTATGATCTTTATGGATAGTAATTAATATGCTTTCAAGCCCTTTAGGGAAAATACATTGTATAGGTGTTGTATGGGGCAACCCTTTTTCAGAAAATGTTGCAAGAACTGCAACGGTTTTACCACCTTTGAGTACTTCAATTAAATCGTCTGGTAACTTTACACCGACATGTTTAGCCATGGAATCCCTACTTAATTTGCATTAATGTATGTATATATTCATGTATTATACGTTAATTAATCAATAATATCCTTATTTTTTTAGCATGATAACTGCAGCGCAATATGATTTTCTACTGATAGTCCCTTAGGGGTAAGCTTGAGCCATTCATCTTCTTGATGGAGCCACCCGTGCTGTATAAGCTCTGCAACCCGTTTTTGTACCCGCATCTGCTCTGAAGAAGTAAGATCCTGGAACACCTCATTCATAGGCATACCATGGACACGCCGGAGCCCTAACATAACTCGCTCGTTATGTGCCTGTTCACGGCTGAGTGTTTCAGCAAACACGGTAGCATCGCCATGATCATGAATGGAAGTCATATACTTCATAATATTTTTCTCATTGTAAAACCGGGATGTTCCATCAAATGAATGAGCCCCTAATCCAAATCCTTTATACGGCTTACGCTCCCAATACACACTATTATGGCGACAGGCATAGCCATTACGGGCAAAACTGGAAATTTCATACTGCTGCAACCCATGGGCTGCTAATACATCCCGTGACCAGTAATAAAGATCAACGACTGCATCATCACACGGCAATGCTAACTCACCTTGTTTTACCCTAAAATAGAGCGGCGTTTGCTCGTGTACCGTTAAAAAATACATGGAAAGATGGGTAATTGGCCACGTAACAACCGTATTAATTAATGCTTTCCATTCCTCATCGGTTACACCCGGTAACCCAACGATAATATCCACTGAAACATTGGTAAATATCCCTTTAACACGATTAAGCACGGTATACACATCCTGCGCTGACTGATGACGATTTAAATTTTTTAACGCAGAATCTTTAAGGCTTTGTACTCCTATGCTCAATCGATTAATCCCTGCTGCAGCCCATGCCGCTATTTTTTCATCAGTAACGGTGCCCGGATTCACTTCAAGAGTACATTCCGTATTTGCATGCACTATGCCAACGCTCTTTAGTATACCAACCATGTCAAGTAACAGGTCTGGAGGATACGTGCTGGGAGTGCCACCACCAATAAATATCGTATCAATCGATGCAGGCGTAGGCAGACGTTGCCCAAACGCCGTTATTTCCCGTATCAATGCGTTATGATACTGCTCCATGAACTGATCTTGCCCTGCTAATGCAACAAACGGACAAAAGTGGCAACGATACGGACAAAAGGGCCAATGAATATATAAAGAACGGGTAGGAAGTGCTGTAGCATATACCATACTATTTCCTGTTAGCGCGTACGTTGAGAGATAGTACGTTTGATAAGATCACGACTTAATGCGATATGTTCTTTCATCTGATCGTGTGCAGCACGCGCTGATGCAAACTTACTCATAGTCCCTGCACGTAAAAGTTGAGAAACTATGTGATGTAGTTCAAGAGGAACGTCGGTTGTTGCAAGATATGCAATAGATTCTTCATCGGTTTTACCTGCAAGAGCATAGCCATAACGTTTGCTCAAATAGGTTTTAATAATATCGGTCAACGTATAATAAAACACTCTGCTATTTCCAGCATGCATATGATGCTGAGCTAATGCGTCAAGTTCACGTAATGCACTATCCCATGGTCTACGGGATAACGAGTAAGCACGATAGCGCTTAATAAGAAAATAGAGAATAATTCCTAATGCAGCACCAATAAGCGCACAACAGAGTGCGTAAAACATAGTGGTATGCCACCAGGGCACATAGTCCATACCATAAATATCGTATAATTGTTGTTCAAGTGGTTGTTGGATATTCATCAGCTCACCATGCGATAACGGAAAAAGCGTATCAATTCACCAATGAATGGCTTATGCATGGTAATATCAATACGATCAACACCACATGCGGTAAATAATTTGTTTTGTTCGCATATGCGTTGTTGCAGTTGTTCACTTATCTGGCGCGCATCACGAGCATCAATCATATGGGTGTTCCCTGTTTCACTATCTTCAAGCATTAAAAAACCCACGCAAGGCATCTGCTGTTCATACATATCCAAACAACGTATAGCAATGCAATCATGTTTCTTGGCAACCAACCGCAATGACCGCTCAAATCCCTCATCAATAAAATCAGATATAACAAATACCAACGCGTCACGGCATGGTACGTGCAACATATAATCAAGAGCCGTTTTTATGGACGTAGTAGTATGCGCTGTCTTGTAGGTAAATAGCTTTTCCATAATCCTGCGCACATGCTGCATCCCCTTATTGGGAGGAATCACATACTCAACCTCGTTGGTAAATAAAATAAGCCCTACCTGATCTTTTGCATAGGCACACACAAGGCTGAGCACACTTGCTATCTGTGCCATAATTTCATACCGCATCATGCCTGATGAACCAAACATACGTGACGTTGAACAATCAACAAGGAGATAAATCGTGCGGCTCCGCTCTTGCATATATTGCTTTACTAATACCTTGTTCATGCGCGCTGATGCATGCCAATCAATAAAACGAATATCATCACCAAATGCATAATCACGAATTTGATCAAACTCAAATCCAGAACCTTTAACGGCTGAGCGGCTATCACCAACGAGCGTGCTATTTAATAAGCGACGTGTATAAATCTCAAGCTGTTTTATTTTTTTTGCAATGTCAGGAGATACCATACTCACATCCTTATGCAAATAACGAATTCTTGGTAAGCACGTCTGGTAACGCAATAGAACCATCTGCTTGCTGATACACTTCCATCAATGCGACCATTAACCGTGGCAATGCTAATGAAGACGCATTAAGCGTGTTAACCAGTTCCGTTTTGCTATCGGATGTTTTTTTATAGCGGATTAAACCGCGACGTGCTTGAAAATCAGTACAATTGCTGCATGAAGACACTTCGTAATACGCATTTTGACCGGGCAACCATACTTCAATATCCCACGTCTTTGCTGATGGGAATGAGCAATCCTGCGTTGCTAATAAGCTTACCCGATAATGGAGGCCAAGTTGTTGCAAAATATCTTCTGCACACGCAAGCATCCGTTCATGTTCTTGAGCAGCATAAGCTGGTTCACAGATAGTATACAATTCAACTTTTTCAAATTGATGAATACGAATAAGCCCCCGTTCGTGAGCACCGTAACTTCCTGCTTCCCGTCTAAAACAGCTGGTCCAGGCGGTCATGCGTACCGGCAATGCATCGGCCATAAAAATGTGATTGCGATACACATTGGTTAAATTAACTTCAGAAGTGGGTGATAAATAGAGCGCATCTTCTTCAATGCGATACACCTGATCACGAAATTTAGGGAAATTACTTGCTACCTCAAGAGATTTCTCGTTAACTACATAAGGAGGCAGCACGGGGATAAAACCATGCTTGATGTTATTTTTGATCATTAACATGGTTAATGCATACATGAGCTTAACCGCGTCACCCTTATAAAACACAAAATTACTACCCGTCATGGTAGTTGCTTGCTGGAAATCAAACCAGCCTAGCGTTTCACCTAATTCAACATGATTTTTAATAGGAAAATCAAAATGAGGTTTTTTACCAACTTCTTTAACAACTTTATTCGCTTCTTTACCCCCAACTGGCAAATCATCGTCCGGCACATTAGGACAGGTAAGATAGAGGGTGTTAAATCGAATTTCTTGATCGGCTAGATCCAGTTCTGCTTGCTTAAGCTGCGCGCTTATTTGTTGGGATTGCGAGCGCAACTCAGGAGTAACGCCTGATTTGCCTTGTTGTGCGAGCTCATTTTTTTTGTGTCTGAGTGCCTCAACCTGAGCACGAGTTTCACGCACCTGGGCATCCATATCATATAACAACTGCGCATCAAATGATGGGTCTTTACGCTTAATGCGTGCAATAACTAATTCAGGATCTTTTCGTAATAACGTCAAATCTATCATCGATATGAACTCCGTAACTAAAAGCAGGACAAACGGTTGCATATGTATGGTAGATTACTGGAAAGAAAAACAAATATAAAGGCCGCTGTTAAAGCGGCCTTGACAAGCAAAAGCTTTTTTCTGAGTTAAAACGGTTATTAACCGAGTTTAACTAATCTCACTACTTCTCTTAAATTTTTCCCTGCCTTAAAGCGAGGAACATTAACTTCTGGTAAATTGATACGTTCTTTAGTTGCTGGGTTAATGCCTTTACGCGCAGGACGGGTTGAAATCCAAAAGCTTCCAAACCCAGTAATTGATACTTTTTCGCCTTTTTTGAGCGCGCGTTCAATGATACGTGTTAAAGAATCAAGTACTCGAGAGACATCTTTTTTGCTAAATGTTGTCTCTTCACTGAGTGAATTGATCAATTCACTTTTATTCATAAGGAACTCCTTACTTATAATATGGTTAAACACTGCTTGCTTCAGAACAAGCCCTTCTTTTTTCATATACTATTGTGTACCATAGTATGGTTATTTAAAACTTTGTCAAACTGGAATATGGTTAATGTATTTCTGAATATGCTTGAAAAAATCCATTTCCAATTTCTTTCTATTAGATATCAAGGATAGGTAATGCTTGTTGATACTCATTGTCATATGAATATGATGGTAAAGTCCACCTTCGATCGCCTATTAACACCACAAGAAATTACTGCCGCTCACGCTATCATAGAACAAGCAACTCACCATGATGTCACTACCATTATTAATGTCGGTACCAGTCTGATTGAAAGTCTTAATTGTATTACCCTCGCACGTACCTATCAACCAGTATGGGCTTCAGTTGGTATACATCCTAATGATTGCACTCCCTCATGGCGCACTGATATCAGTGCTTTAGAAAAGCACATACAGAATAAAGAAATCAATAAAATTGTTGCTATTGGTGAATGTGGTCTTGATCGTCATTATCCTGATTACGATCTTCAACGGCAAAAAGATGCATTTAAAGCTCAGATTGAACTTGCATTAGAGTATGATTGTGCGCTCATTGTGCATACCCGTGATGCAGCAGATGAAACACTAAAGATCCTGGAAGAATTTAAAGGACAGATAGCCCGCGGCATTATCCATTGTTTTTCAGAAGATCAATCATTTGCTAATACAGCGCTTGAATTTGGTTTTTCGCTCGGGTTTGGTGGCACGTTAACATATCCTAAAAATGCAGTACTGCGTGCCATTGCCGTTAATGTACCATTAGAATCAATTGTGCTTGAAACTGACGCTCCCTTTTTACCACCGCAATTCATGCGCGGCAAACAAAATCATCCTGAACAGATTAAAACGGTAGCAACATATTTAGCAGAATTACGTTCAACGTCATATGAAGCGGTAGCAGAACAGACAACCGCAACAGCATTGCGCATTTTTAATCTCGTTTCATAGATACCAAAAATACAATTCTTAATAAAAAGCTAGCACTACTGCCATCTCTTTGTTATATGATGATTAACACTTTGGTTAGAGCGTAAAAATATCATTAATAAATAGTGCGCCTTCACGCGCACAAGGAGATCATGTATGAAGCACATACTGACTGCTGCATGCGTAGGCATGTTGTTAATTACATCGTTTAATCGCGCGGATGCGCATGATTCTTATCTGAGACGTTCACTAGAAAGTGTTGCTGCATCACCATTGTTTGATCAAGCTGAAAAAGAACTTATTCTTGCACTGCCTGAATTTTTTACCCACGCGTGTGTAAAACAACTCTATTTTGGTGACACAGAACAACGTGCTATAAAACCATTTGTTGAAACAACATCAGTTATCCTAGACGTATTTAAACCTATTAAAGAAAAGCTTGCACAGTTACAAGAACAGATGTCTACAAAAGAAGAAAAGGATACGGTGAGCTTTGTACAGTATTTGATTAATGTACTGCTTGATCATGCGCCTACTGATTACTCTCTGAGCAACTCATCTGCTACACGTGCTACCGCTGCTGATATAGCAGAAGCGTGTCGCGAACTTATTTTAGATGCTCTGTTTTTACTTAGAATTATAAATGCCAATGTAAATGCCATCGCGGGCAATATTAGTGCCCCATGCACATAATATAAGACATATTTTTTATATAAAGGAGTAGTATGAAACAACTATATAGAGGTATGTGTGCATTACTATGCGCTTTTACCATCATCCCCAACTTTATGTATGGGGATTGTAATTCATGTTCAAATCCAAAAACCATTTTTATACCGCGATCTCAAAGTTTTAACGCTGCTCGTGATTTGGTTGGTCAACAAATGTATATCAACCAGCCCGATAAAAATGAGACGTATGGATGCTTGAGCGCTACTGCGGAATATACCCGTTCATTTAGACCAGATTTAATTACTGATTACTTCTTTGGACAAGCAGCCAATGATGGCTGTGTAATTTTCTCTGGAAGTCTTGTACCAAATCGTGGGGCAAATGATTTTCTTGCCGATTATTTTGGATTGCCACAAGATTTTCAGAGCAAAGTCTGCTTTACACCACGCATTCAAAACTTTTTGATCGATTTTAACTTCTATGTTGGACTTGATGCTGCAGCACCTGGTGCATTTTTTAAAGCAGAATTTCCTCTTGTATATACCCGTTGGGCAATGAATCCATGCGAAAAAGTCATTAATGAAGGTAGCTTGCCGTATCCGAATGGCTATATGGCGATCAACCAAATTCCACGTTCAGATCTTGCAAATGGCGTATTGCCATTTTTTGCAGGCAAAACTACCTTTGGCGACATGAAAACACCGCTAAAGTACGGCAAAATAACCTGCGACGCTCAAACCAAAACAACTATTGGCGATATTCAGATGTGGCTTGGATATAATTTCATCAATACGCAAGCTGCTCATGTCGGATTCAGTCTTCTTGCTATTTTTCCCGCAGGAAACAAACCCGATCCTGAATATTTGTTTACTCCCATTGTTGGCAGCGGTGGCTTTTATCAAGCAGGTATCGGCTTTACTTCCCACTTTAAACTCTGGGATGGTGACAATAACCGCTCACTTATCTTATATGCTGATGTAAATATTATGCACGCATTTAAAACCAGCCAAGTACGTCCTTTTGATTTTCAGGATAATGGCCCAGCCAGCCGCTACATGCTTTTGGCAACCTTTGATGAGACCATGACTAATGCCGATCTTACCCCTGCTATTGGTCAGGTCAATGCAAAATATGACTATACGGGCAGCCTCATACCGGCAGTTAATTTAACCAGCCTCTGCTGCGCAGTTAGTTATAAACTCCAAGGGGATGCTGTCGTAAAACTTGGCTATTTACATGATGATTGGGAATTTGATTTTGGATACAACTTCTGGGGACGCTCAGCAGAACAAGTAAGTGTCACCCAGAAATTAATAGAAGACCGCGTTGGTCTTAAAGGAGATGCATTTTTATATGGTGCAGCAGGCCCAACGTATGCCATTGCACAAGCAACCTATCCAGCAAGTGCTGTATCAATCCCTGCAACCGAATCTGATTTAGCAACTATTAACAGTGGTAGCAACTTCAATACTGCATTATCATTAGGAGGCAGCCCTTATTTAAATGCGGGTATCGATGATATACAAGATGCTCAAGCAACTACAACATACGTCACCCAGCCCGTCGATGTATTTTCGGCAGTCAGCGGCACCCCTCAAGTAGCCATGCAAATGTCTAATCCGCCAACCCTCTTCAACTCATTTGATGATACCTATACTGACAGTGCATCTAAAGCGTATGTTGATGGAGTTTCTGCTGCCGCACCAAGTGTGGTAACGCATAAATTTTTTGCTCATGCAAGTTATAACTTTGAAGAACTCAGAGGCCACGTGCATCCATTTTTAGGTATTGGTGGCGAAGTTGAATTTGATACTAAACACAAAAGCGGATCAAATGGCGGCCATTGCGATTGCCGTGGCGCGCTCAACCAATGGGGGATATGGATAAAAGGAGGCATTGGATTCTAAATTAATTTGATTTTTCTAACCCTTAACTAAAAGGATCGTATGAAGTCTATATCTATAAAAAATGCTCTTTTGCTTCTTATGGTAGCAGCAACGAGCAGCATACTTTCAAGCAACTGCAGTAGTAGCTCAAGCAACTGCAGTAGTAGCTGTAGTACAGGTAGCGGATGCCTGAATCCAAAAACTATTTTTGTGCCTCGTTCACAAAGTGTTAACGCAGCTCGTGACTTAGTCGGTCAACAGTATTATATTAATCAACCATTTGATACTACCTATGGCTGTTTTAGTATCACACCTGAGTTTACACGTTCATTTAGACCCGATTTAATTACCAATTATTTCTTTGGCCCAGCAGCTAGTGATGGCTGTGTAACCTTTTCTGGAAGCACGGTAGCAGATCGTGGTGCAAACGATATTCTTGCTGATTACTTTGGGATGCCACAAGATTTCCAAAGCAAAGTTTGCTTTACCCCGCGCATTGAAAATTTCTTAGTTGATTTTTTCTTCTATGCAGGATTTGGTGAATGTGCCAAAGGTACTTACTTTAAATTACATGCACCCGTAGTATATACCCGCTGGTCTATGGATCCATGTGAAAAAGTCATCAGTGAAGGAACCACTGACTATCCAAAAGGGTACATGACGCTCAATGGAATTCCGCGTTCTGAACTTGCTACGAGCATATTACCCGCGCTAGCTGGTAACGTCACGTTTGGTGATGAAACAGCACTTCAATACGGAAAAATTCCCTGTGGTGTTTTGAAAAAAACACGTTTATCTGACGTACAAATGTGGCTTGGCTACAATTTTGTAAACTGTGATTATGCACACTTTGGCTTGAATGTTAATGGTACTATTCCTACCGGTAACAAACCAAATCCTGAATTTTTATTTGCACCAGTTGTTGGTAATGGTGGCTTTTATCAAGCGGGTATTGGTATAACATCCCATGCACGCATCTGGCAAAATGAAGAAGAGTCCAGATCACTTGCGGTATTTTTTGATGTCAACATTCGTCACTCATTTAACACCACACAGCTACGCTCGTTTGATGTTACAGGAAGTGCACAGCCCGCCCTCAGCCGTTATATATTAGCTGCTAATTATGCACCTGTCCCATTAAATTTCAATGGTAGCGTACAAACTGGTCATTTAAATTCCGCTAGTTTGGAATATGATAAGATATTACAAAATGTGATCAACATTACTACCGTATGTTGCGATGTAAAGGTAAAATTAGATACCGATACTGCACTTAAATTCTCCTACACCCACAACAAATGGCAAGCTGATCTTGGTTATAACCTGTGGGCACGTACTGCAGAATCAGTTTCTATAAACCCTCTTCCTGCATCAACGTATGCACTCAAAGGTGACGCATTTCTCTATGGGGCAGGAGGCACATTTTTAGCTGATGCTCAGGCTAATTATCCAGCAGATGCGGTAGCTCTTGGTGTTACTGAAGTAACTTCAACTGCTTTTGCCGGTAATAATTACCATGTGAACAATGCTTCAAATTTTGCTGACCCTACGCTTAACGTTGGCGTAGATTCACACACAAATGCATCAGCAGTTGGATTTACCAATGTATTCTCACCAAACAGCACACAAAGTATAATCATACACACATCACAACAGCCAACTCTTCCGCTCTTATATTCGGCAGCGGCAGTAAACACTCTGCTTGTAAGCTCTGCTACGGCACCAAGCGTAGTTACCCATAAGCTCTTTGCACACATCAGTTATAACTGGGATACCAGCAAAGATCACGTACATCCATTTTTAGGTATCGGTGGTGAAGCTGAGTTTGATACTAAGCGCAAATCAGTTGGTGAATGCACATCATGTGATTGCCGCAGCGCATTAAATCAATGGGGTGTGTGGATAAAAGGAGGCGTTGGATTCTAACTAATTTTGTTGTGGCTGGTGTTGTAAAAATGCAGCGCCAGCCCGGCGTAGCTAAACACTTCCTGAGGCCTCACTTCGATAGTATGAGCGAAGACGGGGCCTATCTTATTTAAACACCCGCTTAACACCCCGATCAAGGCACAGATGGGATAGTGCACCAGCAATAAAAAAGAGTGCGTCAACAAACATAATTGTTGCATAGTGTGGCAGACAGATACTCGCAGTACCGGCAACAAGTAAGGGAAGTAAAATAACAAACCATGTTTCATGGAATAACCCACGATGCGGAACTAACAATGGGATTAATGCAAGAATGCCGCATAGTGCTGTCAGCTCATAACACCGATTAAAAAAGAGAAACAGCAATAATGCTGCCACTGCATAATAAAACAGATATTGTCCTTTGCTTTTGGTGTCAACATCAGGAAAGAGTGCACCAGCGATCATAAAGAAAAACCATTCGGTAGCAAGATACCACGATGGGTGCATGAAATATAAAATAGGATATATAATGCATGCATACAGTATGCTTGCTCCAGCTATGTGTCCTTTATATCCCGGCATTACTCTCTCCTTTATATTTTATGTGGTAAAACGTACAAAATTGGTACCCGGATAATAAAATTGGAGTACCGTTCGATGATCATTTCCTTGCCGCACCATTTCCCGCGCGCCCCACTGGCACAGCCCTAAATGGTGTCCATAGCCACGGCCCGTAAATATAACATCATCACCTTGTTTTTCTACCAAAAAGCAAAAACTTTTAACATCCTTTAATTTTGAATAAATTTTTTTACCCGGTACCCGCACACTCCCCCCTTTAGACCCCTTGAGGGCTACCTCACGTACCAATCCCGCTTTGTCTTTGCTCGTAACTTTAATGTCTTTAATTTTTTTTATAGTAGGCGGCCCTTTATGTAATACATCAGCAAGTGTGTGTACTGAATAGATTGCCTGCCAATTATATATCTTGCACTTCTTACAATACGTACACGGATAGGAACGTGCAAGATATGGTGCCTGACTAAAATTAAAATCTTTAATTAATGATGGGGTAACCCCGCCACAGCAGCCATCAAACATCGCAATAATAGGTTTTCCTTTATACGCAAGAAAAACTCCTTTAGTTTCTTCAACTGCTGTTTTAAGCACGGGAGACTCGTGAATACCGGTATATGTTTGGTGCGCATTCGTGTTTTTAATATGATAAGGCAATTTATTTGCTTTAGAACGTACAATCATTGCTATTGCGTAGCTACGGCATGCGATAGCAAATACTTTATTCACTTCAAGTGGCCATCCTGGCCAGCTTTCAGTGCGCAACACGGAAAACACATAATCTTCTAAATCGAGCGCATTAATAATATACGCTGTACCACTATGACAGGTAATTAAGAAAGACCCTTGATAGCAATTATTATTAAAATGAATAAGGCCATCATGCGGCACCAGCACGAGTTGTGATCCATGGTATCGTTTGCCATTGATATAGATAACTTTGCCGTGTACTACAATTTCAATAGTTGGTTCATCTGATAACCAGCTATTACCACGATCTGCTGGATTAATGTAGGTACACCCTTCCTGCGTTTTTAAATACCAGCGTGGTTTTTCTGAGCATGACTTTTCATCTAACAGAACGCGCACTGCATGTGGCTTTACGCTCGCATTGCTCGCTCCCTGCTCTGCATGCTCAGGTTCGGGCTCCATATCACACGCAATAAGCATGATATCAGCATCAGTAACTACAATTTCAAGATCACCTTCGTATACTTCTTTATCGACAACAGTAGATCCACTGATTGGGGCAATACGCAGTTTTGTGCGCTTGGTAGTGGCACCATTAATAACAATACCCGACTCATTAAAAGTAATAGTAATATCAGTTGCCGGTGTTTTTTTAGTAACGGTAGCATGTGATGGATCAGATACGATAAATCCATCTTTTGAATATAACGACCATGTAGGGCAAGCGGTAGCTGCATGTGATGCAATTACCAATGCTGCATCTGATGATCGAGCAGCAGAGCTTACGCTCCATAGGCTGAGAGCTATAAAAATTTTATATCGTAATTTCATACTGCTGTAACATTTTTTTTAGTTCAGGAGAAAGATGAACTTTGTGATCTATGGCATAATTTGCCTGTTCATCAGCTTCAACATTATCTTCTCGAAAAATATGCACAATTGTGTACTGCAAAGAGGCTACCAGTGTTTGCGCTACCGTATGTAATGCCTTTAAGTGCGGCTCTTTCACTTTATACATGCCATGGAATTGGCGTACCAACAGTTGAGAATCAGACACAATAAGCACCAGATCGTGTGGTTGCATATGTTGCTTGAGTATTAAAAGACCAATAATTAATGCTAGATACTCTGCTTGATTGTTCGTTTTTGATCCAAGATAAAAACCGTGTTTTGCATATACCGTTTCATTTTTCACCATATAAATACCTGCTGCTGCTGGACCTGGGTTATTCCGTGCAGCACCATCAACAAACAATTTCCAATAATCTGGTTTTGTATCCGATGACCGTGTGTCAGATGATAATGAGGGTTCAAAAAAAGAAAGTTGCTTCATGATGCTGGTGCTGTAGAAGGGTTTGGTATATATAAGAAGCGATAGCAATCTTTACATTGCATAAGTTTATTGCGACGCAATAATACTAAATCCTGTTCGGTTACGGTATAAAAACAGGCAGAACAAGCACCACGAACTACCGGAACTACTGGATCAGTTACACGAGCACGCATCATGCGATATTTATCAAGCCACTCGGCTGGTACTCCCTGCTCTTTTTCGTGCCGTATCTGTTCTTGATCATGCTGTTTGCGCGCAAGTTCTGCATGTGCATGCTGTTTTTCTTGTAATTGGGTACGCGTTTGCGTTGCTTGTTCGTGTACCGTTTGCTCATAAACTGCGTATGCTTTTTGCGCTCCTTCAAGAAGATGCCATGCATGAATTAACGTATCTTCTAGTTCATTCTGCTTTTTTTTAAGAAGATCTATTTCACTTTTTAACGATTGGTATTCTTTGTGATTAGAAACAAACTCAAGGCGCCGCTTTTTTTCCTGTTCTTGCGCGTCAAGTGTTTTCATTTCAAGTTCATACTCATCAACTTTTTTTTGTGCGTCATGCACCTGTTGTTTTGCATCATTAAGCTGTACCGTTGCAGCATATTCTTGAGCGGTTATCAGCGCCATTTCTTGCTCAATTTTTTTGCTATCACGATTAATAGTTTCTATGTGTTGATCAAGCTGAATAAGATCAAGAAACTTATTGAACGGCGATTCCTGCGTCATAACAGTCTCCTGCAAAGATTGGCGCCAGCCAGGCGTAGCCTAATTAACCTTCGAAGTCATTCCCTAGGGCGTAGACTGGTGGGCCCACCAGGATTTGAACCTGGGACCTCTCGGTTATGAGCCGATTGCTCTAACCGCTGAGCTATGGGCCCATCATATGTGATGTTACGTCACATGGTCAGTAGAATAAAGTAATTTGTTTGTATTGTGAAGGGGAACTCTTTTTTCCCCTATTTGCTTACCCTTATTAAGGTATGGTATAACCCTATTCATGTGTACTCATATTAAAAAGGAGACCCATGATGGTAGTACAATCACTTATAATATTTGTAGGATGTATAGGCAATACGGTGATATGTGGCATGATAGATGATATAATAACGCCTTCATTATATTCTAGGGGAGAACATATTGCGGTGATACACTATAAAAATGAATATAAGATTGTAAGCGCGGACACACATGAAGCATTACAAACCTACTACACCATTGAACATGATAGTATCACCCCTATCGCTCATGGCTATGAACGCACTATTGTAGCAACTCGTCCTGGTGAATATACCCTGCTTGGCATACCAGTTTATCGCCATGAACTTACTATCACTGAAACTCATGCTAAAGACTCTCATATGCGCACGATTAAAACACGCTTTGTTCATGAAAACACCAGTCTTGCGATCCTTGCTATTGTCACACTTGGCCTTGCAGGAATTATGTATAAAATAGCACAGAAGGTACAAGAAAATTATAGTGCTCAGGTAACATAAGGAGCCGTATGCTTTTTAAAGACGTTGGCCATTATTTTTCCCAGATAGATGCCACCAGTTCACGGCTAGAAATCACCAAACTTCTTGCTGAACTGCTTGGTAAAGCAACTGCTGCGCAAGCTGCTATTATCTGCAACTTATCATTAGGGCAACTGAATCCTCCCTATATTGGCACCCAATTTAATATTGCTGAAAAAAGCATGCTGAAGATTATCACTGATGTACTTGATGTAAGTACTTCAACGGTAACTGAACGGGCAAAAAAACTTGGTGATCTTGGCCTTGTTATTGAAGAAGGAACCTGGCGGCCAACAAACTCATTAACCATCCATGAAGTCAATAAAAAGCTCCATGAGATTGAACAAATCAGTGGTGTCGGATCCCAAGATGATAAAATTGAAGCAATGTTCAAACTTATTAAAGCACTTGATCACACATCGGCAAAATATGTGGTACGTATAGTGCTGGGCAAACTTCGCATGGGCTTTTCTGATATGACCATTATTGATGCACTCTCATGGATGGAAGCAGGCAATAAATCATTAAAAACGCCTATTGAAACTGCCTATAACCTATGCGCTGATATTGGCGTTATTGCATCCACGTTAAAAGAAGATGGCATTAAAGGAATTGAGAAAATGCGCATTCATGTTAGCATTCCCATTCGACCAGAAGCAGCTGAACGATTACCTACTGCTAAAGCGGTTATAGAAAAATTAGGAACCTGTGTTGCACAACCAAAGCTCGATGGATTTCGGTTACAAATTCATATTGATAACACACGTAAGACCCCTAAAATTCATTTTTTCTCACGCAACCTGCAAGACATGTCTGCCATGTTTCCGGATATTGCCGATGCAGCAAAAAGCATTAATGTTGATACCATCATTTGTGAGGGGGAAGCTATCGGGTATGACGTTGAAACTGATACCTTTGCACCCTTTCAAGAAACCATAAAACGTAAGCGTAAGCATGGGATTGAAGAGATGGTCTCTGAACTTCCCATGAAAGTGTTTCTGTTTGATCTCATGTATGTAAATGGCGTCGATTATCTAGATAAATCCCACGAAGAGCGGCGCAAAAAATTGCTTCAGATTTTCAACAACCATGGCGATACTGCCATTCAAGTAATCCCCGAAAAAATAATGCACACCGCTAAAGAGCTCGAAGAGTACCTGGCAGAAAATATCGCGTCTGGCCTTGAAGGATTAGTGGTCAAAAAACCTGATGCAATCTATCAAGCAGGCACTCGAAATTTTAATTGGATTAAATTAAAACGGGCACAGATGGGCCATCTTGAAGACACGGTTGATTGTGTGGTACTCGGCTACTATGCAGGATCTGGCAAACGAGCACACTTTGGCATCGGCGCCTTTTTAGTTGGTGTATACGATAGCAAAAAAGATTGCTTTGAAACGATTGCAAAAGTAGGCACCGGACTTAAAGATGCTGATTGGAAAGAGATCAAGAAGCGATGTGATGCATATAAAGTTATTAAGCAGCCAAAGAATGTGATCTGTGCTCAAGCACTTGTCCCAACCGTATGGACCTCACCTGATATCGTGGTACAAATTAAAGCGGATGAGATCACCCAATCACCCGTGCACGCTGCTGGCAGGACCCAAGATAAGCTTGGCTATGCTTTGCGGTTCCCACGTTTTATCAGCTATCGAGAAGATAAGTCGCCTGAAGAGGCAACCAGCGTTCGTGAGATAATAGAGATGTATAAAGATCAGTTCTAATATCGCGATACAACGCGATACTTCCCTTGCATAGAGCCCCCTCTTAATTTTGCTTATACACAAATAATCAATTACAATAATCATATAAATATATTACATACAACAACAAACCACATAAACATTTCTAACGGGATTGAACGTCCATGAATCGTACCACCATCTTATTTGTTTTACTTTCTCTCATAATTACTATCCCCGCGCAGGCCATGCATGCAAAGAAAAAACCTCGCGTGAGCTGTTTGGAACATTGCGCAGCAATAAGTGCAGTAATAGTTTTTAGCAGCATGTGTACTTCCGTTGGCTTTGGCATGCACAGGGAGATAGTAAAACAAGTGCGTGATGAACGTGCCCCCTGCTTAACCGTGTGGGGAACTAACCCAGAATTTGGTCCATTTTATATACAACCTCCGCTGTGTGATTATCGCTATAACGACACAGGTCTTATACGAGCCCTTAATCGGCAGCTTGGTGAAGGAACCATATTATATAGCGAAATAACGCCGTGTGACACACAGGAAAGCCATGATGGACCGGTAAAACGGGTTTCTCGCGCCTGCATTGATAACCCAGCTAAAATAACCGAAAAACAGCTGGTTAAAAAGAAACCAAAGAAGCAGAAAAGTGATTAAGGAGCTCATATGACACGCATCATGCTTGTTATCTTCAGCCTGTGCATCGTGAATGGAGAAGTAGTTGCCATGCACAAAAAAACAACAAAAAGCACACGCTCTTCATGTTGTTCGCAGCGCGTTGTTAAACTATTTTCTGCTGCATGCATAGGGATTTTGTGTGCAACCATCGGATTAAGTGCCCATCATGACATTGTTGAAAAAACTAAGCATGCCGCTGTTGAAAAAACTAAAGTTGATTATCAACAGAAAATTAATAACATTATATTTAACTATGAAAATCCGTGTCTTGAAGTTAAAGCAAAAAACCCTGCATTTGCTGATTACACACTCACTCTAACTCCCGTCTTATGTGACCCAAACTTTGATACAGAAATAGTAAAACGTGTGCTTAACAGACGGTTCGGACCGGGAACGGAAATCACGACAGAAAGAAAGCCTTGCCTATCTTCAGTCGTTCGTAATGGCCATACCCAAATAACAGGTATTTCCTGCACCCACGATCCTGAAAAAGCGGCTGAATTTTCGGCTGATCTATTCTATAACAGGAAACCAAAGTCAGATTAGCCCTTTCCCCTTAGTTCTCCCTTAGGCATACCTACCAGTTGCATATTGACTAATAGACCTTATACTAAAATTATTGAAACCTATTAAAAGTCATGCAAATGGAGGATTTATGAAGAAAATGGTAGTTATATCAGCTCTCGCAGCTACCTTAGTTATGAGCACATCTGCCCAAAGCATATTCCATAATTTAAATACAGTTCTTACTCATAGACCGCATTTTATTCGTGTACCACAAAAAAGAGAGCTTATTCCAAGTGATTTTGATTGCAATACAGGTATTGCAAAAGCAGTTTATCAAGCAGTTAAAGTAATAAATGATCCTACTGAACGTAATGCATGGATGAATACAGGGGCATACATTTTAAAAAGATGTCGAAAAACAATGCCAGTGGAACAACTATACACTAATAATATTAACTATGCTGGCTTTAGAATTGTCGATCATGCGCTCAATGCTGTTTTGACAGGAAGAATAACAGAAGAAAGCAAAAGAGAGCACAAAAGGTATACGATCGTTCATGCGTATCTTTTAGATGAAGTTGATCGATACCAGAAATACATAACAGATCGTGAAAAATTATTCACACATTTTTCAGCGTAATAAATGGAGATAATCATGAAATCTATAGTTAAAACACTCACAATCGCAGCTGTTTTACTTACAGCTTTACCTGCTCAGGCTATGTTCAGCCGCTTGCGAACAACATTTGCCAGCATTCACAATGGTAGAAAGGTATTAACTGCCATTGGTGCCGCTATGGGTCTTGGAAGCACAGCGTATGCGGTGCAGCAAGCGCGAAAACAGCAAGCAAAGCCAGAAAGACATTTTGACTGCTTGCATGATATAGCAAGAACAACATTTAATGCTCTTCGATCAGAAAATGATCCTACTGCATATGAAGCATGGATGAATGAACGAACTCACGTTTTCAATTATTGCAAAAGAAGTATGCCTCAATCGACACGTGAACAGTTATATAATGTCAATATCGCTTATGCCAAAGCTCAGGCTTTAAATTGTGGTTGGTATGCAAATCAACTTGCAGAAGAAAAGAATCCTGATTCATATGATCTTGGCTATCTCAATCATATAAGAAAAGTTAGTAATCTTTATGCACAAACGGCACAAAAACTCCGACGTGATTTTCGACAAGAACAAGAAGCTAATCGTAAACGAGAACAACAAATCAAAGAATTAGAAATGCTTACCTGGTTGCATTTTGCATAAAACTTTAAGGGACTCACATGAAATACCAATTAAAATCACTCTTCATCTCTTTATTATTGATCAGCACAATACCTGCGCAGGGAATGTCAGCGCGAGTTAAGGCATTATTACCTATTATAGGTACTGCTGCCTATTATGGTCTAATAGCGTATCCTTTTTGGGCAAATGCATACAAAAAAATCAAAGTTATAAATGAAAAGTATGATAAAAATATAGATCCTGGCCAACCTATTACCGGATTTGTGCAGTATGAACTTGGCAAAATTGGTATAAATAAACCAATTCCCGTTCAAATGGAAAAAACAAGAAATGAAGGTAGTGCTGAAACTAATGGCCGTACGATTAGTTTGGGCTTTAGTCATGATGGTACTAGCAAATTAGAAAAAATACTTGTTGAACAACAACGCTTAGTAAAATTGCTCGATGAAGATCCATCTAATGAATCTATTAAGGATGCTATTAAAAAAACTGAGTATGATCTTGATTGGTATCAGTTTCTAGTTCAACATGAAGGCACCCATATTAAAAACCATGATAATGAGAAAGACTTGATCGCTCATGTAATTACGCCTTTTATTCTTTGTGGTGCTACCAGAGGATTAAACTCACTTATATTCACTTCTCCTAAACCAACTATCGGTACTTATGCAGGAAAAATAGCACTCGGTCTCACTGCAGTATTCTTAGGCAAATTAGCAATAATGCAATATGCCAAGCACAAAGAATACAAAGCTGATGATGGTGTTCAAGATGACCCTTATGTATTAAAAGCTGGAATTGAACATTTCAAGCAACATGAAAAAAAACAGGCTGAAGAATTTATTAAGAAAAATCCAGGCACTTCTTACGAAGAACTACAAAGATTTCCATTTTCTGTATTTTATTCTATCCATCACATTTCCCATCCAGTACCACTCAAACGTGCACAACGACTTGAGCAACGCCTTGCTGGATTACAAGCGCCAACTGTCACAGCATAAATTTAGGGGACTCTCTCGAGTCTCTTGGTGCGCTATTGTGCGCACTATTTCTTATTTACTCACACTGAGTAAGAAATCTTTCAACCGACAGCTATAGCCCCATTCGTTGTCATACCATCCAAACGCTTTACCCGAGTATTGTCCACAGGTTGTGGTTAGCAAGCTATCAACAATTGATGAATGGCTGTTGCCATTAAAATCACTGGACACCAGTTGCTCTTTGGTGATTGCCAAAATCCCCTTCATGGGACCATGAGCAGCTTTGGTAAATGCAGCGTTGATTGCATCCACCGTGAGTGATTCTTTGGTGATGATGGTGAGATCAATTAACGATACTTTTGTAACAGGCACTCTAATTGCAATAGCTTCT
>JBIOKB010000009.1:0-29460 GCA_044451405.1 Candidatus Babeliales bacterium
ACAATATCCACCCACATATACCGGAATCCCAATTATCATCGCATGCCAAACCCCCTGATATAATGCCTCACGAGGAAGTGGTATTGCATATGCCCTATGCGCGTAGTAAACCATAAGCAAAGAACTAACCAATCGCACGCCCTGTATTATTAGGATCATGGTTACTAAACCAATAAACGTGATGACATTAAAAGAATAGAGAATACTTATCATTATTATATAGGGTATGTACGCATATATAAGCGCTTTATAGTGAGCATGAACTTCTAATATACGCTCATAGGGAGAAAGTACTGTCTCTATTAGATAGCCTATGGTACTTATAAAAAAGATGAGAAATACGCTATTGTTTTTTATGCTATGCATACTATGAATTCCCACTATAGTTATTATTCCTAAAAGAGGAAAGCAGAGGCTCGTGATCTTGGTCGTAAGTTTTTTGAATGCATTGTCCATCGCCTTTTTACTCGTATCCTCTACATGTACATGCGCTAATAGCGCTGTATCATTAGATCCAATAGTTTTAATTACCATGCGATACATTAATAGGGCGCCATCATTTGCTACTTTAAAAATGTTTGCGGGTATATGGCCCAAAAAATAGGTAATAAAAGGTACTAAGAAATTACGCTCTGATAGGCTCTTAATATTCGTGTTAAACCACATAATTCCTGAGTGCTTTATAAAAGATTTTGTGAGTGATTTTGTGTAAACAGCATCATCCGATTTCTCGTCGTACTGCATTGATGCATACAATCTTGGTAGCATAAATAAACAGATCATTATAGTCATGATGCTCGTTGCTATTTTTATAACGAGTACATATAACAGCAGATGATGATGTGCGCCATACATTCCTATGACAAGACCGTTACCAATCATCTCGATAGTCAATAATCCTATGCTGACCGTGTTGAACTGCTTGTTCCAGAAGTGAGCATGATAGAGCGTGCGTAGTACTGCAATAAAGCCCTCACTGACAAAGAGGGCCGTTGCTAGGTAAAAGATAATGAGGTTGCGCTCTAATGATAGGGTGTGGGCGCTGATATGCGTACTATAGATAAAAAATGGTGTTGCCAGGATAAGGAGGACACTTTGCAGGATAAGGATAGAACGTACAAAGGAACGGTGGGTATGTCGATTGCGGGAAAACTCAGGACAGAAGCGAGGAATGGACTTGCGTAGGCCAAAGTCGAGCCACAAAATAGATAAAAATACCAGGGCGTTGATGTTGGCCCAGGTAGCATAATCATATGCTGAAAGACGCATAAAAAGAATGAACGAGAAGATAGTGGTGGATGCTTTATACAAGGTGTATAGGAGAGCATTCCAGGTGAGGGCTGATGAAAATTGCTTATAAAGGTGCTGCATTGCAATAAAATAAGGTAAAAGGTGTATAGAGCAAGGGTAGCACAAGGGATAGGAGATGAAAACTAAGAACCCGGAGCGCGCCCCGGGTATCTTGAATATCTAGAGAATGTGAGGCTTACTCTTCTTCGTCCTCGTAATCTTCGTCTATATCGCCTGAGTCTATATTGGGGTCACTGTACGTAGGCGCGCCCATTGCATCGTCTTCGTCATCAGCAGCATCAAATTGCATGATTGGTTCTTGTGCTTCGATGTCATCTTCAGGTAGGGCCATAACCATTGATGCCGGTACAAGTAATGCCGCTAATAAGCAGGCTAACAGGTAACGCATATACATATAAAACTCCTTGGTATAAAAATAAGTTCTTACTGGTATCCACTACCAGGATACAATATCATATATTCTATTTGCAATAGTGTGGGGGAGGGATAGGGGAACCTATAATTGGGTGCAATATGGGAATTGTGCCCTAAACTATTGATAAAAATGGACGTTGTGTGATACGTTGGGTATATATAATTATTATAATAGAAATATTGATAATGAGGCTGTGGCCATGGAACTAAAAAAAATATTGTTGTTCGGGCTCTGCTTGAAGGGAATTGTGGTAGTAACCATTATGCTCCTGATAGGAGGGCATTATATATTGAGTGAAATATGGTTCGAGCCGCTCGCATCCATTGATCAGATACAACAACAACTTGAAGACGGTGCCAATGTCAATGCATTTAATGATGATGGATTTACCGGCGTGCAGCAAGCAATTGTACTTGATAATTACGATCGATTAGTCTTGTTGCTGCGCTATGGAGCTGATGTAACCATACCAACTATGCATAAAGATAGTAACCCCGGCTATGCCAATGGCAATACCACACTTCATTTGGTGCTGTGGTACGGCAATACGAGTGGCAGGATCGGAGGAACTGATATACGCGATGTCGCAAATCTCCTCATAAAATATGGCGCAAACGTCAATGCCCGTAATAGTTTTGGACAGACGCCAATACATATGCTCATGCAAATACAAAACCTTGATACGCGTGAAGATATATTGAATATATTGCTTGAACATAGTGCTGATATCAATGCACGCGATAATCATGGTAACACCATGCTGCACTTAGCTGCTGAAACTAATGACGGAGCATGGATACAACGATTAGTAGGGAACTATGATCTTGCAATAACACCGTACCCACAGAATATCGGTATCATCGGAAACTATAGCGCAGCGATGACGCCAGGTTCCGCTGTAGGAGATGGATACCGATCATTGTTGCGATTCGATATAAAAAATAATGCCGGCTATACACCACAAGACTATGCGCGCTCATTAGCTAATGGTGACCTTGCTGATACCATGGATGTCATAGTACCTGCACCACTTGGTAAAGATAATGTGCGAGAAGTTGATAAGCTGGGACGCACCGGATTGATGCTTGCAATCATGCGTAACGATATGAAATTTGCACAGGACCAAATAGCGCGTAACGCACCCATTGAAGCAGCTGATAAACGGGGAAATCGAGCAATGCACTATGCGTGCATGAGCCACTATAACCCACGCAGCTATTGCGAACTCTTACACTCCCATGGTGCACTAATAAACCCCGTAAATAATTATGGACAAACACCCCTGTTCTTTGCTATAGATCTCGAATCTACTACAGATAGAAAAGCTGTAGTAGAATATCTGCTTGCTCATGGAGCACAGCCCGATATTAAAGATAAACAAGGTGATACCATACTCCATATCATTGTTGAGCGTAATGATGTTGCACTTGCCAAATTATTTAAGAACTATTTCACATCCAAAGTAACCAACAAAGCTGGTCTTACTCCCTATGATCTTGCAAAGGCGATGAAGCGATCCAAGCTAATTGAAGCAATTAAGTGATTTTTATTATTCATAAATTGCTCAGTAGAAAATATTTGCCATAAATCAAGCTAATTATCTTCGATTTCGGCCGAGAATTCTTTTTTATGTTTCGATTACATATTTTATCGAGACAACAATTAAAAATGCAACTCAGTTTGTTTTTATTCGTGTTTTTTAAAAACAGAGAAAAAAGATACCTGCGAGTATAAGTGGCACGGCAAGATAATCGGCACGCAGGGTTAAAGCGGGTTTAATGTGAAACCAATGATAGGCAGTAATTGCCAATGTGCTGATGGTGATCATGCGTATACCCAACACTAAACTCATGATCATAACGGGTGATGCGGGCAGCGGTAGTAGTAAGAGCGTGCCCGTTATGGTTAATGATACGAGACTGAGTATGCACAGGTATGCTGCGCGATGGTGCGCTATGAAAAATTTTTCATACACAATAAACATATGCTCTGTTAATTGGATAACTAAAAAGAGAATAATGAGCGGTGTGCTGAAGTTATTGGTATTAAGATGGGTGCCAATAAGTTTTGCATAATTGATGACAAAAAAGATAATGAGTCCATAGAGTACATGATGTAAGTATTGCGTGAGAGTAAAAAAGAGTTGTTGCTTGTCGTGATAGGTATTGGTAGATGTATGGGAAAAGAGTGCCTGGCTCGTTGGACCAAAAATTTTATATACCATAGTGGTGATGGTATGGGTGATGCTGCTGATGAGTTTAAAGATACCAGTATGGGCTAATCCTATATGTAATGCGCAAAAGGGAATTAAAAAGTTGCTTGAAAATAAGATATGACCAAGATGGGCACCATAGGTATAGAGGCGCGTGCTGATAAAGGTGCGATGAGTGGGGATAAGCTCGGTGCTTTCTGTTGGTAGGTGTTGGTAGAAGTCATAGAGACAACATCCAAGTATAAGGCAACTGATAAGTGAGGTTATAAAAAGAGGGAATAGTATAAGGGTAAGGGATAGAGCGGTGTAGTAGGCATAGCTGAGCCATACCAATGCTACATAAATACTTACCATACTTACTTCTACAAGCGCAGTCAGCTGATTATGAAAAGTAAGGTGGGCAATAGTGCGGAGTGTTTTTTTTGTGCTTTCAGTAACGAGCAAAAGAGCGAGAATTATGCTGAGTGAATAAGGAGTGATGGCGTGCCCGCCGTAGCTTGCCGAGCTGATTGCCCGGATAAGCGAAGGAGGGTTTACTATGATGCCGCATATGCCAATAAACACATACACAATGCATTGGATGCGCAGATGAGGGATAACAATAGTATGCCAAAAGCGACGATCAGTAGTTAATAATTGGGCATAGGGAGCAAGGGCGGTATCAAATCCTGCATTGGCTAAAAAGGTCATAAGATACAACAGTGAAAAGATGATGCCCATCATGCCAAAAAAAGATGGGTCAGTATGACGGTAGAGGGCAATAAGGTGTAAGATGAGTATGCCCTGGTACGCGATAGACTCGAAGGTGTTCCAGGCCAATCCCTTAAAAAGGGTACGATACAGCATTTCCATAGTGCTATGGTATAAATCCTTGGCAATGATGACATGATTTTATTATGATTATAACAACTTTACTGACTTTAGATATGGAGGTCTGTGATGCACTTTTTCTATCTGGTATTGTTGCTGATGGTTGAACATGCAGTTTTTGCATCTGATAATCATGTACCTGTACATACCACTTCCTATTGGACCCATGATGATGATATACCACTCGTGTGTCGAATTCAGCGTCGTTATTATCTTATTAAACGTCTTGAAAAGCCAACGCATCTGATTGGTAAACTAAAGAACTATGCTACACATGAAAAGATGGCGATACTTGCCCATGTTGCGCAGGATATGGCACGTATGCCATTGCGTCATTCAGTGTGTAGATCATTGCAAACGACATGCACCATTGCATCATTTGATGCGGTTTGGAGTGATTTTTTATCCTATAAATATATTGATGATGATCGTTTTGATAAAGAGGTGGTAATTGTTGTACTGCTATTGTACAAGCATATGCTCGTCTCATTATTAGATCGCACCGATGAAGCGCTTGAGTTGGCTGCGCGCATTGATGCCTATATTGCTATGGTGTCTCATCGTGCTGAATATGCACTCGAAGAGGTGTTGGAGGTTGATGTGGATACTGCTGCTCAGGAGACAACTTCCTATGCTCCGCTCTTGCATGAACTATTATTGGGTCATACTGCGTGGTCAGATTTTTATTCAGATGCAAAACAGAATATGCAGGCGACATTAGGAACTCTCGTGCATGTTTTAGATACTACCACTCAAGAACCGGTACATCTTGTTGTTGCTAATGCGGTGCGCTTATATCATATTCAGCGCATGCTTAAAGCGCTGTTCATACTCTCACATCATACACAAAAGCCGATGCATGTGTCTCAATTATCGGAAAAAATTAAAACGCCTATTGTGCGTGATTGTGTTCAACATATAGAAAAAACCCGTTCGCTACTTCCTTTATTTCAGCTATGGCAGCGCATTATTTGTTATGATTTTATTCATGATACCCATGAAGTTAAAGAATTTATGCGTGTAGTTGTTATTATGTATAAAAGCATAGCGTGTTGTATGCAACAGGAGCGAGCTGTACCTGATCACGATATTCTTGCATTGTATGATCAGATAGCGGCATTAGAAATTGGTGAGTTGCTTGATCTGCTTGATGATGTTGCGACACAAGTGGATCATATAAGTCACGTATATGAACTAAATAATGCTGATTTAAGTTGGTCTGTGTGGTTTAAAAAATATTGGTGGGTAGTTCCTGTTGTTGCTGCATGGGTATATCTTACCATCGCAAAACATGCTGCTGCACAGCATGTCCCCAAGGTGATATAACGATACATGCAACTCATTTCTTTGCATTCTGTTTTATGGTATGCTACGTGCATACAGGTAAAAGCTTTTCTCTGGGGATACAATACCTATAGAAAGGTATTTTTATGTTTGTCCTTCATGATAAAGTAGTTTACCCTGGTCATGGTGCAGCCAACATTAGTCGAATCATTGAAAAAAAAGTGATGGGTATTCAAACCACATTTTTTGAACTTGAATTTGTCAACAAAGATATGACTATCTTAATCCCCGTTCATAGTATTAGCACCGTTGGTATACGGAAACTAAGTTCGCATGATAATATTAAAGAAATTTTTAAGATGCTTTCAGAACCGGTTTCTAAATTGCATTGCGAACTTAATGCGAGTAATTGGAATAAGCGCAATAAAGAATACCAGTGTAAAATTAGGACTGGTAATATTAATGAAATAGGTAAAATCTACCGAGATTTACGCCATATCGCTACCTATAAAGAACTTTCATTTGGTGAAAAAAATTTACTCCAACAAACAGAGGGGTTGTTGGTTGAAGAGATCTCATTAGTAACGCACATGCCGGTTGAACAGGCAATTGAACAGGTACGGGTATTATGTAAGAACAGCGAACTGCTGGTTCCTCTTATGGTACAGTCAAGTTCCCATGTAATGTCAGCTCCGTAAATTCATGTGATCATATTCGTATAGTTGTAATAGGCAGTCAGAGTGTATGGCTGCCTTGTATCGTTACTATAATTATTGGGTGTTTTTCAGTATAGTTATACCTATGAATACCCCAAAAAACCCTTTACATAAGCCTTGTATTATTATTTTTGGCCCTACTGCTGTTGGCAAAAGTGCATTAGCTGAACAGCTGGGTACGGTAGTGCCCATAGAAATTATTAATATGGATATGGGGCAATTATATACGCCGTTAACTATTGGTACGGCAAAGCCCGTATGGCAAAAATCACCTATCCCCCATCATATGTTTGATGTAATTGATGAGCCGCGTAATTATACCGTTATGGAATATAATGCCCGGGTTATTCCCCTGATACAGGAGATTCAAGAACGGGGATCTATACCCGTACTCGTTGGTGGCTCTGCTTTCTATCTGAAATCATTACTATTTCCTGTGATTGAGCAAGAAGTGGTAGCTGTTCCAGCTCATGGTAGCCATACAGGTACCTGGGATGAGCTTAATGCTATTGACCCTGAACGAGCATCCCACATTCATCCCCATGATACGTACCGCATTAACCGCGCGCTCCATATTTGGTATACTACCGGCAACAAGCCTTCAACATTAGTTCCATGCTTTAATCCGCCAGCTGATTTTATGCTTATTATGGTGACCCGTGATCGTACGCAGTTATATGACCGTATTAATACGCGGGTTGAGCAGATGGTTGATGAGGGATGGTTGGCTGAATGTGTACACCTTCTTGGCACCCCCTGGGAATCATTTATAGAGAGTAAGGGTATCATTGGTTATCGTGAAATGATGGCAGTTGCAGCAAAAAGGAGTACTATGGAAAAAGCGATCTCCTTGATAGCGCAACAGACGCGCAATTATGCAAAGCGGCAACATACTTTTTGGCGTATGTTACACAAAAAAATTACGGGAAGTACATCTGATAAGCGCTTTGTATTCGAGGAAGCGAACTTGACTTTATTAGACCTTGATTTATATATTAGTCAGCTATCTGATCGTATACACTCTTTTTATATCAAGTGAGCGGTAATGTTTTTTAAAAAAAATTCTCCTGATACTCATGAGCAGGGACTATTTATTACCAATCGCCATGCAAGTTGGGCGGTTTCATTAGCTATTATATGGAGTTTTTTTGTTTTTATATCGGGCTACTTTCTTGGACAACGAGCAGTGCTCGAACAATTTGCTACTCGGTTAGAACAGGATTCATTATCAGATAAAATTTATTCTTCATTATGTACGCTCTATGAAGTTGATAACGAGGCTGAAGTAAACGATACTGGAGGTTCTTCTGAAGAAGGAGAAGAAGGACAGTCTGACAGTGAGTCTTACGCTAAAGCGGATACAACAGAGGGAAGTGAAGTGCATTCTACACAGAATCCTGTATCAAGCGTTACTGCCCAAGCAGAACAGAAAGATAGCGAGCGCACCAAGAGTGTAGGAAAGAAAGTAAAACACTATTACGCACCACTTGCAGGATTTGGATCAGCAGAACATGCGTATGCATTTGCTGACCGATGTGGTAAGAAAAATATTAAAGTAACGGTAAAGAAAAAACCGAGCAGATCATCTAAAGGACGTACCCATTATTGGTATCAAGTAGTAACACAACCCTATGATGATAAACAGGCGTTAGTTGCGGTAGTTGATACGATTAAACGGGCAGAACATATTAAAGATATTCGCATACGTGAAGCATAAGGCTAGCAGAGGAAATTATGATTACGGTTATTAGAAGACAACTTATTGAAAATAAAGCATATAAAGTGTTTATATGGGGTATGATCATACTCATGATTATATCATTGGGACTCCCCTCTATAATGAATCAGTCATCACAACAAAATTCATGGGTTGCTTTGGTTAATGATACACCTATAGCGTATGACGAATATAGTCGCAAGGTTGCTGACTATGAATATAAAATACGCATGTTTAGGCAGCAATTTGGTGATTCATTTATGCAGGCGTTGAACCCACAAACTCTTGCATTAGATACGTTGATTCGTAATGAGTTGCTCGGACAGGTAGCACGTATGGTACCTGTAGCACTTGATGAAGAAGTGGTGCATAATGCTCTTTCCGATACTGATTTTGTCTACCAAGAATTATCTGATATAGTGCCACCAGATGTTATTGATCCAACACGGGGTATCAATGAGGATCAGTTAAACCAGCATTTGCGTGCGTTGCATATAAGTCAGACAGAATTTCATGATAAAGTTACTGATTCAATGCAGCGGTCATTAATTAAGGATTTGGTAGGCTTATCTGCGTATACCCCATTAACACAACTTAAACAACAGTATATGCATGAGTATGCAACTAAGAAGTTTTCTGTGCTTAAAGTATCGTATCAGGATTGTTTTAAAATAGCGCAGAAAAACGGGGTTTCTGATCAGGAATTACAAGCATTTTTTGATGCAAATAATAGTGCATCTGGTTCTTATTATCTGCCTGAAAATCGGGCGGGAATTGTGGCAACCGTTCATGCGCGTGATTATGGGATTGTAGTATCTGATAGTGAGATTGAGCAGTATTATAATGACCATAAAACACAGGAATTTATTGATACGCCAGTACAGGTTCAAGTCCGCCACGTAGTTGTTGCATCTGCTGAGCAAGCACAGCAATTGCGTACAGAATTGGTGCAACACCCAGAGAAGTTTGCAGCTAAAGGTAAGTTGCTCCCTGTATTTGCGCGTACTAGTACCAATGAACCTGTGCGTGAACGAGCAGCGTTTTTACTTAAAGAAGATGGGGCCATTTCAGAGATAATAACAACTAGTGAGGGATTTGAAATTCTGCAACGGGTAAAACGTATTCCAGCTACCTATATATCATTAGCACAGGCAACTAAAAAAATCCGTGCCACAGTAACCAATGCTTCTTTTTCTACCCTGTTTACTAAAGGTATGGCTGAGGTAGTACAAAAATCAGAAAAAGAACGGGGAATTTTAGATTGGTATGTGAAAGAGCATACAGGGACGATAGTTGAACATCCATTAACCGATAATGATGGTTCTATGGTTATGACCCAGTTATTTAATCTTAAAAACGGGCAATCTACCTATTATGTAGAAGGCGATACAGCAACTATTGTTATGCTTACCAGGATTGAACCGCGCCATATACCTGCATTAGATGCAGTGCGTAGTAAAGTAGAGCGCGATTATTACGCACAACAAGCACAGCAGATGGTACAAGATATGATACATACCGTACAAGCAGAGAGTACAACCCACGCATATGCTGAATTAAGTAAGCGCTATAAGCTTTCTTTAATTACGACACCGTCTTTTAAAAAGGGAGATTCGGCGATACTTACATCATTACAAGATCAGCACCTTCCCGTTAGCAAGATGTTACAAATAGAAAAAATTGGGGCGACTATTTCAGAAGAGCACGAAGGAGATGGTTATATCGTGCGCCTTGATGAAATAAGCCCTATTTACGAACAGGAATTTGAGCTACACAAGAAAGATCTGATCGCTCAAATTGGGCGTGAAAATGCACAGATGGTGGACGCTGGTTTTGTTGCTTCTTTGTATAGACATGCTACAATAAAGCAAAATGAATTGCTGTTAACCACGTAAAAAAGAAAATTCAATATGAAAATTAAACACGGCAGCAAAAATAGTGCGCAAGAGCGCACTACAGCGTTTAAACCTGGTGATGAAACCGTAACTACCGAACAAGCCTCTAAGAAAAAAGCTCTAGAAGTTACCTTTGCTCAAATTGATAAGCAGTATGGTAATGGGGCCGTAATGCTTTTAGGGCAAGCAGGCCATGCCAATGTTGAAGCGATTTCAACCGGGTCCATTCTTATTGATCAAGCAATTGGTGTCGGTGGCTTTCCACGAGGACGGGTTATTGAAATTTACGGTCCAGAATCTTCCGGTAAAACAACGCTTGCACTTCAGGCTATTGTTCAATCCCAAAAAATTGGCGGTATTTGCGCATTTATTGATGCTGAACATGCTATGGATCCCGTATATGCAGCTAAAATAGGTATCAATATAAATGATCTTATCATTTCTCAGCCTGATTATGGTGAGCAGGCGCTTGATATTGCTGAAATGCTTATTCGTTCTGGGGCTGTTGATATTATTGTTATTGACTCGGTGGCAGCTCTCGTGCCTAAGGCGGAACTTGAAGGAGATATGGGTGATTCCCATATGGGCTTACAAGCGCGGCTTATGTCCCAGGCGTTGCGCAAGTTAACCCCCGTGGTGCATAAGTCAAAGACTATTCTTATTTTTATCAATCAAATACGTCAAAATATTGGTGCTATGCCCTTTGCTCCTAAGGAAACTACAACCGGCGGTAATGCGCTTAAGTTTTATGCATCATTACGTCTTGATGTGCGTAAAATAGGAAGTCTTAAAAAGGGGGACGTTCATTTTGGCAATCGAGTGGCAGTAAAAGTGGTAAAAAATAAAGTAGCGGCACCATTTAAGCGTGTTGAGCTTGATTTGCTTTTTAATGAAGGTATTTCTAAAGAATTAGATCTTCTTGATGCAGCATTGCACTATGGCGTTATTATGGCTTCAGGCTCGTGGTTTTCTTATGAAGGAGCTAAAATTGCTCAAGGGAGAGACCAAGCGCTTTCTTATTTAAAAGCTCATGCAGATGTTGTAGCTGATATGGCGGTAAAAGTTAAAAAAGCTATTGTTGCAGGCTCATTGATGAGTGATCTCGCTCATCAAGGTGGTGCCAATGAGCAGGAACTAGCAGAATAATGGTTAAAACAGTATGAATAAAGGTAGTTATATATTGAAAGAAAAAAAAGAATTAGCTCCGGCAATTAATGAAAGAATCCGTGCTGATCGACTTAAATTGATTGCCGCAGATGGTGAAAATGTAGGAGTTGTTTCTCGCCATCAAGCATTGCGTATGGCAGAAGAGGCGCATCTTGATTTGGTTGTTATTGCTGAAGAAAAAGATGGTATGCCGATAGCTAAAATCATGGATTTTGGCAAATCGATGTATAAAAAGAAGAAAAAACAGCTTGAAGCCAAAAAGAATCAGCGCGTTATTCAAGTTAAAGAAGTAAAAATGAGTCCTAAAATTGGTGAGCATGATTATCAAACTAAAATGAAGCAAGCAGCACAGTTCTTGAACGAAGGAAAACGGGTAAAGATTACTTTGTTTTTCAAAGGAAGAGAAAATGCTACAAGAGATGAACGTGGTAAAGAGCTCTTTGTTAAGATAAATCAAACGTTGGAAGAGATGGATCTTTTAAAGAATTTGGTTCAAGAAACAGATGCTCAAGCAGGCCAATTTTGGTCACGAATTTATTATTTAAAAAACCAGTAAATGGTGCGCCTAGTGCACCAATAGTATTTGCTCTATAGGATTTCATATGCCAAAAATGAGAACGCGTTCAGCGGCTAAAAAACGATTTAAGAAGTTGCCAAGTGGTAAGATTAAACGTGCGCACGGTTTCCGTCGCCATTTGCTTACGGGCAAAACATCAAAAAGAAAGCGTCAATTGCGTAAGGGAGGATTAGTAAATCCATCTGATCATAAGCATATTGCGCTTTTATTACCTTATTAATATATAAACGGATTTGTACTTAGAGGGATATTGTTATGACACGTGTAAAACGCGGTATAATGGTCAAAAAACGCCATAAACGTTTATTGAAACAAACAAAAGGATTCTGGGGTCAACGTAAAAACGTATTTAGACGCGCAAAAGAAACCTTGTTGCGTGCTATGGCATACGCATTTAAGGGCCGTAAATTAAGAAAGCGTGACATGCGCTCATTATTTATTAGCCGTATTAGTGCTGCAGCAAAACAACGCGGTCTTTCTTATAACGTATTTATACATGGATTAAAAAAAGCTCAGGTTGATCTTAATAGAAAGATGCTCAGTCAGCTTGCTATTTATGAACCAGAAGCATTCTCTCAGATTGCTAAGATGGCAAAAAGTTAATCTTTCTTGACTTTATTTTACGTGGCTTACTAGAATGGGTGCGTAATAATAAGCGAAAGAAATTAACAGACGGGGGAGAGTATGGAAAAGTTGACCGTTTTAGAGCAAAAAATTACTGCACTTGCTCAGTTGGTAAAGACGTCACGAGAAGAAAATGCGCGTTTAGTGGAACACAATGCACGTCTTACCGAGCGAAATGCTGAATTAGAAAAACAACGAGCGGCGCTTGAAAAATCCATGCTCGGTGATACCAACCGTATTAAGAAGTTTGATGAAGAACAAGAACTTACAAAAACTGTTATTGATGATTTGATTCATAGTATCGATTCGTTAATTGAGAATGAACATCAGCAATGATTAATAAAAATAAACAGTGTAAAGTACATATTTTTGGTGATGAGTACTCTCTGGTAAGTAATGAATCGGAAGAGCATATTAAAGCAGCAGCTCACCTGGTTGATTCACTTATACGAGATATTGCGCACAAGGGATCAGTGCATCAGGATAAAAAGGTTGTGGTGCTTGCCGCATTACAACTTGCAAGCAAAGCATTACTCTTAGAGCAAGAACTTGCCGATAAAAAACTTCAGGAAGAACGGTTAGCTACTTTGCTTGATACAACGCTTGAGCCTTTTTCCTCATAGTACATCTCTTTCTTCTTTATCAATATTTAGGTTGGTTTCTATCCTGTCTGTTGTGTGCTATCAGCATACGATATAATGCCATTTTGTTGCACTTGAGAATGTAGTAAAAAGAAGCAGGATTAACATGAGAATTATATTAAGTCAGGAAAATCAATGGTAGGGTTCACTAGTATACTTATGATCGTTGGCAGCGGGAGCCTTGCCTTAGCGGCTTTTTTATTGTTTTACGCACGAAAAAAGACCCATAGAGCTGAGGTATTACTCAAAGAGTCGCGCGATCAATGGAAAAATGCAAAACAAGAAATAGAAGCAGAAAAACGAGAATCATTACTCAAAATTAAAGATGAGATTTATAAAAAAAGAAGTGAATTTGAGCTTGAAAAAAAGCGGGAGCGCGTCGAGCTTGAACGCTTGCAAAGTAAGCTCAATGGTAAATATGAATCTATTGAGAAAAAGGAACAACAATTAGATGCGTTACGCCTTGAATTAGCGCAAAAAGAACGGGAACTGTCTCGTACGGAAGATACCGTGCGTATCCATGAAACTAAAGTTAAAACATTCTATAACGACCTGATTACCAAGTTAGAGCGTATTAGTGGTATGACGCGTGAAGAAGCAAAACAAACGTTGCTCTCCACTCTTGAAGATGAAGTTGCTATGTCAAATCAAAAGTGGCTTCAAAAAATAGAAGAAGAAACAAAACAAGCAGCGCGTGAAAAAGCAACATCAATTATTGTGGGCGCAATGCAACGCTATACTGCTGAGCAGGTTACTCCTCATTCATCAAGTGTTGTTCATCTTCCTAATGAAGAGATGAAAGGGCGTATTATTGGTAAAGAAGGACGCAATATAAAATCCCTTGAAATGTCCACCGGTATGGAATTTGTTATCGGGGAGACACCGGAAATTATTACTATCTCAGGCTTTAATCCCGTACGTCGCGAAATTGCCCGCCGTTCCCTTGAACGGTTGATTGCTGATGGGCGTATTAATCCAACCCGTATTGAAGAGACGGTAGAACGGGTAGAAAAAGAAATTGAAGAGCTTATAGAAGAATATGGTAAAGAAGTAACCCTTGAGTTTAATTTACAAGGCATCAAACAAGAGGTTATTACGTTATTGGGTAAATTGCATTTTAGAACCAGCTTTTCACAAAATGTGCTTATGCATTGCAAAGAAGTTGGTATGTTTGCTCGATTAATTGCTGAAGAGTTAGGGCTTGATGGGTCGTTGGCATTACGTGCTGGATTGTTACATGATATTGGTAAAGCAGTTACCGCAGAAGTTGAAGGACCGCATGCGACTATTGGTGGTGATATTGCAAAGCGTAGTGGCGAAGATCCTATTATAGTTAATGCAATTGCTGCTCACCATGAAGAAGTGCCCTTTGCCTCTATTTATGCCCCCATTGTAGTTATAGCTGATACTATTTCAGCTTCCCGGCCAGGCGCTCGCCGTGAAACACTGACCGCCTATATTAAACGTCTTGAAAAACTTGAAGAAATAGCTATGTCTTTTGAAGGCATTAAAAAGGCATACGCATTGCAAGCGGGACGCGAAATTAGAATTATCGTTGAAGAAGATCGTATGAATGATGAACAAGCGATCGTATTGGCACGTGAAATTGCTCGCCGTGTGGAACAAGAAATGAACTTCCCTGGACAAATAAAAATCAATGTAATTCGTGAAAAACGAGCTATTGAATATGCAAGGTAATACATGAAAATGCGCGTAGCTTTTTTAGGAGATATTGTTGGACCAACAGGGTGTGCTCTATTGCAAAAACATATAGCGCGTATTAAGTCCGATTATATGATTGATGCGGTTATTGTTAATGGAGAAAATAGCGCGCGTCAGGGACGTGGTATTACTCCTGGCATTATGAAATTCTTTAAACATTGTGGTGTTGATGTGGTTACTTCAGGTAACCACATTTGGCAATGTAAGGATATTTATTCCTATCTTGCAGAACACAAAGATCTGCTTCGTCCTGCCAATTTCCCGACGGATAACCCAGGGACTGGCGTTACTACCTTTATGTGTAAGGGATATGAAATTGCGGTTATTAATCTGCAAGGGCGTGTTTTTATGCGTGAACAGAGTAACTGTCCGTTTCGTACTGCTGAATCGCTCTTAACCTATGTTAAGAGTAAAACTAAGCTTATTTTTGTTGATTTCCATGCAGAAACAACGTCTGAAAAAATGGGATTAGCCTACTTTTTAGATGGCAAAATTAGCGGATTTGTAGGTACCCACACCCATATACAAACGGCTGATGAGCGTATATTGCCTAATGGTACCGCCTATATTACTGATTTAGGTATGGCTGGCTCATTAAATTCGATGCTGGGGATGAAGAAAGAGCCTATTATTCACCACTTTATTACCCAAATGCCAACCAAATTCGAAGTTGATACGGCAGCGCCGGGGGTGTTAAGTGGGGTATGGATAGAGGTTGATACTGATACAGGATTAGCGACTGATATTCAGCGTATACGTATTATTGATCATGATTTGCAGGTCGCAGTAGATGATATGTAGTATGGAGTCACTATGTTCTTAGTTATTGTACTGTACATGCTTATGGCAAGTACGTTTACGTTTGCAAAAGCGGCTCTATTTTATGCGCCGCCTATATTATTTATAGGGGTACGTATGACGCTGGCAGGCATCATGCTCCTTTCATATCTGTGGTTTCGTTCACCTTCCCAATTGCATATTGAGCGTAAGCATTGGCATTTAATTGCACAGATTATTCTGTTTCATATTTATGGAGCCTATATTTTTGAGTTTGTTGGGTTACGTTTTGTTAGTTCATCAAAAGCCTGTTTACTCTATAACTTAATGCCATTTATAACGGCACTCTTTTCATACCTATTGTTAGGTACTCGTCTTACACGTACACAAATGATAGCGTTGTGTATTGGTTTTCTTGGATTTATTCCCATGATGTTTAGTACTAGCGCACAAGAAATAAGTGGTGGTAGTTTACTAGGCATATCAACGGGTGAACTATTAATTATTGGATCTGTCTGTTGTGCCGTACAGGGATGGATGGTCATGAAAATATTAGTACGCTCAGGATATTCGCCGATTACGATTAATGGCATGGGAATGCTTGTTGGTGGGGTGCTCGCATTAATTACATCATTACTTGTAGAAGGGATGCCGCATCTTGTGCAACAGCAGGGTGAATTAACATTTCCATTACATACATGGCTTGCACAGTATAACGGGTCACCGCTTTTTATGTGCGCAGTATACACCGTGCTGCTTATTATTATTGCTAACATCATTGCCTATAATTTATATGGCTATTTATTAAGAACGTATTCTGCCACATTTATGTCATTTGCGGGCTTTACTGCACCATTATTTGCAGTAGTATACGGATGGCTATTATTGGGGGAAACGGTTACTGCCTGGTTTTTTGTATCGCTTATTATTGTTTTTTACGCGTTATATCTCTTTTATCAGGATGAGTTAGGTACAAACACATAAGGGGTTTTTATGCAGATTATCCCACTATCTAAAGCTGAGTTTGATAAGCATATCAGCCAATCACAACATACCTATGCATATTATCGCATAGGGAATGCACCATTAGAGGTTATTTCTACATCCCGTGGGGCATTTCAGGCATCGTTTGTTTCCCACATCCCTCATGCTACATCGTATAGCTCATTAGACGAACTGAATGTGCCGTTACTCTGTACGGGGACACCATTTCAAATTAAGGTTTGGCAGGCAGCATTAGCTATTACTCCGGGAACAACAGCTACGTACCATAATCTTGCTCATACCATAGGGCATGCGCAAGCATACCGTGCGGTAGGAAGTGCGCTTGGTAAGAATAAACTTGCGTATCTTATTCCGTGCCATCGGGTAGTAAAAAAAGATGGAGATTTGGGGAATTATAGGTGGGGTAGGGAGGTAAAGGAAGCGTTGTTGGGGTTAGAATTAAATAGTTAGGAGCCTTCATTGCAAAGGCTCCTATAGCTTTCTACAAGTAGCTTTAAAGCTTAACGCTTAGAAGCTTTACGTCTTGCAGTTTTACGACGAGTTGTTTTTCTTTTAGCTGTACGTTTTACTGCTTTTTTACGTCTTGCAGTTTTTCTTTTTGGTGCTGCAGCTTTCTTTCTGCGTACCACTCTCTTCTTTGCCATAATCGTTCTCCTTTTTGTTATGGTCAGAGTTTTCCCTTTATTTCCACTTAATTCCATATTACACAATTTATTTTTTTAAAATCAATAGTTGTAATACAAAATTAAAATTTATTTTACCTAAAATTATCAATTTTTATAAATTTTTGGCTGTTTTTATATGTTTGAAAATTCGTGTCAATCGTACTATTGGTAAAAATGGGATTATTATACATAGAACGTATTAATATGAGGCATTTTTTTATATTTTTTATGCCATTTTTTTTACTATACTATGAGCGCTGGCGATCATTTTTAAGGTAAAAAAAGGGGTATTGTGAAGCATATATACAGTCTGGTCATAATCGCAGGTGTGGTATGGGGATCTATGGCGTTATCCCGTTTTATAGGGGAAGATGTAGAGCAAGCTAAGATTGGTAATTTTGCTTTACCCTCATCACAGGCACCGGGTCCGTTACTATCATTTGGTCAGACGGTGGTTGATCCAGGTGATTTCTACCTTTTCTGTTATCCGTTTGTAGAGCGGGGAACCAATGAAAAAATAGATGGAGTGATCCTGTATCCTTCCTGGACGCCGGTTAAACATTTGGCGTTTACCTTAAATATCCCCGTTACCATTAAATCAACCATTGATGGCGTGCATGCAGCAGGGTTAAACGATATAGTTTTAGATGCTGAATATATGTATCATTTCAAGGGTACCGAAAGAAGTTGGACGACTTTTACTATTTTTGGATCTATGTCATTTCCCACGGGAGTAAAAGATCTTACCCTTAGTTCACCAGCCTATTTTTTAGGGTTAACCTGCTCCTATTTAAATCCTGAATGGTATGCGTTTACCTCAAGTGGTTTCATGATTACTACATGCTCGCACGGCACTCAGTTTGGCAATAACGTATTATATCAAGGAGGATTTGGTCATAATTTTGATCTCCCCTTCAAAAATTGGATCTTTTTATGGATGGTTGAGGTTGATGGTATAGCGAGCCAGTCTAGTACGATCAAAGGAGTTGAAGACAGAAATTCGGGGGGAAATGTTATTCTTATAACGCCTTCGTTATGGATTTCAAATAAATTTACCATCATGCAGTTTGGTATATCTGTTCCTGCAGTTCAGCATCTACGGGGTAATCAGAATAAGAAATCCTACATTCTCAATTGCAACTTTGGATTTACGTTTTAATATTAAAAGCTTTTAATATATCGTCTCCGTGGGTTGATACGTCTATTTTTTTAAATACATAACAAATTTTACCATTTTCAATGAGATAGGTGATTCGTTTAGGGAAAAAGTAGCCAAATAATACTGAAGCAGCATGATACTTTTTTGTTACTTTTCGTGTGGGATCACTTAATAGAATAAAGGGAAGATGGTATGTTGCTTTAAATTCTTTATGAGACTCAACTGAATCATAACTAATGCCTATAACTACAATACCATGTTTGCTATATTCTTGAGCACTATCACGTAAACTGCACGCTTCTTTTGTGCATCCTGGAGTATCGTCTTTAGGATAGAAATAAACGACTACTTTTTTCCCGTTAAATTCTGAGAGCGTCCGCCAATTACCGTGGTCATCTTGTAGTTTAAAGTCAGGGGCTTGAGAGCCTACTGCTAACGGCTTGGCCAGCATAACAGCACCAATAATAAGAGATGATATGCCAATAAGCAAAAATGCTACAATTTTTAATGGGGTCATAGGGATCTACTCTTTGGTTATATGGTGTATATATTGTCTCTTTTATTGTATCTGTTACCTTAAAAATATACTAAATATTATTTTTAACCATTTATTTTTTAAGGTTAATCCTATGATTAAAAAAATGTCCCTTGCCTGGATTGCGGTCAAAGATATTAATGCGAGCAAAAAGTTCTTTAAAGACACGTTAGGGCTTGATGTAACTAACGATACCCCAGAGTATGGCTGGATGGAACTTAAAGCGCCTGGAACTGATTTTATTCTAGGTGTTGGCCAAGCACGTGAAGAGCATGAAACGGAAAAGGCGGGTATGAATGCAGTAGTTACTATGACGGTTGATGATATCGTTAAAAGTAAGGCAGCATTGGAAGCAAAAGGGGTGAAATTTATCGATGAAATTATTGAAGTGCCAGGCCATGTGAAAATGGTTACGTTTGTTGATAAAGATGGTAATAAGTTCCAGTTGGTACAAGAACTTAACTAATAAATGAACAAAGACACTCTCTCCTGCAAAATGTTGAGTACGCTATTTTTGGTGTGCGATACTGACTCTTAATTATAGGGGGGTCAGTAATGAAGTATCTTTTAGGGATAGTGGCGGTTATAAGTGGGTGTTTATATGGAAGTAAGGGTTCTTCAGAACCGTTACAGTGTAATGGGTATAGTGAATTATGTAATCGACCATATAACACCGTAGCGTATGCGGCTACCCATAACGGCCAATCCCATATCGAATCCGATGTTCATAATCAAGATATTGATGTTGCGCAGCAATTACAAAGTGGCGTTCGGGCTATTAAAATTCATGTCTGGTATAACCAAGACGAACAGGGTAATCCCATTCCTTTTGTATGCCATGGTATCGATAAAGAATATTTATATAATGCTCCCATGGAAAAGTTCTTTGAACAAGTTCCCATCTTTTATCGCCCCTTTGCTAAAGCGCTCATGGAAAAATTAGAGCCGATGAAGGGGATTGTTATGAATGCCTTTGAAGCGGCGTATGGGCATGATAATAGCACAGGACTTATTCCATTTAACCATTGCGCATTAGATCCTGCACGGCGTCCATTGGAGAAATTATTATCCGACGTGCGTTCTTTTTTAGATTCTCATCCTCATGAAGTGGTAACCCTCATTGTTGAAGATCATACGAGTAACTTGGATCGTATTGCTGCTGATTTTACCAGCAGTGGGTTACTTTCCTATGTACATATCCAACCACTGAATGTGCCCTGGCCGACCTTAGGGCAGATGATTAAAGATAACAAGCGGCTTGTAGTGTTATTGCATGGAGCAGAGCATCTTGGATATACCAAGTATCCCTGGATGCACTACATATGGACTTATGCATGGGATACGCCATGGCAATTTAAAACGTGTACTGATTTTAAAAATTGTACGATAGATGTGTTACCTCACCGAGGTAAGCAGGCGTTCCAAGATCGACATAAAAATCCGCAGAACAAGATTTTTATTGTGCACCATTTTGTTACCGAATGTATGGGTGGCAGCAAGGCAGGAGCAAAAAAGGCAAATAAGAAAACAGTACTTAAAAGTCGGCTTGAACGCTTGGCAAAAGAAACGGGTCATATGCCTAACATTATTCAGGTCGATTTTTTTCAGTATCCCAATAATGATATTTTTGATGTGGTTGATGAGCTTAATGGTGTTGGATGCTATGCGGGCAAGCCGATGTGTAAATTCTAAATTGCGTATGTTTTATTTAAATACTCTACACTCGGTTGGCACGTAGCAAAAACATCGTGCCCTGCAGTAGCCCACGTTGGCTCATGTTCAAGTGCATACGTTTGTAAGAATGCATGGACTATATTGCGATAGGTGATACCAACTTCTGGGTGTTCAGCATCAAACATAATGCGTCCATGTTCGCCATGCTTCGTAATAAACAGATGTACGTTAGTACGCCCGTCTTTTATAAGCTTTTTGTAGAGTCGCATGGTATTACGTGGAGGAACTACCGTATCTTCTAATGAACAGATCATGAGTATTGGTATGTTGGGAATACAATCAACCACGTCAATCGGGCGTATACCCCATGGGGTATAATTTTTAAAGAGATAGGTAATATAAAACTCGAACATTGTGGTAAGCAGGGGAACCATGTGCAGATTCTTTAATTTAAGACGTGCATTGAGCATATCGTAAATAGCATCAAAAGGCGCATCCAAAATAAGTGCTTTGATATTAGTAGGGGGCAGTCTACTTCCCATATAATTAATAATGGTAGCAGCACCACGGGAAACACCGGCTAAAACTAAATTATGATGGCATTGTGCTCGATCACTGAGTACCGCATCTTCTAGATGATTGATATCTTTTTCTTGCGCTAAACTCGCAACACGCATACGCTCCCAGTCTTCTTTGGTAAGATCGTAGCCTAGTTTGCTTTCTCGATATTGTTTACCTAAATAATGGGTTCTTGCTGCTTTGGCAAAATCGATTGTTGCATCAGGAAAGTTAAATGCTATGACCTGTGTGTGAGGAAGAATAAATCCAACCTCATTGTCAGGGCTGTATACGCATAAATCAGCTAAATCCTGGCTTCCACACATGCCATGAACGGCAACTACGGCAGTAGACCCCGTATGATGAGGAATAAGATAGAGGCGGTCTTTTTTAATGGAGTTATAGAGATGTTTGGCACGGCTACGGATTTCTTGCTGTTTTTGATATTGATAGAGGATATAGCCCGTGTAGGTAACAGCTAGGGTGCTTACCAGAGCAATGCTTCTAGGATTATTACGGATGATTGAAGGGGTACTGATCTGAAAGGGGGAGGAAGAGGTGAACCAGAAATTGGTTGCCATCGCTCCTGTGCTGTAGGCTAAAAGCATGCCCAAGGCACCATATATTCTCCATTTTTTCATAAAACATCCATTTGTGTACGACAACTTATAGGTTTAACAATAGAATTAAATTATATATTAATTGTAGCGGGTTATAGCCATTATTCAAGGGGAATATGTGCTTTTTTATAGGCTCCATTAACGGCTGCTTGATACCATTCTTGGTTATGTTTGAGTATCTCACCATGTTTGCCTTGGTTAGCTTCCCTGAGATAGACATTATGTATTCCACGCTGTGCGCGATGTTCTTTTAAAGTAGTATATAATCGCTTGGTACTCCAAGCAGGCACTAATCTATCTTGTCGTGAACAGATAAATAAAACGGGAATCTCATCAGGGATATAAGTTACTACATCGATAGGGCGTAGATTGCCGGTGCTATAGCGAGGGAAAATCAGACTTGCTGCAATATTGCCAAGGGTAGTAACGCCCGGAATCAAGCTTGCATACGATGCTATACCTGCTACAACTGATTTTACATCATCAAAAGGAGATTCAACAATTATTGATTGTACATTGGTTGGTCTGTCGATAGCCACAGCACATAACGCTGCAGAGGCTGCGGTTGAAATAGCGAAAATGTTAATGTTTTTATTGGTGTGTTTGTTAATCTGCTTACGCCATGTTTTAATATCGCTTTCTTGGGCAAGACTGCATTTGCTCATGGTTATCAAGTCAGATAATTTTCGCACATCTGCACCGGCGTACGGAAAATTAAATACTTCAAAATGCTCTTCTCTGTTTAATATGTTTTTATATTCATTACCTTGCTCTTGCGTTGCTTTTAATCCATGGCCAAACAGTGTGATGGTTGGTTTACGTTTATGTGGGGTACGGTTCTGTTGATTCAGAAGCATGGCTAATACATTTTTTTGCAGGGTGATGCATACATATCGATATAATTCATTACCCAGACATAATGCGGCCAATGCAGTAAGCACTTTACGTTCATTGGTCGCGGTCATCTCACGCCATGCCCGTTGGGCATAATCAGCCATACCAATGGTTTGTTGGCAGGTAAAAAGGGCACAGAGGATGAGTACATATTTTTTAAGGTAGGCAATCATGGCACACTCTCCATTTAGGGTGTATTATTGTATATTTTATTATTATAATAGGCGTAATAATTAACGCAAAAGCCACCTGCCCTTCATAGCCTGAAGCTTCTTGTGTAATCCTACGAGAGTTAAGGCGAAGTAGGGGCCTTTTTACCCTGAGGAACGCAATGAGCAAACTCCCTGATATTAAAACGAATTTTAGTGAATGGTACAACGAAGTCATTTATCAGTCAGAAATGGCAGATCATTCACCCGTACGTGGCTGTATCGTGATTCGTCCCTATGGGTTTGCTATGTGGGAGATTATCAGAGACTATGTCGATGGACGCCTTAAGGCTACGGGGCACCAAAATGCGGCGTTTCCCTTACTTATCCCTGAAAGTTTCTTAAAAAAAGAGGCAAAACACGTTGAGGGCTTTTCTCCTGAGCTGGCGGTAGTAACCCACGCAGGAGGTAAAGAGATTGAAGAACCATACGTAGTACGCCCAACGTCTGAAACTATTATTCATTATATGTTTGCCCGTTGGATGAAATCATACCGTGATTTACCTATTAAAATTAACCAATGGGCTAATGTTGTGCGATGGGAAATGCGCCCGCGCCCATTTTTACGAACTACTGAATTTTTTTGGCAAGAAGGCCATACTGCTCATGAAACTCATGAACAAGCACAAGAAGAAGCGCTCTTAATTCTTAACGAGTATATTACGTTGGCTGAACAGTATTTAGCGATTCCGGTTGTAGCAGGCAAAAAATCTGAAGCAGAAAAATTTCCCGGTGCTGATGTTACCTATACCTTTGAAGGATTGATGCAGGATGGCAAGGCATTACAGATGGGGACGTCGCATATTATTTCCCAAACATTTGCCCACGCATTTGATATGAAATTCCAAGATCGTGAAGGCAATTTGGCGTATCCATTTTTAACCAGCTGGGCAGTAACAACGCGTCTTCTTGGCGCAGTGATTATGACCCACGGTGATGCTAAAGGATTGGTATTACCGCCACAGGTTGCACCAATTCAAGTGGTTATCATTCCTATCTTTGGTAAAAATGATGATCGCAACGCGGTGATGGATGCGGTTGCGAAAATACAAAAAGATTTAGGAGCATTGCGTGTGTATGTTGATGCAGATGACCAAAAAACGCCGGGTGCTAAATTCTATCATTGGGAATTAAAAGGGGTGCCGCTCCGTATTGAAATTGGTACACGTGATTTAGCACAACAGCAGGCAATGGTTGCTGATCGCATTGGGCTTGGCAAAAAAGCAGTTGCACTTAATGAACTTGCAACCTATGTACCAACACTTCTTGAAACTATTCAGCGCACTTTGCTTGAGCGTGCGCGTGAACGCCGTGATTCCATGTGGCATAGACGGGCTAAGCTTGCAGAGTTTGCATCTGATTTGGTTGAACACAATGGCTTTTATCAAACGGGCTGGTGTAGAAACCCTGCCTGTGAAGCGTTGTTAAAACAGTATCAAGCAACAACGCGCTGTTTGTTAGAAGAGCGTACGTTTGAAACCTGCTTTAATTGTGACCAAAAAAGCCAAGGGGACGTGTTGATTGCAAAGGCATATTAATGTCTATCGTAACCAAATTTGAAGCCTACTTATTAACCGAACGCCGAGTAGCTAAAAATACTTTTCAAGCCTACAAACAAGATCTTGCGCAGTTTATTTTATTTCTTACCAATCATACAATCACCATCGAACAGGCAACGGTGGCTGATGTCAAACGCTATTTAAGTTATTTAAAAAGTAATGCTATCAGTTCTCGCAGCATGGCGCGCAAAATATCGGCACTTAAACTCTTTTTTGCCTACGCCCATGAACATGCAGGCTTTGTTGATATCACTCATGATATGCAAGCACCAAAGCTTGAAAAAAAATTGCCCACCTTTTTATCAGAGCAGGAAATTGCGCACTTATTGCAGGTTGCTGATGCTGATACGTCTGAGCAGGGTGTGCGCAATAAAGTAATGCTCTATCTATTATATGTATCAGGCATGCGTATTAGTGAGTTAACAGGCTTACGCCTATCCGATGTTCATGCGGATACCGGGTTTATCACCATTCGTGGTAAAGGGGGCAAAGAGCGGATGGTACCAGTGCCACAGGATATGATAGATCTGCTGCACACGTATATGCAGACTGTGCGTGGCTCTGATCATCTCTTTCCGGTACGCTATGGCGGCAAAATTAAAGCTATTTCACGGCAAGCATGTTGGCATGTATTAAATGGATTGTGGAAGCAGACGGGCATTGCACGTACCATTTCACCACACATGTTGCGCCATTCATTAGCAACGCACATGCTTAAAAATGGTGCTGATTTGCGATCATTGCAGCTATTATTGGGGCATGAAAATATCTCTACGGTACAGATTTATACCCATGTAGAAACAACACACTTGCGCACAGTCTACGATACTAAACATCCGCGGTCGTATACTGAAAATAATGATGAGTGATTCCCCGTAGTTTTTTTAGGCAACCTGAGTATACTAAAGTCACTTTGTAACTATGAAAAAAATTTCTGTAGTGAGGATGTATGGCGTATACATTTTTAGTTGATCAAAAGCCGTGGATGGCAATTTTATCGGCAATGCAGCCAATCTGCACCAAGCGTACTCCGCTTGATGCAACCACGTATATCTTGGTGCAAGTAGGCCATAAGGAATTAGTATTAAAAAGTACGGATCTTGAAATTAGCTTGCAATCAAGTTACCCATTAAAAGAAAGCAGCATTACTGAACCATATTCTTTTTTGGTTTCTGGTCGCCGTATTTTTGATTTAGTAAAAGAAATGGAAGGGGACATTACCTGCAGCATTGATAACAATCAGCTTACGCTACGTGCAGGGTCGGTGAATGTTGCGCTCAATATTAAAGATGCGGAAGATTTCCCGCCATTTCCTGAACGCATTGAAAATCTTATGCAGCTTGATTCACCGCTCCTATTGGACATGCTTGATAAAGTTGCTTTTTTAATTCCGCAAAATAATTCAAATCCTGCGCTTAATGGGTTGTATCTTGAAATATCAAATAAAGAACTCAAGATGACCGCAACTGATGGGCACTGTTTATCACAAGTAAGCAGTTCAGTATATACGCTTGATGAAAGTAAAAAATGGTTGTTGCCACGGCGCGCTATTTTTGAAGTTAAGAAGTTACTTGAAGGTAGCGAAGATAAAACAATATTTCTTGGGCTGTGCGGGAATCAATTAGTATTTTCTGGTGAATCATTTAACTTTTTTACCAAATTATTAGTTGATCCATTCCCTCAATATGAAGCAATTTTGAATAAAGAACAATTTAAGCCAGCGGTTGTTGACCGTACGCATCTTATTAAAGCATTACGCAGATCAACATGCTTATTATCAGGTCAATTTATTGCTACTCAGTTTGGTTTTGCGCCGCATGAATTGCAGGTGCAAATGCATAATAAAGAAGTGGGTAAGCTTGCTGAACGGTTAACGTTACAGGAATTTGAAGGGGATGCATTGGATATCCGCTTTTATGCTCCCTATTTATTAAGCGGCCTTCAGGCGTTTGGTGATGAAAAAATAACCTGTTATTTAAAGAGTTCCTCAAAGCCGATTATTTTTGAAGCCAATGAGAAAAATTACCATATGCTGTATTTGGTGATGCCGGTGTCACCAACTGCTGCAGTTTAACGTATGTTGTATCGTGCTTTTAACACAGCTGCATCTTAAACATTTCCGCTGTTTTTCTGATCTTGTATTGAATCTTGAAAAACCGTTAGTCATTATTGAAGGCTTTAATGGATGTGGTAAAACCTCATTTTTAGAAGCAGTTCATTATCTCTGCTATCTGCGCTCGTTTAGAACCCATACCCCCCGTGAGTTGATACAGTTTGGCCATGAGGGGTTCTTTATTAAAGCGCTTTTTACTCAACACGATAACGTTTGCCCGCAGGAACTACAAGTTGGTTTTTCAGGTAAGCGTCGCTTAGTTAAAATTAACCAAAAGCCGATTGAATCCTATAAAGAGCTCATGGATTTTTATAGGATTGTCACATTAACTGAAAGCGATCTTGATCTTATTCACGGTGATCCTGAAACACGCCGTGCGTTTATTGATCAAGCCATTATGCTCTATGATCCTGCACACGCCAACACTATCCGTGATTTGCGCCATTGTGTAGAACAGCGCAATGCATTACTCCAGCGCTCTGTGTCATCTGATGAATTCAATACGTGGACAGAACAGCTTTTTTATAAATCAGTTGCTATTCAAGATACGCGGCGCACTACTCTTGTAGCACTTGAACGCACCGCACAGACTCTGATTGCAGATCATTTTGATAATGCTTTTTCTATCGGCTTTGAGTATAAAGCTAAACGTATTCCCGATGATCAATCCTATGAAACATTTAGAGCAGCATATCCCCATCTCTTACAAGAAGAACAAAAGATGAATCGTTCACTCTTTGGCGCACATGTCGATGATATTCTTATTACTTTTCACGATAAAAGATCAAAACAATACGCATCCCGTGGCCAGCAAAAATTGATCGTGTTGCTGATTAAAATTGCGCAGATTAAAGAGCTGTTACGTAAAAAGGGGCCGGCAGTGTTTCTGCTTGATGACTTTATGACCGACTTTGATGAACGACGCATTGTTCAATTATTGACCGTACTACGAGAGCTTGACATCCAGCTGATTTTTACCACCCCGTTATCCTCCCATATTTTAACGCATGAGCTGAAAGCCCATGGCGCCCAGACAATAAAATTGCCTCATTGAATTTTATTCGACTAGATCGGGTTTTTAAATTTTTATTAGGTTGACAGGTGTAAAAAATAGCTTTACCCTGGTTGTTAATAATGTGTAATAAATGCTTGTACTATATGCAATAAAATATTTCCATTATTTGACATTCTGTGTGATTTTCTTATCATCGTATAAGACCAAAACACGCAGGTCACTTTTACTTAGGCTTCATTACTACTCTCCTTTTTTCCACCGCATTGATTTCGATCAGTGCGGTGGTTTTTTTAAACCATTTTTTGTTAGAGTGTACCTGTCGTATCGAAAGGGGTAATTATGAAGCGCCTAATTTTTAGCCTACTTCTCCTACTTGCTATTCAAGTAAATGCCCATGAGTGGCTCTATCCCGTCGCTCAGCTTGCTAATGGCAAGGTGCTTCTCATCTACCAAACAGCATCGGCCGATATTGAGTTATTCTCCTGGGATCCGGTAACGGGCAACGCTGATAAAACCCTGGCATCCCGGTATACCCCGTTGGGTGTAACGGTGATTCCGGGAACCAATAGTTTTAGTTTTATTGATAGCGGCCGCATCCGCATAAAATATGAAGGGAAGCGCTCTGCTCGGGCGCTTGATATTCCTATGCCGCTCTATGGTATTGGACCTGTTTCTTGGACCAAGGGCGGTATTGGCTTTTTTAGCGCTCAAGATCAGGAGAACCATGCGATTTATGCGTGCGCTCTCCATACAAAACTTGCCCAGCAGAATCCCGTTTCGTGTATGCTTCAAGCACCAGGCATTGATTACATGTATCCGTCATGTACTGAGTCTGCGCTTTTTTATGTTACGCGACAGGTGGACGATCGAGTCAAAGCCCATGCTCCGCGTTGCCAGAAACATGCGAATTGTCGGTGCCGCCCGCTCGATCCTGTTGATGCCTTTGTTTATTCTATTAATATGATTCAGCTCAATGAAATTTCCGTAGTCTGTCACGAGAATATGAAGAAAAGTGAAGAACGTGTGTTGGTTCGTGAGCACACCGTTATTGCAGCCCAAGAACACCCGCTGGTATTTCTAAAAATGATCTCTGATAGTGAGGGTTTTGTCCTTGAGCATGCGCAGGTACTGGAAAAAGAAGCTGATATTATTATTATGCGCTGCAATCGCCTACATAAAGATGAATCCAATACTTGGTCTCTTACCTACCTCTTTTCCTATACCATTCCTGCTGCGTTAGTGTTACCGCGGAGTACTGATCGGATGTGCGAGGGGTTTTTGCCCTTTGTGCCATGGTATGAGTCGGGGAGTATCTATTTCGTTGATTGTAGAGGGGGGGATGGATCGGAAATCTATAGATATGACATAGCCATTCGCAACGCAGAACTATTAATTAAAAATAACGAAGCCCGGCGTAGCTTAATTACACTACAGAGTAATTCGATAGAGCGAAGACGTGGTACCTTATATTGTGCCCCCATGATAATAGGTAAAAACCTTATATATGGTGGGAAGTTACCTGAGAT